>JAJYYG010000160.1 GCA_021801235.1 Actinomycetes bacterium
CAGATCCAGGACCGCGGCAGCCTCGAGGACGTCTTCCTCGGCCTGACCCGCGGGTTCGACGCCAGCGTGCCCGGAGCGCCCAGCGTGCCCGGCGTGCCCAGCGTGCCCGGAGCGCCCAGCGTGCCCGGCGTGCCCGGCGTGCTCCCGGGAGGTGCGCAGTGATCGCCGTCGTCCGCGCCGAGTGGTTGAAGCTCCGCACCACGGCCGTCCCGTGGGTGCTGACCGGCATCGCGCTGATCATCAACGCGCTCCTGATCCTGGTCATCTTCCTGTCCCCCGCGGACCAGGGCGTCGTCAGCTCCGGGTACGAGGTCCCGCACACCACCCAACAGCTCAGGAACCTGGTCGGCTCCGGGTTCCAGGGCTACCTGCTGGCCCTCCTCCTCGGGGTCCTCTGCATCACCGTCGAATTCCGCCACAAGACGGCGACCACCGCGTTCCTGGTCACCCCGCGACGCGCGGTGTTCGTGGGCGGGAAGCTGATCCTGGCGGCCATCGCCGGGGCCGTGCTGGCCGTGATCATGCTGGTCGCCACCATGATCGGCGGGGGGCTGACCCTCGACGCCCGCGGCGGCTCGTTGACCGCCATGGCCCATCAGCTCCCGGCGGTCGCCCCGGGGATGATCCTGGTCTTCGCGCTCTTCGCCATCCTCGGGGTCGGGGTCGGCTCGGTGCTGACCAACCAGGTCGCCGCAATCATCGTCGTCCTCGGATGGTTCGTCATCCTGGAGGGCATCCTGGTCAGCCTGGTCCACGGCGCCGAAAAGTGGGTGCCGAGCGGCGCCGCCCTCGCCGCCTCCAACCTCACCCGCAGCACCGGGGGTGGTCCGGGCGGCCCACCGGGGGTCACTCTGGGCCTCTTCAACTGGTGGGAGGGCGGCCTGCTGATGTTGTTCTACGGCCTGGTCTTCGCAGCGGTCGGTTCGGTGATCCTGAGCCGGCGTGACATCACCTGAGACGGGGGGGGCCTGCCGGTGGCTGCCACCATGCACGCCTGGGCGGTCGGGACTCCGGGGCCGGCCGACGGCGCACCCCTGGTGCAGATCGAACGCCCCGTGCCCGTACCCGGCGAAGGGCAGGTCCGGGTCCGGGTCCGCACCTGTGGAGTGTGCCGGACGGACCTGCACCTCGCCGAAGGGGACCTCGCCCCGACCCGCCCCCTGGTCGTCCCCGGCCACGAGGTGGTGGGCAGCGTCGACGCGTGCGGTCCGGGATCCGTCCGGTTCGCCGTCGGGGACAGGGTGGGTGTCCCGTGGCTTGCCCACACCTGTGGGCAGTGCCGGTTCTGCCGGTCCGGCCGCGAGAACCTCTGCACCGATCCGAGGTTCACCGGATGGGACGTCGACGGCGGGTACGCCGAGTTCGTGGTGGCCGACGAGGCATTCACCTACCGGCTCCCCGACGCCTTCGACGACGAGCACGCCGCACCGCTCCTGTGCGCCGGCATCATCGGCTACCGGGCGCTCCGCCAGTCGAGACTTCCCCGCGGGGGTCGCCTGGGGATCTACGGCTTCGGGGGGTCCGCGCACCTGACCGCGCAGATCGCACTCGCCGAGGGAGCCCGGGTCCATGTCATGACCCGTTCGGCCGAGGCGCGCGCCCTGGCCCTCGAGCTCGGGGCCTCCAGCGCGGGCGGGGCGGACGCCCCACCGCCGGAGCCGCTCGACTCCGCCATCCTCTTCGCCCCGGTGGGAACGCTGGTGCTCCCCGCCATGGCGGCGCTCGATCGGGGCGGCACCCTGGCGGTGGCGGGCATCCACCTGACCGACGTCCCCCCGCTCGACTACCAGCGCCACCTGTTCGAAGAGCGCGTGCTCCGCAGCGTCACCGCCAACACCCGCCGCGACGGGGAGGAGTTCCTGGCGCTCGCCGCGCGGATCGGCATCCGGGTCACCACGAGCCCGTACCGGTTCGACCAGGCCGACCGGGCGCTGCGCGACCTGGCCCACGACGAGGTGAACGGGGCGGCCGTCCTGGTCCTCCCCGGTTCCTGACCCACCCGGCGGTCGACCCACCCGGCGGGGTCAGTCCGGTGGCCAGCGGACGGTGATCCAGTTGGTACCGGGAGCGGTCTCGACCAGCCGGTGACGGATGCCGGCAGGAAGGAGGATCCACTCACCCGCACCCAGTTCGAACCGGTCCGCACCCCGTTCGACGACGGCCCGTCCGGCGAGCACCACCGCCCACTCGTGCACGTCCTCCAGGTAGTCCACCGGGTCGTCGAGCACCCCGCTGACGATCTGCTCGACGACCACGCCGCCGGAGCGGACCAGTGCGACCGTGCGTTCTCCGGCGGCGGGCGCGTCGGCCGCCGGATCCATCAGGGCACCGTGGTCCGCCCCGGCGCTCGCCTGCGACCCGGCCGCCGGCGACGGGCTCTCGCCCACCTGCTAGCGCACCGTATCGAGCTTGCCGGGCGACGTCATCAGCTTGGGTGCCCGGTACTGAAGCCCCACCGAGCCGTCCTCGGGCACCGTGACCGGGATGCTCGCCTCCCCACAGCGGTCCTTCCCGATGTACTTGAAGAAGACCGTCACGGTGTGGGGCCCGGGATCCACCGGGATGAAGTGGGGCTTCCAGGGCCCGACGTGGGGCTCGCCGTCGACCTCCACCGTCAACTTGGTGAAGAAGAGGATCCAGGCGAGCGACAGGTGCCGACCCACCACGGTGATCCCGGTCCTCCGCTCCTCCGATGCCGTCATCCCCCCATGATGACACCCGGCAGGCGGTGCCCCGGCAGGTGGTGCCCCGGCAGGCGGTGCCCCGGCAGGTGGTGCCCCGGCAGGTGGTGCCCCGGCAGGTGGTGCCCCGGCAGCCCGGAGCGATCCGTCGCCGGTCCGACCGTCGGGCTGGTCCGTCAACCCGCCGCGGCGACCATCCGGTTCACCAGGCAGCCGATCCCCTCGATCCGGCTCTCGACCACCTCACCCGCCCGGAGGAACCGCTTCGGGCTGCGCCCCATCCCGACACCCGCCGGGGTCCCGGTGAAGATCAGATCGCCGGGGCGCAAAGGCAGCACCGCCGAGAGGTGCTCGATGATCGCCGGGACGTCGAAGATCATCATGGAGGTGCGGGCGTCCTGCATCGTCTCGCCGTCGACCGTGCAGCCGATGGCCAGGTCGTCCGGATCGGGCAGCTCGTCCACCGTGACCAGCGCCGGACCGACGGGTCCGAAGCCCGGGTACGACTTGGCCAGGCTGAACTGGGGCACCGTGCCGCTCATCTGGAGGTCGCGCTCGGAGAAGTCCTGTCCGACGGCCACCCCGGCCACATGGCGCCAGGCCGCCTCCCGTGGGACCGAGCGGGCGGAGCGCCCGACGACGACCACCAGCTCGACCTCCCAGTCGACGCTCCCCGGCGGGAGGGGGACCGCGGCCGACGGTCCAGCGAGACAGGTCGGGAACTTGGTGAACACCGACGGGGACGGCGGCGCCTCCCGCATGGTCTCCGCCACGTGCGCCGCATAGTTGAGCCCGACGGCAAACACCTGGGACGGTCGGGGCGCCACCGGGCCGAGCGCGTCGGCGGTGACCTCGACGTCGCCACCGGCGGGGTCGACGGTGCGCGCCCAGGCGTCGAAGCGGTCCCACCCGTCGAAGACGGCCTGGGGGTCCGGACCGAAGCGGCCCCCGCTCGCCCGCTCGACATCCACGCCGGGCACCGATCCCCCCCGCTCACATGCAATGGTCGCGATGCCCTCCGGCACCAGGGTCACGCGCCCGTCGACGTTCGCGATCCTCATGCGGGTGCTCCCTCGCCCATCTCGGTGCCCTCCTCGGTCCCGGCCAGGTCGTCCGATCGGAGAGGGCCGTTCCCTCCCCGTCCCGTCGCCGCCGGGTCGACCCGAGTCTCCCCCGATCCTGACCGGACCGTCGAGACGGAGCCCCGGGGCCGACCGAGCGAAGCCGACAGAGCGAAGCCGACCGAGCGACCGGTTCCCGGACGGCACCCCGGGCCGAGCGGTGGAAGGGCGCGGGCGCGACTACCGTGGCTGGAGCGCTCCGTCACGGAACGGGGCGACGGGGGGCCTCCGGCTCGCGAGCACGAGAGAGGGACGACGATGGAAACCGAAGCGGCAATTCTGTGGGGTCTGGGCGAGGACTGGAAGGTCGAGACCATCACGCTCGATCCACCGAAGACGGGCGAGGTGCTGGTGCGCATCGCGGCTTCGGGAATGTGCCACAGCGACGAGCACCTGCGCACCGGCGACCTCCCGGGAGCGCTCCCGGCCATCGGTGGCCACGAGGGGGCCGGCGTGGTGGAGGAGGTGGGACCCGGCGTCCAGGACCTCAAGCCCGGCGACCACGTCGTGTTCGGCTTCATCCCCGCGTGCGGGAAGTGCCCGTCGTGTGCCCGTGGCCACTCCAGCCTCTGCGACGTCGGGGCCCAGCTGATGCTCGGGGCGCAGGCCGACGGCACCCACCGGCACCATGCGTCGGACGGCACCGATCTGCACACCATGGTGTGCCTCGGCACCTTCGCCAAGCACACGGTGGTCAACCAGGCGTCCTGCGTGAAGATCCTCGACCACTACCCGCTCGACAAGGCCTGCCTGGTCGGCTGCGGTGTCACCACCGGATGGGGCTCCGCGGTCTATGCCGCGGAGGTCGGCCCCGGCGACGACGTCGTGGTGATCGGGATCGGCGGGCTCGGTGCCGCAGCCATCCAGGCCGCCCGCCTGGCGGGAGCCGAGCGCATCTTCGCCGTCGACCCCGTCGCGTTCAAGCGGGAGATGGCCACCACCTACGGGGCCACCCATACCGCGGCCAGCATCGAGGAGGCGCTCCCGCTGGTGAACGAGGTCACCTGGGGGAAGAACGCCGACAAGGTCATCTGCACCATGGGGGTCGGGGACGGCCGGCTGATGGAGTCGATCATGCAGTTGACCGCGAAGCGCGGTCGGGTGGTGGTGACCAACATCCATCCCATGGCCGAGACCGAGGTGACGCTCTCGCTGACCTGGCTCACCCTGATGGAGAAGCAGGTGGTGGGGACCATCTTCGGCTCGGCCAACATGCGCTACGACATCCCCCACCTGCTCCGCCTCTACGAGCAGGGCCAGCTCGACCTCGACTCGATGGTGACCCGCACCTACGACCTCCAGGGCATCAACCAGGGCTACGCGGACATGCTCGACGGCCGGAACATCCGCGGCGTGCTCGTCTACGAGTAGCCCCGACGGACATCGACCGGGACAGGGACAGGGACTGGGACTCGGTCGTGGGCTGGGGCTGGGCCCGGGGCAAGGCACCGACCGGCCGATCCGTGCCGACGGGACGGCGCGGATCGCAGAGCCGCCGTCCGGCTTCCGCAGGGCACTTTTCCGGGCCGCTGACCGAATCGAGCACGGTGACCACTGGACTGGAGCGATGACGACCGCCGCAACCCCCGCGACGCGCATCCGTCCGGGCGACCGTCCCGGCGACGTCGCGCGCCCCGGCCCCGGGCAGATCCGTGGGCCGGCCTGGTCCTGATCATCGTGGTCTTCGGCCTGCTGAAGCCCAGCGCGTTCTTGTCGGTGGCCAACCTGAAGTCCACGGCCACCGTCGCCGGCATCTCGATCGCCGGCACCTCGATCGCCGGTGTCGGGTTCGCCTGGCTCCGGCTGCGGTCCGGCAGCCTGCTGGCGCCGGTGCTCGCCCACATCGCCACCAACTCGTTCAGCATCGTGACCGCCTGGGCTGTGCTCCACTGAAGCAGCCGGCGGTACTCCGATCGCCGGCCAGCGGTCGGGATCGGTGACCGGATCGCCGACACCGCACAAGGCCGTGCCACGGTACGGTGGGACGGCACCGGGGAGGCGCCGTGGGCGAGCAGACCAGCGAGGATGTCCCCGCCACGGCGAGCGGGACGGTTCCCGGTCGAGCATCCGTGGGCGGCGGCTCGTGGCGGGAGATGCTGGCTGCGTTCTCCGTCCCCGCCTTCAGGTGGTACTGGGGAAGCCAGTTCCTCTCCGGGATCGGTACCTGGTCGCAGGCCGTCGCCCAGTCGTGGCTGGTGCTCGACGTCACCCACTCCGCAGTCGACCTCGGCACCGTGACGATGCTGCAGTTCGCGCCGATCCTGGTCTTCTCGCTCTTCGGCGGTGTGGTCGCCGACCGCCTCCCCCGCCGGCAGGTCCTCATCGGCACCCAGCTCGCCCTCACGCTCCAGGCCGTCGCGCTCGGCCTCCTGGTGGCGACGCACCGGGTCACGCTCTCGGAGATCGCGGTGCTCGCCGTCGTCCTCGGACTGACCAACGCCCTGAACAATCCGGCCCAGCAGGCGTTCGTTCCGGAGCTGGTCGGACTCGACCTGGTGGCGGACGCGGTCGCCCTGAACAGCGTCCAGTTCAACGGGGCCAGGATGATCGGCGGCGCCGTCGGCGGGCTGGCCATCGCCTTCTGGGGGATCGCCGGCGCGCTCTTCCTCAACTCGGTGTCGTTCCTACCCATCGTGGTGGTGCTGCTGGTGATCCGGCCTTCGCACGTCGTCCCCCGGGCGGCGCAAGACCACCGGTCCGCCCTCTGGGAGCTCCGCGAGGGGCTGTCCTACGCGCTGGCGACCATCCCCATCCGCCGGGTGGTGATCCTCTTCGGCGTGGTCGGGCTCTTCGGGTTCAACTGGCAGGTGGCCGTGCCCTTGATCGCCCGCTTCGTCCTCCACCGTCAGGCGACGGGCTTCGGCAACCTGATGGCTGCGCTCGGAGCGGGCTCACTGGTGGCCGCGCTGGTGCTCGTCCGGAACCAGAACGCCACCGATCGCCGGCTCACCATCGGAGCGTCGGTGCTCGGCCTGACCCTGGTGGCACTCGGCCTGTCCACGTCCTACCTACTCAGCCTGGCTCTTCTCGGGTTCGCCGGAGCGGCGGGCATCGTCACCTCGGTCACGGCCAACACCCGGCTGCAGCTGCTCACCCCGAACCACCTGCGGGGGAGGGTGATGAGCATCTACGTCCTGCTGATGGGGGGCACCACCCCGATCGGGTCGTTCCTGCTCGGCGAGCTGGCCGGCCGGTTCGGCACCGGGGTGGCCCTGATCGTGTTCGGATCGGTGACCACCGGCGTGGTGGCGACCATCACCGTGGTACGGCGCCGACCCTCCCGCGCCCCGGCTCCATGACACAGGTAACCGGTCCCCGGCCCGCCGCCCGGACGCGGGGTCTTCGGCGGGCCACGATCACCGTGCGTTCGCCACCGCCCACGACCGGACCTCCTCGTCGGAGCTGGCCGCCAACTGATCGCTGATCCAGGCACCGGCCAGCTCGTCGCCGATGTGGCCCGGCCGGCCGCCGTCGCCGGCGAGCACCTGGGCGAGCAACCCCTCGGCCGCGATCACGCCAAACGGGTCCGGGTCATAGCCCCCGGCGCCGACCACCGCGCGGATCTGGTCGACGGTGAGCGCCGAGGTGCTCCACAGCTCGACGCAGGTGGCCACCTCGGCGGCCGAGAGCCCGCCGGCGAGGTAGGCCAGACGCGCCCCGTCGTCCCCGACGACCTGGAGCACGTCCCACCGCCGCCCGTCCCACGGACCCTCCCTGCGCAGGCGCTCAACAATGTCCGTGGGGACCACCCCCCGCCCGTCCGCATGCCGTTCCAACGCCTCGTTCAGCTTCGCTTCCGTCATCTCCACCGTCGTCCTCCTCCTCGTCGAACCGGGGCTCGGGGCCCAGGGCCCGCCCTGCCCCTCTCATCCTGCCTACGCCCACACGCCCAAGCCCGCACCCGTCAGGCCCGCTCCAACCGCCCGAAGACCACGGGTACTGCCCCTGGTGCAACCCCGATGTGAGCACATCCTTCCCGGCCGGGCCCGATCCGGGGTTCCCGAGTGCGGCCGGACCGCTCGGAAGTGGCGGCCGACAGGACCCTCGGTCCGAGGGTACGGGCCGTTGGCGAGCCCCAGCGGCAACCGGGCGGACACTCCAGTCGGGCAGGATCCGGTCGGCACGCCCGAGGTCCAAACGGCGGTCGGCGCCACCCGGGGTTCCCGCTGGCCGTGCCATGATGACGACGTGCGATCCCGGTTGCCCAAGGACCCGAACCTGCTCGCCATCCCCGCGTTCTTCGCCTGCATGCTGGCCGAGCACCGATGGCAGCGACGCCGGGCCGCCCGGGCCGTCCAGGCCGGTGCCAATGGCCTCGGCGCCTCCGAGGCCGGCGACTCCGGCGGCGGCGCCCCTGAGGCCGGCGACTACGAGTGGCGCGACACGCTGGCCAGCCTGACCATGGGGACCGCCAGTCTGGTGACCCCGATCGTCATCCCCCGTCTCCTGCGTCCGTTCGCCCTCGGTCGCGGTCGGTACGGCAAGCACCTGGCCGTCGGCGCACTCGGCGCCGCGGCCGTCGCCACCGGCGCCGGCCTGCTGGCCAGGCGGCGGACCGGACCTGCCGGGGCGCGGTGGGCCGTCCCCGGTCCTTCCCACACCGCACCGCCGCCGACCGGGGACGGGCAGTCGGCCCCCCCGCCGGCTGCGGCGGAAGTCGACCGACCGCAGCAGTCCCAGCCCGATCGCGCCGACCAGCTGGCGTCCGCCGCAGGGGTGGCTGCCGTCATCCTGGGCGGAGTCGTCGTCTCGGCCACCTGGGCCACGGTCACCACGGCACCCCAGTTCTGGCGCCACCGGCTCTTCGGCACACGAGGCAAGGGACCGCTCGCCCTGCTCGCCGCCATCGCCGGCTGGGACTTCATCTACTACTGGAACCACCGGCTCGGCCACGAGAGCCGGTACCTCTGGGCCGTCCACGTCGTCCACCACTCGAGCGAGCGGTACAACTTCTCGACCGCCCTCCGCCAGCCCGTCCTCGACGACTTCGGCCCGTACATCCCCTACGGCGTGCTGTGCCTCTTCGGCATGGCACCCGAGGCGGTGCTGGTGGCCCGGTCGGTGAACCTCCTCTACCAGTTCTGGATCCACACCGAGAGCATCGGCCGGTTGGGCCGTCCCGAAGAGGTCCTCAACTCCCCGTCCCACCACCGGGTCCACCATGGATCGAACTCCCAGTACCTCGACCGGAACTACGGCAGCATCCTCATCGTGTGGGATCGCCTGTTCGGCACGTTCGAACCGGAGGGCGAACGGGTGGTCTACGGCCTCACGAGGAACATCGGGACCTTCAACCCGGGTCGGATCGCGCTCCACGAGCACGCGCAGATGCTGCGCGGCGTGGCCGGCTCGACCACATGGGGGGAACGCCTCTCCTACGTCTTCCGGGGACCCGGCTGGGCGTACCGGCACGACGAGGAAAGGCTGGCCCTCGCCGACGCGGCGGAGGGGTCGTCGGCGCGCCCGTCGTCGCCGGCGGAGGCCATCCGGGCGACCGCCTGAGGGCCGCGTCGGCCGCCACCTCAGAGACCCGCATCTCCGGTTCGAAGATCGCGTCGATGCCGCGCCTTGCCCGGTCCCCGAAGTAGGCCAAGGCGATCGCCCGCACCTCCAACGACCATCATGTCCACAGAGCGTCCAGGGGCGGCACAGCTCCGACCGAGCTCGGCGAGCAACTCCGTGATTCGCTCCTGCCCCAGCAGCGGACCGTCGGACCTCACGCCGACTCCAACGCATCGGGATCGATCATGACGCCGCGGGACCGGAAGGGATCAGGTGCATGGGAACGGAGGTACTCGTTGCATGCCGGATCGTCAGCCACGAACCACTCGTTCTGGAGTCCGACACCATCCGTCCGGCGGGGTAAAGGGGAATCGCCCCGTGCGGCCATCTCTTCGGTGACTCCGGCGAGAAGCGCGCCCCAGCGCCGGCCCCCCGTCGGAGACGGGCGAGCCAGAAACACGCGCCGATCAACCGGTCGAGAGATCCACTTGGCGTTCGATCGTTGTCTACGGACGATTCGGGGGAGTCCCCTCTGGGACCAACCACCGCGGATTCCAGACCGAATTGCCGCGGACGCCTGTGGCGTTGTCCCGAGACCATGGACAGAGATGGCACTCTCCGAACCCGCATCGCTGGCATCCGCTCTGCGCTGAAGAACACGTGGACCGGCGACCTTGACCCCACCCTGATCGGCGCAAATGTTGCCCTCCGGTGTACCCGTGACGCGGGCCACCTGGCCGACGCTCGCCGACGCTCGTCCAACGCCCAACCGTTCACGATGACATTGCGTCTGTTATCAGTGAGCTGCCGTCAGGGCCGGCCAGAATCGTCACCCCAACAGCGCTTTTGCGATGACCACCCGCTGCACCTGGTTGGTGCCCTCGTAGATCTGGGTGATCTTCGCGTCGCGCATGAACCGCTCCACCGGGAAGTCCGTCGTGTAGCCGTACCCGCCGAGGAGCTGGACCGCATCGGTGGTGACCGCCATGGCGGTATCGGAGGCGAAGCACTTGGCCATGGCGCCGATCTTCGAGAGCTCCCCCTCCGGGTCGCCGGTGTCGATCACCGAGCACGCCCGGTAGACGAGCGTGCGGGCGGCCTCGGTCCGCATGGCCATCTCCGCCAGCATGAACCGCAGACCCTGGAGGTCTGCGATCGGCCGGCCGAACGCCTTACGCTCCTGCATGTAGCCGGCGGCGTAGTCGATCGCCCCCTGGGCAATGCCCACCGCCTGCGCACCGATGGTGGGTCGGGAGCGGTCCAGGGTGTGCATGGCGATCCGGAAGCCCTCACCCTCCTCGCCGATCCGATGGGTCACGGGAACCCGGACGTCCTCGAAGACCACCTCGCCGGTGGGGCTGCCCCGGAGCCCCAACTTGTGCTCGAGCTTGGCCACCTTCACGCCCCAGTCCTTCTCGACCAAAAAGCAGGTGATCCCGCGATGGCCGGCCTCGGGGTCCGTCTTGGCGAAGACCGTGTAGGTGTCGGAGACCCCGGCGTTGGTGATCCAGTACTTGGTCCCGTTCAGGACGTAGGAGTCGCCGTCGCGCACGGCACGCGTGCGCATCGAGGCCACGTCGCTCCCGGCGTCCGCCTCGGACAGGCAGTAGCTCGACTGCGCCTCGCCCGACGCCACCCGCGGGAGGTAGGTCCGCTTGAGCTCCTCGGAGCCGAAGTTCATCAAGGGAAGCATTCCGAGCTTGGTCACCAGGAAGGTGACCGCGGTCGAGGCGCACGCCCGGGCCAGCTCCTCCGCGGCGATGGCCTGTGTGACCATGTCGGCCCCCGCACCACCGAACTCGGTGGGGAACGCCAGGGAGGGGAGCTCCATCTCCGCACACGCCCGGTAGCTCTCCCAGGGAAAGGACTCCTGGCGGTCCACCTCGGCCGCGTGGGGGGCGATGCGCGCCTCGGCCATCTGCCGGACGGTGTCCCGGAAGTGTCGGTGCGTGTCGTTGAGGGTGAACGAGGCGGCATCCATGGCACCACGCTAGCCAGCCCCGGGGGGGCCTCCGGCCCGTCGTCCGGACCCCCGGACCACGATCCGTCCAGCGACGATTCCCCAGCACCGACACCGACGCCGAGGTACGATCCGGCCATCTACATTGACACTGATAGTGGTGGAGGAATTCACATGAGTGATGCTTCCCAGGGTCCGGGCTGGTGGATCGCCAGCGACGGCAAGTGGTACCCGCCCGAGCTGCACCCTTCCGTGCGGGAGGTCCCACGGGCACCGGCGGTTGGCGCACCGCCGTCCGGAGCGGGTCGTCCCGGCGGTGGTCCCGCCCACGCCGGCCCCCACTTCCCCGACCTGTTCCAGACGGCGCTGCAGGGTGCGCCGATGGCCGACATCGTCTCCGTCCGCTACGACGGTGCCGACGAGCGGGCGGGCAGCGGTCGCCACGGCCCCGGGGGCGACTCGTTCACCTCCCGCGCACCGGCGTCCGGGACGGCCAAGGGCGACTCCAAGCGCTGGCACCGCAAGGGGCACTGACCCTCACCGTCGACCGACCGGCGGTTGAGCGTTGGTTGAACGACGGGGCATCCAGGCGTGACCCGGATCGGCGAACCGGAACGGGCCTGCCGGGCCGGTACGGTGGTGCGCGCCGGTCGGGTCAGCCGGCCTCGGCAACCGTCAGCATCGACCGCCAGTCGGAAAGCCGCTCGGCCACCTGCTCGGGCGTGAGCCGGAGCGCGTCGCCGGCGACCGCTTCGGCGATGGCCCGCCGGGCCTGGTAGTGGTGCGCCGCCGACCGGAAGAGGGGTGCCCTGGCCGCGAGCAGGTCCGGTGGCGCCCCACCGAGGAACCCCCAGAGCGTGTAGGCGAACGTCAGATCGCCGATGGCGGGTGCCCGCCCGAAGCCCGCCGAGCGCCTGGTCGCCACCGCGGCCGCCCCGGCCGCGGCGTCCTCGGCCGTCTCGCCCGGTTCGAGGACGAGACGGTCCTCGAACCGTCGGGCGAGCTTGAGCGCGAACCCCTGGTCCGGCCCGGCCGAACCGAAGAGGCGGCCGGAAGGAGGGGTGGTCCCCAACAGCTCGGACGGACGCGACTGGGTCCAGATGGACGGGACGCGGAGGCGGTAGGCCGGCCTCACCTGGTCGGCCTCCACGATCGGTACGAAGCTGGGCTGGGTCATGACCGTCGCTCCTCCTGGTCTTCGACACGGTCGTCCTGCGTGGACGCTCGCAGGAGACCGTAGACGATGGAGTCGGACAGGGCCTGCCAGGAGGACTCGATGATGTCCTCCGACACGCCGATCGTCGTCCAGGTGCGATCGCCGTCGGTGGTGTCGATCAGCACGCGGGTCACCGATCCGGTCCCCTTGGCCGAGTCCAGCACCCGCACCCGGTAGTCGACGAGGTGGATGTCGGCCAGCGCAGCGTACCGGGAGCCGATCGCCCGGCGGAGGGCCCCGTCGAGCGCGTTGACCGGACCGTTCCCCTCTGCCGTGGCCACGATCCGCTCCCCGTCCACGACGACCTTCACGGTGGCCTCGGTCGCACGCGAGGCGGCATGGTCGGCGATCACCCGGTAGGACTCGAGCTCGAAGAAGGGCTGTTCCCAGCCGGTCGCGTGCCGGAGGAGCAGCTCGAGCGATCCGTCCGCAACCTCGAAGTGGTACCCCTCGTGCTCCAGCCGCTTGAGCGACTCCAGCACGGCCGTCATGGCCTCGGAGTCGAGCTCGAGCCCGAGCTCGGCGGCTTTGAACGCCAGGGTCGACCGGCCGGCCATCTCCGAGACGACGAACCGAGTGCCGTTGCCGACCAGCTCCGGCGAGATGTGCTCGTAGGCGTCGGACCGGCGGGCGATGGCGGACGTGTGGAGCCCCGCCTTGTGCGCGAAGACCGACCCGCCCACGAAGGGCTGCTGGGGATCGGGCGCGATGTTGACCAGCTCTGCGATGTGATGGGAGACGGGCGTCAGGCGCTCGATCCGGTCGAGGGGGATCGTCCGGACCCGGAGCTTCAGCGACAGGTTGGGGATGGCGGCCGACAGGTCCGCGTTGCCCGCACGCTCCCCGTAGCCGTTGACACAGCCCTGCACGTGGGTGGCGCCCACCTCGACGGCCGCCAGGGAGTTCGCCACGGCACAGCCGCTGTCGTTGTGGAAGTGCACGCCGATCTGGGTCTCGAACCGGTCGAACACGGCCGACACGATCCGTTCCACCTCGTAGGGGAGGGTGCCCCCGTTGGTGTCGCACAGGACCAGCGCTTCCGCCCCGGCCTCCTCCGCCGCTTGCAGGATGCGGGTGCTGAATGCCGGGTTCGCCTTGTAGCCGTCGAAGAAGTGCTCGGCGTCGAGGAAGACCCGCAGGTCGTTGGCCCGGAGGAACGCCACGGAGTCCGCCACCATGGCGACCGCGTCGTCCAGCGACACCCGCAGCGCGTCGACCACGTGCATCTCCGACGCCTTCGCCACGATGCACACCGCCGGCGTCTGCGCCTTCACCAGGTGCCGCAGGGTCTCGTCGTCCTCTGCCCGCACCCCCGCCCGCCTCGTCGAGCCGAACGCGACCAACGTCGCCGTGGACAACTTCAGCTCCGCAGGGGCACGGGCGAAGAACTCCTCGTCCTTCGGATTGGCACCCGGCCAGCCGCCCTCGATGAAGGTGACCCCCAGGTGGTCGAGCTGCTCGGCCACCCGGAGCTTGTCCCCGACGGTGAGGGAGAGCCCCTCCTGTTGGGAACCGTCGCGCAGGGTGGTGTCGAACACGTCGACGGCGTCGGGCAGGTCGGGGAACGAGAACCCGTGGGAGCCCTCCTCGGACCCGAACCCCTCCGGAAGCGGTGCCTGCGCACGCACGCCGGCGCGACGCTTCACCCCGGCGTGCGCCACCTGTCCGGGCGTCCTGCGACCCGTACCGCCGGGGTCGGCCCCGTCGGTGTGCTCGTGGCCCTCTCCGTCGGCGTGCTCGTGCGGGCCGGGGCCGTGGGTGTGGGAGTCGGTATGGGCGTGGGCATGGGAGTGGCCGGCCCCGCCGCCGAGGGTCGGCCCGTCACTCGACATGGTCCAACCAGTCCTTGTAGCGGTCCACCTCGCCGCGCACGGTGGCGAAGTAGATCTGCTGGAGCTGCTTGGTGATCGGCCCCGGCGATCCCCCGCCCACCTGGCGGTCGTCCACGGAGCGGATCGGCACCACCTCGGCGGCCGTCCCGGTGAGGAACGCCTCGTCGGCCGTGTACAGGTCGGTCCGGATGATCTGCTCGTAGGACACTTCGAGGCCCAGGTCGCGGGCGATCGTCTCGATCGAGTTCTGGGTGATCCCCTCGAGCGCCCCCGAGTCCGAGCTGGGCGGCGTGATCAGCCGGTCCTTGCGCACGATGAAGATGTTCTCGCCCGTGCACTCGCTGACGTTGCCGTCCGGCGACAGGAGGATCGCCTCGTCGTAGCCCGCCCGGATGGCCTCGACCTTGGCGAGGGACGAGTTGACGTACATCCCCGTCCCCTTGGCGGCGGTGGGCACCGCGTTGGGGTCGTGGCGCCTCCACGAGCTGATCTTCGTCGACACCCCGTTGGTCACCCCGTCGTCGCCCAGGTAGGTGCCCCATGGCCAGGCGGCGATGGAGACGTTGACCGGGCAGGGAAGCGGGTTGAGACCCATCTCGCCGTACCCCAGGTACACCAGCGGCCGGATGTAGCAGCCGTCCCCGAGCCCGTTCGCCCGCACCAGGTCGCGGGTGGCCGACACCAGGTCGTCGACGGAGAACGGCACCTCGATCAGGAACACCTTGGCCGAGGCGAACAGGCGCTCGATGTGGTCGCGCAGGCGGAACACGGCGACTCCGGACGCCGTGGGATAGGCACGGATGCCCTCGAACACCCCGGAGCCGTAGTGCATTGTGTGGGTGAGCACGTGCACGGTCGCATCGGCCCAGTCCACGAGCTCGCCGTCCATCCAGATCTTCTCAGTCGGGGTCACGGGCACGGTTCACAGCCTTTCTGCAATGGCGTCGCCGATGGCGGCGGTCGAGAGGGTGGGGTCGGGGGTGGAGGCGATGAACGCCTGCACGGCGGCGGTCACCCGCCGGGCGGCGTCCACCTCACCGAGGTGGTCGAGCATGAGGGCGGCCGAGCGGATGGCGGCGGCGGGGTTCGCCCTGCCGGTACCGGCGATGTCGTGGGCGGCACCGTGCACCGGCTCGAAGAGGGACGGACCGGTGCGGTCCGGGTTGAGGTTCGCCGAGGCCGCGTAGCCGATCCCGCCGGCGACGGCTCCGGCGAGATCGGTGATGATGTCGCCGAACAGGTTGTCGGTGACGATCACGTCGTAGCGGGCCGGATCCTCCACCAGGTAGATGCAGGTGGCGTCCACGTGGTTGTAGTCGCGGTCGATGCCGGGGTACTCCGGGGCGATCTCGTCCACCGTTCGCTGCCAGAGATCGCCGGCGAACGTCAGGACGTTGGTCTTGTGGACCAGGGTGAGATGCTTCCTCGGCCGGGTGGACGCCAACTCGAAGGCGAACCGGGCACACCGCTCGACCCCGTGGCGGGTGTTGACCGAGCCCTGGGTGGCGACCTCGAACGGCGTGCCCTTGCGGAGGAACCCGCCCTCCCCGGCGTAGGTGCCTTCGGTGTTCTCCCGCACGACCACGAAATCACACTCCGGGGCCAGGGAGCCCGGGACACCGGTGAACGGCCGCAGGTTGACGTAGAGGTCGAGCGCGAACCGCAACCGGAGGAGCAGCCCCCGCTCCAGGGTGCCGGACGGGATCTCGTTCGAGCCGACCGGCGGACCGATGGCGCCGAGGAGGATCGCATCCTGGCCGCGGAGCTCCTCCAGGTCTTGGTCGGGGAGCACGTCGCCGGTGCGGAGATAGCGGTCTGCACCGAGGTCGTAGGACGTCTGATGGAGGGCCACACCGGCCGCCTCCACCACCTTGATCGCCTCGGCGACCACTTCGGGCCCGATGCCGTCGCCTCCGATGACTCCGATGTTGTACGTGCTCACTATCCGGTTCGCTTCCTCTGGTCGTGCGTGCTGGTGGTCGTGACTGCTGGTGGTCGTGACTGCTGGTGGTCGTGACTGCCGGTTCCGGTCCGCAGCCGGATCGGCCCTCCCTGCACCGGTGCGCCCTGCAATTGAAAAACCGCCCACCAAGTGGACGGTCGCAGGCACACACCGGTCAGGTCTGTACCTAGGGTCGAATAATTACGCTCCGGACGGACGGAACCACGCTGCGGACCATACGACATCCTCCCGCGCGATCGGGTCCAACGTCAACCCGCCACGCCGTCCCTGCACGAGGCGTCCCGCTCACCTCCCGGCCCCCTCCGGTGGGACCGGGGCGCCGCCACCGGAACCGACCAGGGCCTCCCAGGGGATCCCGCCCTCGCGCAGGCAGCGGGACGCGGGCCCGCGGCACGCGACGACGGTGGACGGCGCCTCGTCGCAGGTCCCCCCGTCGATGACCGCGGCCAACGATCCGCCGCCGTCGGCGAGGCGACCCACCGCCGCGGCGCCGGAAGCCGGAGGCTCGCCGTGACGGTTGGCGCTGGTGACAGCGAGTGGCCCGGTCACCTGGCACAGGGCCTCGAGGAACGGAGAGGCAGGCCACCGCACCCCGACCGTCCACCGACCCGTCGTCCCGCCACCCAGGTCGGCTGTGAAGCGAGGGCTACGGGGGACGACGAGGGTCAGGGGACCCGGCCAGTGGCGCTCGGCGAGACGCCTGGCCGCCGCCTCCAACGGACCGGCGACCTCGGCGACCTGCTCCCAGCTGGCGACCAGCACCGGCAACGGCAGCCGGTCCGGACGGCCCTTCAACGCGAAGATCCGGTCGACCGCACCGGGCTGCCGCGGGTCGACTGCCAGGCCGTAGACGGTATCGGTGGGAACGCCGACCACGAGACCCGCCCGGACCAGCCCTGCCACGGTCACCAGCGTCCCGGGATCGCCGGCATCGAGGACGTCCACCGTGGTCACCGGGAGGCGACCAGCATCCGGAGACGTCCGGCGAGGTCGCGCTCGGTCGCCACGCGTGGGAAGCCCGCTCGCCGGGCGAGGTCGATGGCGGCGTACGCCTGATGCGGCGCGATCTCCACCACGATGCCTCCGCGCGGGCTCAGCCATCGCGGTGCACCGCTCACGATGCGCTCGATGGCCGCCATGCCCCCGACCCCCGCCGATCCCCTCCCGGCCCGGAGGGCTGCGGCAGGCTCCCACTCGCGCACCTCGGGATCCAGGTCGCAGAACTCCTCCTCGGACACGTAGGGGGGGTTCGAGATCACGAGGTCGACCCGACCGGTCAGCTCCCCCGGCAGCGCGTCGAACCACGATCCCCGGCGGAGACGCACCCGGGCCGCGGCTCCCGGCCGGAGCCGGGCCAGCTCGCCGAGGTTCTCCCCGGCCACCTCGAGGGCCGCCGGGGAGTCGTCGGTGGCCCACACCTCGAACTCGGTCGCGGCGCGGGCGCCCTCGACGGCCATCGACAACGCGATGGCACCGGAGCCGGTCCCGAGGTCCACGCACACGGGACGGTCGGCCGTGCGCTCCGCCAACAGACGGCCCCACTCGGCCAGCGCCACCTCGACCACCTGTTCCGTCTCGGGACGGGGGATGAGGGTCCGGGCATCGACCGCCAGCTCGAGGGTGCGGAACGGCCACCGGCCCAGCACGTACTGCAGGGGCTCACCCGCCGCCCGCCGGAGGGCCAGCGCCCGCACCGTCGCAGCCCGGTCCCGGCCCCCGGACCCGGTCTCGAACCCACCGGCACCCGCCCCACCGGATGCCGCCTGCTCGGCCGCCTCCACCAGCCAACGGGCATCCCGCCCGGAGCCCACGACCTCCGCGACGACCGCCAGGAGGGCGTCCCGGTCGGCGGGCCACGCCGTCGGGCCGTCTGGCGTCTCCGGCACGTCCGCACCGCGCGCGCTCCCGGGCACCGTCCCCATCCCGCCGTCAGCCGTCCGCCAGCTGACGGGTGCGCTTGTCGGCGATGAGCGCATCGGTCAGCTCGTCGAGATCGCCCATCAGGACGCGGTCGAGCTTGTGCAGGGTGAGCTTGATCCGGTGATCGGTGACCCGGTTCTCCTTGTAGTTGTAGGTGCGGATCTTCTCGGAGCGCCCGCCGCCGCCGACCTGGCTGCGCCGGGCAGCCGAGAGCGCGGCCGCCTGGCGGTCCTGTTCGGCCTTGAGCAGCCGCGAGCGGAGGACGACCATCGCCTTGGCCCGGTTCTGGATCTGGCTCTTCTCGTCCTGCATGGCGACCACGATCCCGGTCGGCAGGTGGGTGATCCGGACGGCGGAGTCGGTGGTGTTGACCGACTGACCACCCGGGCCGGTCGAACGGTAGACGTCGATCCTGAGGTCGGCCGGGTCGATGGCAACGTCCACCTCCTCCGCCTCCGGGAGCACGGCGACGGCGGCCGAGGAGGTGTGGATCCTGCCCTGGGATTCGGTGACCGGAACCCGCTGTACGCGGTGCGGGCCCCCTTCATGCTCGAGACGCTGCCAGGCGTCGGCGCCCCTGACGATGAAGGTGACCTCGTTCAGCCCGTCGCGCTCGGAAGGGCTCGACGCCAGGACCTCGGTCTTCCATCCCCTCGCCGCCGCGTA
Source organism: Actinomycetes bacterium (assembly GCA_021801235.1). GTDB lineage: Bacteria > Actinomycetota > Acidimicrobiia > Acidimicrobiales > RAAP-2 > DASZIT01. The sequence continues at coordinate 18,862 of JAJYYG010000160.1, forward strand.
ACGCGTGTACATGTCGAAGAGGTCCTTGGCGAAGAGGTTCGCCTCCTCACCGCCTTCGGCGCCACGGATCTCCATGATCACGTTGCGTCCCGCGTTCGGATCGGCGGGGAGCAGCTGGAGACGGAGCTCCTCCTCAAACCGGGCGAGGGCCGACTCGGCCTGGTGGACCTCCGCTCGGGCAAGGTCGCGTTCGTCGCCGACCGAGTCGTCCACCATCTCCCGGGCGGCTTCGAGGTCCGCCTGCGCACGTTGGAGGCTCCGCCACGTCGAGACCAGCTCCTCGAGCTCCCGGTGCCGGCGGGCCAGCTCCCGGATGCGCCCGGGGTCCGCTGACGTGGCCGGATCGTTCAGCTCGGCCACCACCTCGTCGTACTCCTGCTGGAGGCCGTTCAACCGCCCGTCGAACGGCCCGGGGGTGGCGGTCACCGGTACCGGCGTGCCGACGGGGCCGGTGCGCGACCCGACCGCGCCATCTCCGGCCGCCGGCTCCCGGCGATCAGTTCGAAGACGGCTTGGCCGGCTTCTTCCGCGATGCCGACGCGGCGTACCGGCGCTGGAACCGCTCGACACGACCGCCCGAGTCCACCAGCTTCTGCTTGCCGGTGAAGAAGGGGTGGCACTCGTTGCACAGCTCGAGATGCATGTCCGGCTTGGTCGAACGGGTCGTGAAGGTGTTGCCGCACGAGCACCGCACGGTGGCCTCGACGTACTCCGGATGGATGTCGCTCTTCATGGTGATCTCCTGTGCCTGCAGCCGTGGGCGCCGTCCAGCAGCCCTCCGACGGCGGATCGATCATAGCGGCCGGGTCAGGGTACCCGATCAGTTCGGCGCGGCGGGTCCCTTGGCGATCTCGGCCAGGAACTCGTCGTTGCTCTTGGTCGTCCGGATCTTGTCCATCAGCAGCTCGAGCCCCGCCGCCGCGCTCCCGTCGTTGGCCAGCGCGTTGAGGACCCGTCGGAGCTTCCAGACCTGCTGGAGCTGGGAGCGGTCGAACAGCAGCTCCTCGTGCCGGGTGGAGCTGGCGTTCACGTCGATCGCCGGGTAGAGGCGCCGCTCGGCCAGACGACGGTCGAGCCGGAGCTCCATGTTCCCCGTTCCCTTGAACTCCTCGAAGATGACCTCGTCCATCTTCGAACCCGTCTCGACGAGCGCGGTGGCCAGGATGGTGAGCGAGCCGCCCTCCTCGATGTTCCGGGCCGCTCCGAAGAACTTCTTCGGTGGGTAGAGCGCTCCCGAATCGACACCGCCGGACATGATCCGCCCGGTGGCCGGCTGGGCCAGGTTGTAGGCCCGGGCCAGGCGGGTGATGCCGTCGAGGATGATGACCACGTCACGCCCCTGCTCGACCAGCCGCTTGGCCCGTTCGATGGCCAGCTCGGCGACTGCGGTGTGCTCGTCGGACGGACGGTCGAAGGTGGAGGCCACCACCTCGCCCTTGACCGACCGGCGCATGTCGGTGACCTCCTCCGGACGCTCGTCGACCAGGAGCACCATCAGGTGGACGTCGGGGTTGTTGGCCTCGATCGAGTGGGCGATGTGCTTCATCACCGTCGTCTTGCCCGCCTTGGGAGGCGACACGATGAGACCCCGCTGGCCCTTGCCGATCGGCGACAGCAGGTCGACGATCCGCGTCGTCATGTTCTCCTTCTCGCCCGGCATCTCGAGGTCGAGGCGCGCGTCGGGGAAGAGCGGCGTCAGGTCCTCGAACCGGGGCCGCTGCCGGGCAACCTCCGGGTCCATGCCCGACACCGTGTCGATCCGGAGCAGGGCGGGGAACTTCTCGGTGCTGCCGGCCGGACGGCTCGCCCCCTCCAGGTGGTCGCCCTTGCGGAGGGCGAACCGGCGTGCCTGGCTGATCGAGACGTAGACGTCCTTGGGGGAGGGCAGGTAGCCGTCGCAGCGGAGGAAGCCATACCCTTCGTCCCGGAGGTCGAGGAGGCCGCGCACCGGGATCAGCTCGCCCTGGTACTGCTCCGCGTTGCCACCGGCGCCCTGGAGCTCGCGCTCCCCGCCCTCGCCCGGGCGCTCGCGGCCCCGCCGGCGGCGGTTGCTGCGCCGGTTGCCCAGGTCGTCGTTCCCACCGCCCTGGTTGTTCTGCCGGTTGCCCTGGTTGCTCTGGTTGCTCTGCCGGTTGCCCTGGCTGTTCTGCCGGTTGTTCTGCTGGTTGTTCTGCTGAATGTTCTGGTTGCCCTGCTGGTTGTTCTGGTTGTTCTGCCGGTTGCCCTGCTGGTTGTTCTGCCGTCCTTGCGGAGCTTTGCCGTTGGCCGCGTCCTGCACGGCGGACCCGTTGGCACCTTCCTGGAGGGAGGCACCGTTGTGCACCCCACCATCGCCCGCCGTGCCGACACCCCGGACAGCCGGAAGCGGGGCGCCACGGTCGGCGCGCCCGTCCGGACCGTGGTCGCCGGCCGGATCGGCGTGGTCGCCGACTCCGGCCGTCACCGGCAGGCCGGGGCGACCGCCGCCATCCGATCGGTCGTCCAGTGCGGAATCGTCGTCCGCTGCGGAGTCGTCGTCCGGCGAGAAGGAGAAGACGGCGGGTGCCTGGCGCGCCCGACGCGCCACCGGGCGTCCCCCGGACGCACCCCTGTCCTGCACGGACCCTTCTGCCGGAGCGGCTCCCGAGACGGCACGATCGGCCCCGATCGCCGATCCTGCTTCGTCGCCGGCACCCGACGGCTCCACCGACACGCCGGTGGCCTTCAGGATGCTGTCGATCATGTCGGCCTTCTTCGTACGGGTGGTGGTTCGCACGGAGAGCGCCTGGGCGATGGCGTGCAGCTCATCGCGTTCCTTGCTCTCCAACACCGAGCGCTCGAGCTGCTGTTCGGCAGTCATCGGCCTCCTCGTTTCGCAGGTCCTCGTGGGACGGGTGGGGGTCGTGTCCCCGTCAGGGGACCACTGCCACCCGTCAGGGATGAAGGGGCGGGGGATTCCGGTCGTCAGGCGAACGCCCGCCGGGAGATCCCACCGTCGCCGTCTCGGGGCCGAACGCACTGGCTGCGGTTCGGGAGACCCCGCCCACCGCCCGGATCACGGGCGTGGATGACGGTGCACACACCTTACCCGGACCCGCTCCCCACGGCAACAACCGCCGGGGAACCCGGCAGACCGCCGGGCACCGCCCCCGGTGCTCCCCACACGGATCACAGCGAAAGCTCGGCGAGGACCGCACCCAGCTCGGCGTCGACGACCGTGGGTACCGAGATCTGGCTGATGGCGATGTCGGGGTCCTTCAGACCGTGCCCGGTGAGGACGCACACCACGGTGGCATCGTGCCCGACCCCGGCGGGAAGCCCCGTCTTGAGCAGGCCGGCCACCGACGCCGCCGACGCCGGTTCGCAGAACACCGACTCCTCGGTGGCGAGGAACCGGTACGCCTCCAGGATCTCCCCGTCGGTCACCGCGGCGATCCCTCCTCCGGACTCGGCAGCGGCCGAGGTGGCTCCGTACCAGCTCGCCGGGTTGCCGATCCGGATGGCGGTCGCCACCGTCTCGGGGTGCTCGATCGGATGCCCTTCCACGATCGGCGCCGAACCGGCCGCCTGGAAGCCGAGCAACCGCGGGAGCCGGGTCGACCGGCCGGCTTCCCGGAACTCGAGATAACCCTTCCAGTACGCGGTGATGTTGCCGGCATTGCCGACCGGGATGCAGTGGACCTCGGGTGCGTCCCCGAGCTCGTCGACGATCTCGAAGGCGCCCGACTTCTGCCCCTCGATCCGGAACGGGTTGACCGAGTTCACCACGGTGACCGGCGCCCGTTCCCCGAGCTCGCGCACGATGGCGAGCGACTGGTCGAAGTTGCCGCGCACCTGCAGCACCCGCGCCCCGTGGACGAGCGCCTGGGCGAGCTTCCCCAGGGCGATGTGGCCCTCGGGGATCAACACGGCGCAGGTGAGCCCGGCGCGGGCCGCGTAGGCGGCGGCCGAAGCCGACGTGTTGCCGGTCGATGCGCAGACGACCGCCTTGGCTCCGTCCTCCGCCGCCTTGGAGATGGCGACGGTCATCCCCCGGTCCTTGAACGAGCCCGTGGGGTTCGCCCCCTCGATCTTCAGCAGGACGCGGGCGCCGACCCGGGCCGAGAGCCGGGGAGCGGGGAGCAGCGGCGTCGACCCCTCCCGCAGCGTCACCACCGGGGTCCGGTCCGAGACGGGGAGGAACTCGCGGTACTCCTCGATCACCCCCCGCCACCGCGGACGCGCCTCGGGACTCACGCCGACTCCTCTCCGATCACCCGCATCACGCCGCCGACGCGCCGCACCGCCCCGATGGCCGAAAGGGCCGACACGGTGGCCCGCACGTCACCTTCCCGCGCCTCGTGGGTCAGCAGGGTGAGCCTGGCCGACTCGGCCAGGCCCTCTTGTTCGAGGGACCGGATGGAGACGTGGTGGTCGCCGAAGGCGGTGGCCACCTGGCCGAGCACGCCGGGTCGGTCCTCGACGTCGATGCTGAGGTAGAACGGCGTCCGCAGCGAGTCGACCGGGTGGATCCGGCCGGGGCGGCGGTCCGGGGCCGGGGCGGTGGTGCCGGCCAGGACGTTGCGGGTGGCGTCGATCAGGTCGCCGATCACCGCGCTGGCGGTGGGGGCCCCGCCGGCCCCCTGGCCGTAGAGCATCACCTCGCCGGCCGCCTCCCCCTCGATGAACACCGCGTTGAAGGCGTCCCGCACCCCGGCCAGGGGGTGGGTCAGGGGCACCATGGCCGGGTGGACCCGCACCGATACCCCACCCTCCCCCACCCGCTCGACGATGGCCAGCAGCTTGATCACGTAGCCGGACCGGGCGGCGAAAGCCACGTCGAGGGAGCGGACTCCGGTGATCCCCTCGCACGACACGTCCTCGGAGGCGACGTCGTACCCGAAGGCCAACCCGGCCAGGATGGCGGCCTTGGCAGCGGCGTCGTGGCCCTCCACGTCGGCGGTGGGATCGGCCTCGGCCAGCCCTAGCGCCTGGGCCTCGGTCAGCATCTCGGCGTAGTCGGCGCCCTGCTCGGCCATCTTGGTGAGGATGAAGTTGGTCGTGCCGTTCACGATCCCCACGACCCGGTTGATGCGCTCGCCGGTCAGCGATTCGCGGAGCACCCGCACCAGGGGCACCGCCCCGGCCACCGCCGCCTCGTAGAGCAGGTCGACGCCGCGCTCGCGCGCCAGCGACCGCAGGCCGATCCCCGCGGGGGCGGCCAGGAGGGCCTTGTTGGCCGTCACCACCGACTTGCCGGCCTCGATGGCCGAGGTGAGAAGTGTGGCCGCCGGTTCGATCCCGCCGATCAGCTCCACCACGACGTCCACGTCGGGGTCGGCCACAAGGCTGGCGGCATCGGTGGTCAGCAGCTCGACGGGCACATGGGCCGGCCGGGACTTGGCCAGGTCGGCCACGGCGATGCCGGCCAGCTCCAGGCGCGCCCCGCTCTGGACGGCGAGCTCGCCGGCCCGTGACCGCAAGAGCCCGACCAGGGCGGCACCGACGGTGCCGCCGCCGAGCACGGCCACCCGCACAGCGGGACGGGAGGGTTCGGCCGAGGTCACCCGGCAACGCTACCGCCTGGCCGGGACCCCGACCGCCGGTCAGACGTCGAGCCGGAGCAGGTCGTCGACGGTCTCCCGCCGGACGACGACCCGGGCCGCCCCGTCGGCCACGAAGACCACCGCCGGTCGGGGCACCTTGTTGTAGTTGGAGGCCATCGAGTGCCCGTACGCGCCGGTGACCGGAGTGGCCAGGACGTCGCCCACCGCCAGGTCCTCGGGCACGAAGCCCTCGGACACCACCACGTCGCCCGACTCGCAGTGCTTGCCGACAAGGCGGATCGGCAGCGGCCGGGCGGCGGTCGCCTCCCGCGGGAGGAAGGCCTCGTAGCCGCTGTCGTAGAGCACCGGACGCGGATTATCGCTCATCCCGCCGTCCACCGACACGTAGGTGCGGTACCCGGGGACCGGCTTGACGGTCCCCACCCGGTAGAGCGTGACCCCGGCCGAGGCGACGATCGAGCGGCCGGGCTCGGCGGTCACCCGGACCGATCCCGGGATCCCGGCCCGGGCGCACGCCGCCTTCACCGATGCCGCCCACTCGGCCATGGTCGGTGCCTGCTCCCCGTTCACGTAGGCGACGCCGAGACCTCCCCCCACCACCAGCTCGGAGAGCGCGAGCGGGGCGAAGAACGTGGCCAGGATGTCGATCGCCCGGACGAAGGGGTCCAGCGAGAAGACCTGGCTGCCCAGGTGGGCATGGATGCCGACCAGCTCCACCGTGCCGGCCCGGTCCAGCCGCCGTAGGCGCTCGACCGCCTCGGTCGCCGCGCCCGAGGCCAGGCCGAAGCCGAACTTCGAGTCGTCCTGGCCGGTCCGGACGAACTCGTGGGTGTGGACCTCGACACCGGGGGTGATCCGAGCCAGCACCTTCGGTCGCCACCCGGCGACATCGCCCGCCAGGCGCTCGATCCGGTCGATCTCGTCGAACGAGTCCACGACGATCCGCCCGACCCGGGCGGCGAAGGCGGCGGCGAGCTCCTCGTCCGACTTGTTGTTCCCGTGGAGCACCAGGCGGTCCGGGGTGACGCCGGCGGCCAGCGCCACCGCCAGCTCCCCCCCCGTGGAGACGTCGAGGCACATTCCCTCCTCGAACGCCAGGCGGGCCATCGCCAGGCAGAGGAACGCCTTGGTGGCATAGGCGACCCCGTCGCCCCAGGCCTGCACCGCCTCGCGGCAGCGCATCCGAAGCTCCTGCTCGTCGTAGACGTACAGGGGTGTCCCCAGCTCGCCGGCCAGGTCGACCAGGTCGACTCCCCCGACGCTGAGGCGGCCGTCAGGGGCAACCACCGAGGTCAGCGGCAACAGGCCCCGTTCGACCGGGTCGGTCGGGCCCACCGCTACATGGCCTCGGGGGCGGCCACCCCGAGGAGGCCGAGCCCGATGGCCAGGCCGATCCGCGCTCCCTCCACCAGCCAGAGCCGGGCCTGGGTCAGCGCCGGGTCGACATCTTCCGCCAGGATCGGGCAGTCGTGGTAGAAGCCGTGGAAGAGCCCGGCCAGCCGGCGGACCCAGGTGGTGATCTTGGTAGGGGCGCGGTCGACGGCCGCCTCGGCCACCACCTCGGGTAGCTCCTCGAGGCAGCGGAGCAGTTCGAGCTCGCGCTCGTGGGTGAGCAGCGACAGGTCGACCTGTTCCAGCGGGGCACGCGCGATCCCCCGCTCGGCCGCCTTCCTGCCGACACCGCCGATCCGGGCGCTGGCCATCTGGACATAGAAGACCGGGTTCTCCACCGACTGCTCGCGCACCGTGGCCAGGTCGAACGTGGTGGCCTGGTCGAGAGAGCTCATCAGGCTGAGGATCCGGGTGGCGTCCGGGCCGATGTCGGCGACCAGCGAGTCGAGCGGGATGGCGTTGCCCGCCCGCTTGCCCATCTTGACGGCCTCGTCGCCGTCGACCAGCGACACCATCTGGCCGAGCTTGACCTCCAGGCGGCCCTTGGGGACGCCCAGGGCCTCGACACCGGCGAGCAGGCTGGCCACCTGCCCGTGGTGGTCGGCGCCGAAGACGTCGATCACCCGGTCGAACCCGCGGATCAGGAACTTGTCCCGGTGGTAGGCGAGGTCCCCGGCCAGGTAGGTGGCGTCGCCGTTGGACTTCCGCAGGACGCGGTCACGGCTGTCCCCCAGCTCGGTGGCGCGGAACCAGGTGGCCCCATCCTCCTCGAACACCAGGCCCTTCTCCGCCAGGAGGGCGATCGTCTCGTCCACCGCCCCGCTCTCCTCGATGGACGCCTGGCTGTACCACTCGTCGAAGACGATCCCCACCGAGGCCAACGTGGTACGGATCATCGCCAGAATGCGGTCGGCCGCCCACCGGCCGGCGGCGGTGACGTCGTCGGGGCCGTCGTAGACACCGGCCAGCTCGGTGACGTACTCCCCCTGGTAGCCGCCCTCGGGGACCGCCTCGCCCCGGTGCCGGGCGAGGAGCGACTCCCCGAGCCGTCGGATCTGGCCGCCGGTGTCGTTGACGTAGTACTCCCGGGTGACCCGGTAGCCGGCGCGGGCCAGAACCCGGGCCAGGGCGTCGCCGTAGCTCCCCCACCACCCGTTGCCGACGTGGATGGGGCCGGTGGGGTTGGCCGAGATGAACTCCACCTGGACCCGCTCGCCGTGGCCGATATCCGGTCGGGCGTAGCCCTCCTCGCCGAGCGCCAGCTCCTCGACGAGCGCGTCGTGGAGCCAGCCGTCGTCGAGGCGGAAGTTGACGAACCCGGGGCCGGCGATCTCCACCGAGACGGTGTGCGGTGGCGGAGACGCCGTGAGCACCTCGACCAGGGCCTCGGCCAGTGCTCTCGGGTTGGTGCCGGCCCCCTTGGCCCGGACCAGGCACACGTTGGTGGACCAGTCGCCGTGCTCGCGCCGGGCCGGCCGCTCGAGATGGACGTCCGCGGCCGCCACAGCAACGTCGAGACCCCGGTCGGTCGCCATCGTGGCGAGGGCGCGGCTGACGGCATCGGCGAGCTGGTCACGGAACGGCATGCAGCGCGAGGATACGTCGTCGCGGACGGCGCCCCAGGCGGCGGGCCACGAGACCGGTCCGGCGCACTAGTCTGGAACCTTCGCAGGGGCGGTCACGCCGATCGGAAGACCCGGCGTCCGTCCACCCACGCCCTCGTAGCTCAGCGGATAGAGCATTGGCCTCCGAAGCCATGTGCGCAGGTTCAATTCCTGCCGGGGGCACCCGACAACCGTCCGGCCATCACGCCGTCATCCCTGACGAGACCGGTCGGTTCGGACCCGGCGCCGGCGCACCGAGCGGTGGGGGCGCGCATGCCACCTGCCTGTGGTGCTCGTGGACGCTCACCCCCCTGCGCGACGGGCACGCCGGACGGGCACCGGTGCCCGTCACCGTTGCATCGCTTGGTCGGTCCGCGGTCCCCGCGTCACGACAGCCCGGTGCGGCGCAACGTGAGGTTGATTCGCCCGGTGATGCCCAGCCCGGGGGGGCCCGTTCCGGCGAGCACCTTGGGGACGCCGTGGTACGCCAGCCTCGACGCCCCGCCGAAGACCACCAGGTCCCCGGACTCGACCACCACGTCGGTCCACGGCCGGTTCCGGGTGGCCGGGGTGCCGAACCGGAAGGTGCAGGTGTCGCCCACGCTGATCGACACCACCGGAGCGGGATCACGCTCGTCCCGGTCCACGTGCATGCCCATCCTCGCTCCCGGTCCGTAGTGGTTGATGATCGCTACGTCCGGCCCGTACCGTTCGGCGGCGTCGGCATCGCCGGTCGCGTCCGCCACCGCCCGGCGGCCCAGCTCGCCGAGCTCGGCGGGGAACGGGGCGACGGGCAGCCTGCCTTCGCGGTCGAGGGTCCGCCGGTAGCCGTAGGGGAACCACTGCCAGCCGAGGCAGGCCATCCCGACCGACATGGTCCCCCCGGTGGGCATCACCGGCGAGTGCAACCCGCCGGCGTCGGCGATCCAACGCCGTGCCGACGCGGCCAACTCCGCCTGGGCGAGGGGATCGAGCCAACCGGGGACGACCAACGCCCCGGGTCCGAGGTCGCGCCGGCCGGGAGGGAAGAGGGCACCCACGCCTTCAACGTTGCCACAGCGGTCCCCCGCTCTCCCGCGCCGCTGCGCGCGCCGACCCGGTCATCGGCCCGGACCGTCGGGCGCCGTGGCTGCGGAGCCGGTAGGTTCTCGTCCGACCGCCGATCCGGGTCACGGCACGGCCACCGCCCTCGCTTGCGCACGACCGGCAGGCCAGCACGGCGGCAGGACGCCAGACCAGCACGGCGGCAGGACGCCAGACCAGCACGGCGGCAGGACGCCAGACCAGCACGGCGGCAGGACGCCAGACCAGCACGGAGGAGCTTCCCATGGAGACACGACGACTCGGCGATCTCGGCCCGGAGGTCTCCGTCGTCGGGCTCGGCTGCAACAACTTCGGCATGAAGATCGACGAGGCGCAGACGGCCCGGGTGGTGCACGCCGCTCTCGACGCGGGGATCACCCATTTCGACACGGCGGAGATGTACGGCGGCGGGAAGTCCGAGGAGTTCCTCGGCAAGGCGCTCGGCACCCGTCGCGACGAAGTGGTGATCGCCACCAAGTTCACCCCGCGCCCCCCCGACGAGCCCTACACGCCGGGCGTCCTGCGCGACCGCATCCTGTCCGCCTGCGAACAGAGCCTGCGCCGCCTCGGCACCGACCGCATCGACGTCTACTACCAGCACTACCCCGACGACGACGCTCCGGTGGACGAGGCACTCGAGACCCTCGACGTGCTGGTCCGAGAGGGGAAGATCGTTCATCCTGCCTCGTCCAACGTCGACGCGGAGCTGATCGCACGCGAGGCCGAGGTCGCCACCTCGAACGGTTGGTCCCCGTTCGTCGCCGTACAGACCCACTGGAACCTGCTCGAACGGGGAGTGGAGCGCACTGTCGTGCCGGCGGCACGCCGGCACCACCTCGGGATCGTCCCCTACTTCCCGCTGGCTTCGGGGATGTTGACCGGCAAGTACCGCCGGGGCGAGCCGTTCCCGGAGGGATCGCGGTTCGCCTCCCTCGCCTTCCTGGCGGAAGGGGCCACGGACGAGAACTTCTCCACCGTGCAGGCGCTCACCGACTTCGCAGCGGAGCGCGGGCACAGCATCCTCGAGCTGGCCATCGGCTGGCTGGCGGCCCAGGACGGGGTCGCCTCGGTCATCGCCGGCGCCACCACCCCCGACCAGGTCCGGTCCAACGCGGCTGCGGCGGCGTGGCGGCTCACGCCCGCAGAGCTCGACGCCGTTCCCTCCCGACCCGCCTCCTGACACCCCCGGCCTGGCGGCCGGCAGGACGGGCAGCAGATCGACGAGTCGGCAAGTCGTTGTTCGATGTGTGGTTCCCTGCGGGGCACGACAATGGCAGCTGCACGCGAGCAGGCCAAGGGGGCTACCGGGACCGCGGCGCCACCGGCTCCTGCTTCGCCAGCCATCGAAGCCGGGCGGCCCGGGCGTCCCACGAGTACACCACCGCAGTACCGGCCAGGCGGTCGTGCCAGCCCCGCCGTTCGCGCTGGACGAGGATGCCGACGAACCCGAGACCGACCGCGACGACGCTGAGCGGGAACACCACCGTCCGCACCACGGCTTGCCGGGTGGTCACCGGCGAGCCGTCCGCGTCGACCACCTGAATTCCGAGGATCGCCATGCCCAGGGTCTTGCCGCCGAGGGACCACTGGTACGCGAAGTAGGTGAACTCCCACGCCACCAGGACGCCCAGAGCAACCAGCTGGTACTTGTCGAGGGAGAAGGTCCGGCCGGTGGCCAGGGACACCGCGAACGAGAGGCCTGCCAGCCCGAGGAGGTAGAGGCCCCATGAGATCCCGACGTCGGCCCCGAACGCGACCAGCCGGCTGACCGCCCCGGCGTAATGGCCCTGCCGGCCCTCCGCCACCGCGGCGGGCGGGACGGGCTCCATCAACGCCGGATCTCCGGCGACGGTCGGCGGCCTGGCGGGAGCGCGGGCGTCGTGCTGTGCACCAGGGCCGCAGGACCGACAGGGAGCGCGGACGGATCGCGGCGCAGGACCCGGTTCGTCCAGCGGGCGAAGAAGTCGTCGAGGCCGACCCCCTGCGCTCGCACCACGTCGAGGACCTCGGTGGCGACGCCGGTGGTCGACTTGGCGATGATCGCCCCCAGCTCCGTCTGCTCGACGAGGGCATCCATGTCGAGCTCCCCCACCAGCCGCTGGACGTCCACCCGCTCCACCAGGGCGTCGACGTCGACCCGTTGCACCAGCTTGTCGACGTCCACCCGCTCCACCAGGGCGTCGACGTCGACCCGTTGCACCAGGGCGTCCACATCCACTCGTTGCACCAGGGCGTCGACGTCGACCCGTTGCACCAGGGCGTCCACATCCACTCGTTGCACCAGGGCGTCGACGTCGACCCGTTGCACCAGTTTGTCGACGTCGACCCGTTTCACCAGGGCGTCCACATCCACTCGTTGCACCAGGGCGTCGACGTCGAGTGACGCGACCACCAGCGCGACCACGCGTTCGGCCACCGCCTGGGCCATGCTCTCGAACCTGCCGGTGATGGGATGAGGGCTCATCGCGGTCCGGTCCCGACCAGCACTCCGGCAGGCGTGCCGCTCGCACCGTCCGCAATGGTCCACCGCCACGAACAGGGTGGTCCACCGCCACGCAAGAATGTGCAGCGCTGCACCCGCACACCTGGGCAAGGGCCGTGCCAGGCACCTGTCCCCGGCAGCTCCGCCTTCTCCTCCCGGCTTCTCCGCGCCCGGACAGGGGTCGCGGGAGTCGGACGCCCGGGAGGCGTGGTCATCCCCACCGCGACGGCAGTCGTGCGGGGTGCCGACGGACCCGCCAGCTGTCGGACGCTCTTCCCCACGGGCTCACGCTACTGCCGAAGGTGAGCCATCGCCCGGTCCGGACCTGACCCGCAGACCGGACCGGACGCGGTCACCCGGCCTTCCGGGCGGCGAGCACCTCGAGTGCCCGGTCCGCATGCACGTTCATGCGGACCTCGCTCTGGATGACGCCGAGCACCGTCCGATCGCTGTCGATCACGAACGTCGCCCTCTTGGTGGGAGACAGGACGGTGATCTTGCGGCGGACCCCGTACCGGGTCGCCACCGCGCCGTCAGGGTCCGACAGCAACGGGTAGTCGAAGGAGTGCTTGTCGGAGAACCGCTTCTGCTTCTCCACCGCATCGGCGCTGATCCCGACCCGCTGCGCCCCGACCGCGTCGAACTCGGCCTTCATGTCGCGGAAGTGGCAGCTCTCGGCAGTGCAGCCGGGTGTCATCGCCGCGGGGTAGAAGAACAGCACCACGGGCCCGGCGACCACCAGGTCGCTCAGGCGCCTCATCGTCCCGTCCTCGTCCGGCAGCTCGAAGTCCGGTGCTACATCGCCAACTCGCATGCCGCGAGGGTAGCGCCGCACCGCTCCCGCGTGCGGGTTCCGACGGTGGGGATGCTGCGCTAGCATCGATTTAGCACTAATCAACAGGGGCGGTTGTCCCGGTCCCTCTTCGCCAGGGAGCTCCGGGGCCCCTCGGGTCGGCCCCGGGAACCCGGCGGGTCGGGCGACCAGGTGGGCTTCCCGCCTACGGTAGGCGGAGCGTGAGCTGCCGCACCGGGCCCGATGCACCGGTCGGAACCGGTCGGCACGGCTTCCGGTCGACCCACCCAGACAGGAACGACGAGCATGCCATCCGCCATCGAAGCCGAGGACCTCCACAAGACGTTCACCGGGAAGCAGACCGTCCGTGCGCTCGCCGGGGTCTCCTTCGCGGTCGACGAGGGCACGGTCTTCGGCCTCCTCGGGCCCAACGGGTCGGGCAAGACCACCGCGGTCCGGGTGCTCACGACCATCCTGCGACCCGACCAGGGGAGCGCCCGGGTGCAGGGGCACGACGTGGTGCGACAAGCCGGCCTGGTGCGCACGCTCATCGGCCTGGCCGGACAGTACGCCGCCGTCGACGAGAACCTCACCGGCCGGGAGAACCTGGTGATGGTCGGCCGCCTCAACCACCTGCCGGGCTCCTCCGTCGCCCAGCGGGCTCGGGAGCTCCTCGTCCAGTTCGACCTGGCCGACGCCGGGGACCGGGTGCTGAAGACCTACTCGGGAGGCATGCGCCGCCGCCTCGACCTCGCCGCCGCGCTGGTGGCGCGTCCGACGGTCCTGTTCCTCGACGAGCCGACGACCGGGCTCGACCCCCAGAGCCGCAACGACCTGTGGGCGGTGATCGAGAGCCTGGTCGAGGGAGGGACCACCGTGCTGCTGACCACCCAGTACCTCGAGGAGGCGGACCGGCTCGCCGGTCAGCTCGCCGTCATCGACCACGGCCGGGTCATCGCCGAGGGGACGCCGGCCCAGCTGAAGGCCGAGCTCGGGGCCACCGTCCTGGAGGTCGGTCTCGAGGACTCCGACGACGCGGCACGGACCCGCCCGGTGCTCGACGCCCTGGGGCCCCACACCGCCAACCAGAACGGCAACGTCGTCGAGGTCACCGTGGAGCAGGGGGCGGAAGCCGCCATGGGGGCCCTCCGGTCGCTCGACCAGCTGGGCATCACACCGGCCAGCTTCACGCTGCGCGAGCCCAGCCTCGACGACGTCTTTCTGGCGTTGACCGGACGCCGGACCGAGGAGGAGCCCCAGGACGGAAGCCCCTCGAGACGCCCCGGCGCCCCGGCGCCGACCCAGGGAGGAACCCGATGACCGCCACCGCAGCCGCCGTCCCGACCCTCTCCGGTGCCCCGCACTCCACGGGCGTCGCCAGTCGCGTCCGCTGGGCGCTCTCCGACACCTGGACCGTCACCAAGCGGAACATCATCGGCTACACCCGGATCCCCGAGTCCCTTTTCTTCTCCACCGTCCAGCCGGTCATGTTCGTCCTGCTGTTCCGCTACGTCTTCGGCGGAGCGATCATGGCCCCCGGGGGCATCCCCTACGTCGACTACCTGATGCCGGGGATCTTCGTCCAGACCGTCGCCTTCGGCTCGGTGAGCACCAGCATCGGCCTGGCCGAGGACCTCCAGAAGGGACTGATCGAACGGTTCCGCGCCCTGCCCATGGCCCGCTCGGCGGTCCTCGCCGGGCGGACCACCGCCGACCTCTGCCGGAACATCATGGTCGTGATCGTGATGACCGGGGTCGGTTTCCTCGTCGGGTTCCGACCGAGCACCGGGGTCGCCGCCTACCTCGCCGGGGTGCTGCTGATCCTCCTCTTCGCCTACGCGCTGTCGTGGGGGTTCGCCGTCATCGGGCTGTCGGCACCCAACAGCGAGACGGCCCAGGTCATGTCGTTCCCCCTGCTCTTCCCCCTCACGTTCGCGTCGTCGGCCTTCGTCCCGGTCCACTCCATGCCGAGCTGGCTCCAGGGCTTCGCCACCTACCAGCCGGTGAGCGTGACGGTGAGCGCCTGTCGCGCCCTGATGATCGGGGGACCCACCGCGAGCTGGGTCGCCCAGTCGGCGGCGTGGTCGATCGGACTGCTCCTCGTGCTCACTCCGCTCGCCGTGTGGCGGTACCGCAACCGCACCTGAGCGACCCTCACGCCTGAGCGGCCCCCGCCGGCGGCCGCACGACGAGGCGAATGCTACGCGGGGGCGGCGCCGACCGCCCGGTTGACGGCGGTGGCCGTGGCCGCCGGGTCGTCCACCTCCACCACCAGGCGCGCGTACGCCTCGTCGTGGAGGTCGATGATGACCGACCGCTCGGGATGGTGGACGTCCCAGAAGACCCAGTCGCCCTCCTGGCGGAAGGTACCGGCGGTCAGATGGCTGCCGACCCGGGCGCCGGCCAGCTTGAGCCCCTCGCGCGCCGACGTCCTCACCAGGTCGGGGTCGACCCTGGCTCCGGACACGTGCGCCAGCGGGATGGCCAGCCGGCTGTGGAGGGACCAGACCCGGTCCATCCCCTTCATCTCGACGGAGAGCTCCTCCGCACCCACTTCGACGGTCGCCATCCGCACACTCTCCCACCGTGGCGCCGCTGTGCCAAGGGCCCCGGCCGCCCACCCCACCCGTCTCCGCCCCGGCGCCCGTCTCCGCCCCGGGCCGGGCCGCCTGCTCCGGGTCGCCGTCTAGCGGCCACCGGTCCGGGGGGCCACAATGGGGGGATGGCAGAGCCCTCCCCCGCAGCAGGCGGCCCCGACTCCTTCGGCGCCCGGTCCGACCTGGTGGTCGGCGACCGGACCTACGAGATCTTCCGGATCGGCGCCCTCGCCGACCGGTTCGACGTGGCGCGCCTCCCCTACTCCATCAAGGTGGTGCTCGAGAACCTCCTCCGGCACGAGGACGGGGTGAACGTGCGCGCCGCCGACATCGAGGCCGTCGCCGACTGGGGCCGCCAACCGGAGCGTCACGGGATCGGCGGCGGGGAGGCGACGGAGATCGCCCTCACCCCTGAACGGGTCCTGATGCAGGACTTCACCGGCGTGCCGGGCGTCGTCGACCTCGCCGCCATGCGCGATGCCTTGGCCGAGCTCGGTGGCGATCCGGCCCGGGTCAACCCGCTGGTGCCGGTGGAGCTGGTGATCGACCATTCGGTGATCGCCGAGGTGTCCGGCCGCCCCGACGCCTACGACCGGAACGTGGACATCGAGTACCAGCGGAACATCGAGCGGTACCAGCTGCTGCGGTGGGCGCAGCAGGCCTTCGACGGGTTCCGGGTGGTGCCCCCCGGCGCCGGCATCTGCCATCAGGTCAACCTCGAGTACCTGTCCCGGGTCGTCTTCGCCACCGACGACGGCCGCGCCTACTGCGACACCCTGGTCGGCACCGACTCCCACACCACCATGGTCAACGGCCTGGGCGTGCTCGGTTGGGGTGTCGGCGGCATCGAGGCCGAGGCCGCCATGCTCGGACAGCCCCTGTCGCTCCTGCTCCCACCGGTGGTCGGGTTCCGCCTGACCGGGCGCCAGCCGGCCGGCACCACCGCCACCGACCTGGTGCTCACCATCACCGAGCTGCTGCGCCGGCGAGGCGTGGTCGGCAAGTTCGTCGAGTTCTACGGGCCGGGGTTGGCCGCGGTGCCCCTCGAGAACCGGGCGACCATCGGCAACATGTCACCGGAGTACGGAGCCACCTGTGCCATCTTCCCGATCGACGAGGTGACCCTCGACTACCTCCGCTTCACCGGGCGGGACGAGGAGCACGTGGCGCTCGTCGAGGCCTACGCCAACGCCCAGGGCATGTTCCACCGCCCCGAGGACGGGGAGCCGGTGTTCTCGGAGACCATCGAGCTCGACCTCGCCACCGTGGTCCCGAGCATCGCCGGCCCCTCCCGCCCGCAGGACCGGGTCTCCCTCTCCGGAGCCGGCGAGGCGTTCCGCACCGCGCTCGGACGCGAGAAGCGCTCCCAGCCGGCCACCCTCGACGACGGCTCCGCGTCGGCGGTCGAGGACGGTGCCGTGGTGGTGGCCGCCATCACCAGCTGCACCAACACCTCCAACCCGCAGGTGATGGTCGCCGCCGGGCTCCTGGCGAAGAAGGCGGTGGAGCGCGGCCTCCGGCCCAAGCCGTGGGTGAAGACGACACTGGCGCCCGGATCCCGGGTGGTCATGGACTACCTCGACCGCGCCGGCCTCAGCGGACCCCTGGCCGAGGCCGGCTTCGACCTGGTGGGCTTCGGGTGCACCACCTGCATCGGGAACTCGGGCCCCCTGCTCCCCGGCGTGTCCGAGGCGGTCCACGAGGGCGACCTCTCGGTGGTGTCCGTACTGTCGGGGAACCGGAACTTCGAGGGACGCATCCATCCCGACGTCCGGATGAACTACCTGGCCTCGCCCCCGCTGGTGGTCGCCTACGCCCTGGCGGGCACCATGGACGTCGATCTCGACCGTGACCCGCTGGGCACCGACCGGGACGGGAATCCCGTCCACCTGGCCGACCTGTGGCCGACGCCCGAAGAGGTGACCGACGCGATCCGCTCGTCGCTCACGTCTGCGATGTTCCGCGACCGCTACGCCTCGGTGTTCGACGGGGACGAACGCTGGCAGGGGGTGGAGACGGCCACCGGCGACACCTTCAGCTGGGACGGCGACTCGACCTACGTGCTGCGGCCCCCGTTCCTCGAAGGCATCACCCCCGACCCCTCCCCGGTCCGCGACCTGGCCGGGGCCCGCGTCCTGGCCGTGCTCGGGGACAGCGTCACCACCGACCACATCTCGCCGGCCGGGAACATCGGTCCCTCCACCCCGGCGGGGGCCTACCTGGCCGACCACGGTGTCACCCGGGCCGACTTCAACTCCTACGGCGCCCGCCGCGGCAATCACGAGGTGATGATGCGGGGAACGTTCGCCAACATCCGCCTCCGCAACCAGCTGGCCCCGGGCACGGAGGGCGGGATGACCCTTCACCTGCCCGACGGCGAGCAGACCACCATCTTCGACGCGTCGCTCCGCTACGCGGCCGAGGGCGTGCCCCTGGTGGTGCTGGCGGGCAAGGAGTACGGCTCCGGATCGTCGCGCGACTGGGCCGCCAAGGGGACCGCCCTCCTGGGCGTCCGCGCGGTCATCGCCCAGAGCTACGAGCGGATCCACCGGTCCAACCTCATCGGCATGGGGGTGCTCCCGCTCCAGTTCTCCGAAGGCGAGGGCGCGGCCTCGCTCGGTCTCACCGGCCACGAGCAGTTCAGCGTGTCCGGCGTCGAGGTGCTGAACGCAGGGGAGGTCCCCAAGGAGGTCGCGGTGCGGGCCACCGAGGGCGACCGGGTCGTCGAGTTCTCCGCCCGGCTCCGGATCGACACCCCCATGGAGGCCGAGTACTACCGCCACGGGGGCATCCTCGCCTACATGCTCCGCCAGATGGCGCGCCCGTCCGCCTGACCGGTCCGAAGCGTCCAGGTCGAGCGCTCCACAACGCCTGACCGGACCGCGGCCGAGCCCCAGGCGTCGCGCCGGCCCCGGCGACGCCGTCAGGTGTCGAGAGGATTGGGCCAGGTGAGTCCTCGGAACCGGGCGAAGTCGGTGTCGGCACTCACCACGGTCAGGCCGTGCTCGTGGGCGAGAGCGGCGAGCGCGGCATCGCCGACCAGGTTGCCCCGAAGATCGAGATCGCACACGAGCCGACCGATGGTGTCCCGGTACCCGCGGCCTGGCTGCGGCACCCACGCGGCGGGAGCGTCGAGCCACTCGGCGACGAAGGACCAGGCGTCGTCCGCGGCGAACGGGACCGGCAGCGCCCGCGGGTAGGTGACGACGCGCACGAACGCCAGCAACGACTGCCAGGGAAGCCCGATCCGGCGCGAACCGTTCAACGCCTCCCCGAGCCAGCGTCGGGCGGCGGGGTGCGCCCGGGACCGCTCGTCGACGGCATAGAGCAGGATGCTGGCGTCGACCAGCATCAGCGAGCAGTCGGTCCCTCGAGCACCTCGAGCGCATCCGCGACGCTGGACACGTCGGCGCTCAACGCGAGCGGGGCGGTGCGCTGCCGGAACGGTGGCCCGGAGGGCCGGGCGACCAGGCCCCGCCGGATCAGCTCGTGCACCGCCTCGGACACCCCCAGACGCTGCTCGGTCCGGTGCGTCTCGATGGCACGGGCGGTGTCAGGGTCGAACTCCACGGTCGTCCTCATGCTCATCATTGAGCACGCACGTGCAGAAGAGTCCGCACTCGTGTGCTGTCCTGGAGCTGTGCCGTAGGCGACACGGTGGGGCACCGGAACGCCGTTCCTACCGGTGTCGGACCCGGAGCGAGCCGCCGGGTCGGGGGCCTCTTCCGCTCCACCTCTTCGACCTCTTCGACGACGACGGAACCGGCGTGCCGGAGCTGATGCCGGGATGCCCGGCCGGGTTGTGGCCGGATCGGGGCCATCGACGCCATCGCCGCCGCTCACCGGCGGCCAGTGCCCTCCATCCAGACGGGGACGTCAGCGGGCAACATCGGCCTGGCGAACAGGAACCCCTGGGCCAGCTCGCAGCGCAGCCGGCGCAGGCGGTCCGCCTGCTCGTGGGTCTCGATGCCCTCCGCCAGCACGGTGATGCCCAGTCCGTGGCCGAGGGCGACGATGGCCTCGAGGAGCCCCGCGTCGTAGCTGCTGTTGTCGGCATCGCTGACGAACGACCGGTCGATCTTGATGAAGTCGGGCCGTAGCAGCGCGAGGTACGAGAACGACGAGTACCCGGTGCCGAAGTCGTCGAGTGCGAAACGGACGCCCAGTTCGGCCGCCTCCTCGACCAGACGCTGGCTCGATTCGACGTTGCTCAACGCCGCGGTCTCGGTCACCTCGAGGACGAGGCGGTCGCCGGCAACTCCCGTCCCGGCGAGGAGCGCCTTGACCACGCCGATCAATCCGGGATCGTGCATCTGGCGCGCCGACAGGTTGACCGAGACCCCCAAGGGCAGGTCCGGGCCCACCGCGGCGGACCATCGGGCCAGATCATCGAGTGCCGTCGTCATCGCGAACGCTCCGAGCTCGATGATCAGGTCGCTCTGCTCGGCCAGCGGGATGAAGATGTCGGGCGACACCCAGCCCCGTTCGGGGTGCCGCCACCGCATCAGGGCCTCGAACCCCACCACACCTCCCTGCAGAAGGTCGACGACCGGCTGGTAGTGCATGGCCAGCTCGTTCCGTTGGAGTGCCTGGTGCAGGTCCTGTTCCAGCGCGAACCGGCTCCGCTGCACCTCGTGGAGGGCGCGGCTGAAGATGACGGATCTCCCCTTCCCCAGGCGCTTGGCCTGGTGCATCGCGCTGTCCGCATCGCGCACGAGGTCGACATGGGACTCCACCTCGCCACCCCTGCACACCACGATGCCGATGCTGGCCCCGACGGTCAGCCGCGCGTCACCGACGGTGAACGGGTCGCCGAGGACGAGGAGCATCCCGGTGGCGATCTCCTCGGCACCCGACGCTCCGTCCACATCCTCGGCGAGGTACAGGAACTCGTCACCGCCGAGCCGGCCCAGACCGCTCGGGTCAGGCACGGCGCGGGCCAGGCGGCCCGCCATCGAGAGCAACAGCTCGTCGCCCGTCCGGTGGCCCCACGTCTCGTTCACCTGTCCCAGGTTGTCGACATCGAGCAGCATCACCGCTACCGTCCCACCCGACCGGCGTGCCCGCGACAGCGCCTGGGCCAGGCGATCCTCGAACAGGATCCGGGTCGCCAGCCCGGTCAGCGGGTCGTGGAGGATCTGATGGGAGAGCTTGGACTGGAGCCGGTGCTCCTCGGTCACGTCCCTGATCGAGACCAGGAAGAGCTCCGGCCCGTCGGGGCCCTTCTGGAGCGCGTCGACCGCAACCTCCGCCCAGATGAGGTCACCGTCCGCGCGTTCGAAACGCTTCGTGTAGAAGACGCGGTCGACCTCGCCGGAGGAGAGCATCTCGTAGGTGCGGATGGTGGCCGGTCGATCGTCGGGATGGGTGAGGTCGAGGATGTCCCGGCCGACGAGGTCGTCGAGCGTCCTGCCGGCCATCCGGCAGCATGCGTCGTTGGCCCGCACGACATGCCTGCCGACGTCGAGGAGCGCCATCGGTGCCGTGTTGCTCTCGAAGGCCAGCCGGAAGTGCATCTCCGCCTCGGCCAGCGCCTCGGCCACCTGGTGGACGCGGGTGGTGTCCCGGACCGACACGACGGAGTACGCGGGCTCGCCGGTACCCGACCTCACCAGGGCTTGGGAGATCTCCACCCAGATGACCTGGCCGTCGGGGCGCTCGTAGCGCTTCTCGAACACCGCGCCCCCGGCCGGAGCGCTCCCGTCGAGCGTCTGGCGGCGGGCCCGGGTCGTCAGCCAGCGGTCGTCGGCATGGGTGAAGTCCAGCGAGTCGTGGCCGACGACGCCCTCGCGGTCCCGGCCCACCAGGGAGCAGTAGGCGGCGTTCACCTCGAGAATGGTGCCATCCAGGTCAACCAACAACATGCCGACCGTGGTGGCGTCGAACGCCGCACGAAGATCCGGCTCCATCAGGATCGAAGCGTAGCCCTGGCATGCGGGCACCGCCCGGGTCGGGCAGCCGTCCGCATCCCGACGTGCGAGGGTCGATGGCGGGCGCTGACGCCCTCGGTCCCGGCGACGAGCACCCACGATCGAGCCGGGTCGACGAGTCCTCGGCGCGGGAGGGACCGGAAACTCCCGCTAGGAGGCCAGCGGCAGCACCAACCAGGCGATCAGCACGAAGTGGAGCACCGCCCCCACGATCGTGCAGGCGTGGAACACCTCGTGGTACCCGAACACTCCGGGCACCGGTGACGGTCGCTTGCGCGCGTAGACCACCGCTCCGACCGAGTAGGCGACGCCGCCTCCGATGAGGAGGGAGAACCCGGCCACCCCGAGCGCGTGGAAGAGCTGAGGCGCCACCACCAGCGCCGACCACCCCACCACCACGTAGGGAAGGGCGATGACCCACTTGGGGGCGTCCAGCCACGCCTGCCGCAGCACGATCCCGATCGCCGCACCGCCCCAGACGATGGCGAGCAGCACCACCCGGGGCCAGCCGTCGAGCGCGATGCCGGCCACCGCGGTGGTCGTGCCTGCGATGGCCACGAAGATGGTGGAGTGGTCGGCCCGCCGCATGCGGCGGCGTCCCGCCGGTCCCCAGGTACGGCGGTGGAAGAGGGCGCTCACCCCGAAGAGCAGCGAGAGGGAGACCGCGTAGATCGTCACCACCGCCCGCGCGCCCGCGGTCGGTGCCGCCGCGACCAGCACCCCGCCCGACACCAGGGACACGAAGAAGGCGACCTCGTGCAGCACACCCCGCAGGCGGGGCTTGGTGGGATCGCCCTCCGGGCCGGCCGGCACCACGCCGACCCGCAACGACTCCATGGCGTCCTCCGTCGCGCCGTCCGCCGCCCCTTCCTTCGCTCCGTCCTTCACGCCAGGCCACGCGGAGCGCCGGTCGACGGCGAGCCAGCCACCGCCACGAACCGGCGCAGCAGCCGCCGACCGACCGAGGTGACCGCGGCCAGCCGGGGGCCCTCGATCTCCGCCCCGGCCGGCATGAGCGGTCGCCACGTCGCCGCCAGTTCCTCGTCCACCTCGACGTGGAACTGGAGGCCGTAGACCCGGTCCCGGATCCGGAACGCCTGATGGGCGAAGCTCCGGGTGGCGGCCAGGTGAACCGCCCCTTCCGGAAGGGAGAACGTGTCCCGGTGCCAGTGCACGCACGGGATGGTCGGGTCGGCGAGGCCGCCGTACTCGGGCCCGAACACCGGGTCGAGGCGCCCGGCGGCGGTCAGCATCACCGATCCGAGCCCGACCTCCTCGTGGTCGCCCGTCGTGACCTCGGCGCCGCACGCGGCTGCGAGCTGCTGGGCGCCCAGGCAGATGCCGAGCACGGGGATCCCGGCGTCGACCGCACGCCGCAGGGCGTCCCGCTCGGCGGCCAGCCAGGGAGACCGGCTGTCGTCGTGGACGCCCATCGGGCCGCCCATCACCACCAACCCTCCCATCCGGGACGGGTCCAGCCGTTCCAGCGCCTCGACGGCGGCACCGCCGCCCCGCGCACCTTCGTCCGCGAGGTCCACAGCGACCAGGTCGAAGGGAAGCCCGGCCTCGCCGAGGGCGTCGGCGACGAGCCCCGGGGGCTCGTGGGGGACGTGACGGACCACCACCCAGGGGTGACCGCCGGCCGGGCCGGTCACCGGCGCGGGGCGGTGCCGGTCCCCGTCTGACCCGGTCCCCTGCTCACCCGGTCCCCACCACATGGAAGGCCTCCGCCAGCCTGCCCTCGGGGAGGCCGGCCGCCAGGGCGGTCCCCGACATCCAGGACCGGAGCATGTCGTCGAGGTCTCCGCCGTCACCCACCTGGCTGCGGTGGCAGCGGAGCGCCGCCAACTTCCGGTCGAACCACTCGGTGACGTCGACCGCCCGGTCCGCCCGCTCGGTCGCCATCAACCACAGCTCGGAGACCGTGTGCGGCTCCAGGCCCTCGGCGAGCAACTCCGGGTGGGCGAACGGATTGCGGGAGTCGGGGTAGACCGCGCACGCCGCCGCCTCGCCGACCGCCAGGTGGTCAGGGTGGCTGGCGTGGATCCGCGCCCAGTTGCGCTCCGGCGAGGGTGCCACCACCCGTTCGGGCCGGAACCGGCGGATCGCGCGGGAGATCTCGCGCCGGAGCTCGATGTCGGGCATCACCCGCCCGTCGGGGAAGCCGAGGAAGGTCACCTCGCTCACCCCGACCTCCCGGGCCGCGGCCCGTTGCTCGTCGCGCCGGATGGCCGCCATCTCGCTGCGGGCCAGCGCGCGGTCCGACCCTCCGGCGTCACCGTCGGTAGCGATGCAGTAGGCCACGTCCACCCCGGCGTTCGTCCATGCGGCCACCGACCCCGCAGCGCCGAAGTCGATGTCGTCGGGGTGGGCGACCACCACCAGGATGCGCTCGACGGTCCCGGGTCCCGGATCGACGAGCAGCGGGGCGACGGGACGGTGCTCGGCCACGGTGGGGGTCCCGTCGGGCCGGTTCAGGCCCGGTCCGTCAGCGGGTTCCACCCACTGAGGTCGGCCAGGCGGGAGTCGTTGGAGAACATCTCGACGATGGGGACCTTGAGCCCGATCCGCTTCTGGATCCGCTCGACCTCGAGCACCTGGTTCCACTGGACGAAAGTCACCACCACGCCGGCCTCCCCCGCCCGCGCCGTGCGGCCCGATCGGTGCAGGTAGGCCTTGTGGTCCTCCGGCGGATCGAAGTGGATCACCACGTCCACCGCGTCGATGTCGAGACCGCGTGCGGCGACGTCGGTGGCCACCAGGGCGGGGAGCTTCCCCTCCGAGAAGTCCTTCAGGGTCCGCTCACGGTTGACCTGGCGGAGGTCGCCGTGGATGGCCGCCGCCCGGATCCCTTCCTTCTGGAGCTGCTCCACCAGGCGGTCCGCCCCCCGCTTGGTGCGGACGAAGAGCAGGGTCTTCTGGTTGTGCCGGCAGATGGTGGCGGCCACCTTCACCCGGTCCATCTGATGGACGGCGAGGAAGCGGTGCTCCATGGCGTCCACGGTGGTGTTGGCCGACGCCACCTCGTGGTGCACCGGGTCGGTGAGGTAGCGGCTCACCAGCCGGTCGACCGCCCCGTCGAGCGTGGCCGAGAAGAGGAGGGTCTGATGGTCCCGCTCGAGGCGCCGGAGGACCCACTCCACCTGGGGCATGAACCCCATGTCCGCCATCCGGTCGGCCTCGTCGAGCA
Source organism: Actinomycetes bacterium (assembly GCA_021801235.1). GTDB lineage: Bacteria > Actinomycetota > Acidimicrobiia > Acidimicrobiales > RAAP-2 > DASZIT01. Next base: position 43,458 of record JAJYYG010000160.1, read on the forward strand.
CCAGCGTCTCGATGTCGGCCACCGACAGCTCGCCGCGGTCGCCCAGGTCGATGAGGCGCCCGGGGGTGGCGATCACCACGTCGACGCCGCGGCGGAGCCTCTTCACCTGGCGCTCGATGTCCGCACCCCCGTACACGGCCACCGTGCGGAGCCCGGCCGCCTCGGCCAGGGGCTCCAGCACCTCGCTCACCTGCACGGCGAGCTCGCGGGTCGGCACGAGCACCAGGGCGCGGGGACGACCGGGCTCGGTGGCCTTGGCCGCCATCGTGCGCTGCAGGAGGGGGATACCGAAGGCCAGCGTCTTCCCCGACCCCGTCTTGGCCTTGCCGCACACGTCCCGTCCGGCAAGGGCATCGGCCACGGTCATCGCCTGGATGGAGAAGGCGGTGGTGATCCCCTGGACAGCCAGGGCCTTCACCAGGGCGGGGTCGACGCCGAGCGAGTCGAACGTCGGCGCCTCCGACTCGTCGGTCCCCGCATCGTCCTGGACAGCGTCGGGGTCGGCTGCGCCCGCCGGGGCGCGGCCCTCGTGCTCGGTGGTGGTTGTCATGGGGTGGTGGTTCTCACTCTCGTCAGTTGTTGACGGCCGGGCCGACCGTCGGCCCCGTGCGTCTCACGAGGGCACTCGGGCCCGCCCCGGGCCGGTCGTCCGGCCGGCGACCGCAGGCGAAGACGAGCAGAATGAGGAAGACCCCGGTGGAGGGCGAACCGCCCTGCCACGACCGCCAGTGTAGCGCCCGGCACATCCGGATCCGGGTTCATCCCGATCCGGAACTGGTCGACCCGGGGTCAGGCGCTCGACGGCTCCCGGTAGAGCCCGGCACCCGACTCGCGGAACTGGGCCGACTTCTCCTTCATCCCGAGCTCCACCGCCGTCGCGAGATCGACCTCCCTCGCCGCCGCGTACTCCCGCACGTCCTGGCTGATGCGCATCGAGCAGAACTTCGGTCCGCACATCGAACAGAAGTGCGCGGTCTTGGCCGGCTCGGCCGGCAGCGTCTCGTCGTGGTACGCACGCGCCGTCTCGGGATCCATGGCCAGGTCGAACTGGTCCTCCCACCGGAACTCGAAGCGCGCCTTGGACAGCGCGTCGTCCCAGCGCTGCGCGCCGGGATGCCCCTTGGCCAGGTCGGCGGCGTGGGCGGCGATCCGGTAGGCGATCATCCCCTGCTTCACGTCGTCGCGGTTGGGCAGGCCCAGGTGCTCCTTGGGGGTCACGTAACAGAGCATGGCGGTGCCGGCCATGCCGATCACGGCGGCGCCGATCGCCGACGTGATGTGGTCGTAGCCGGGGGCCACGTCCACCGTCAGGGGGCCCAGCGTGTAGAAGGGCGCCTCGTGGCAGACCTCCTTCTGCAGGGTGACGTTCTCCACGATCTTGTCCAGGGGGACGTGCCCGGGGCCCTCGATCATCACCTGCACATCGTGACGCCAGGCGACCTCGGTCAGCTCGCCGAGCGTGCGCAACTCGGCGAACTGGGCCTCGTCGTTGGCGTCCGCGATCGATCCTGGGCGGAGCCCGTCCCCCAGGGAGAAGGCCACGTCGTAGGCGGCCATGATCTCGCAGATCTCCTCGAAGCGGGTGTAGAGGAAGTTCTCCTGGTGATGGGCGAGGCACCAGGCCGCCATGATCGACCCGCCCCGGCTCACGATGCCGGTGACCCGCCGGGCGGTGAGCGGCACGTAGCGGAGGAGGACGCCGGCGTGGATGGTGAAGTAGTCGACCCCCTGCTCGGCCTGCTCCACCAGGGTGTCGCGGTAGAGCTCCCAGGTCAGCTCCTCGGGGCTCCCGTCGACCTTCTCGAGTGCCTGGTAGATCGGCACCGTCCCGATCGGCACCGGCGAGTTGCGGACGATCCACTCGCGGGTGGTGTGGATGTCCGGACCGGTGGAGAGGTCCATCACGGTGTCGGCGCCCCAGCGGGTCGCCCAGGTCAGCTTCTCCACCTCCTCGTCGATCGAGGAGGAGACGGCGGAATTGCCGATGTTGGCGTTCACCTTGACCAGGAACCTGCTCCCGATCACCATCGGTTCCGACTCGGGGTGGTTGACGTTGGCGGGCAGGATCGCCCGCCCGGCGGCCACCTCGTCGCGCACGACCGAGGCCTCCACCCCCTCGCGGACGGCGACGAACTCCATCTCCGGGGTGACTTCGCCCCGGCGGGCGTAGGCGAGCTGGGTCACCGGTCCCCCCGTGGCGCGCAGCGGCCGGCGGCGGGTGGCGGGGAACCTCTCGGGGTCGGGGCCCGTGCGGCGGACCGCGGCACGGCCGTCGTCGCGCCGGGCGACCGGACGACCCTCGTAGGACTCGACGTCGCCGCGGCCCGCGATCCAGGCGGCACGCAGCGGGGCCAGGCCGACCGACGGCACCGATCCCGGACCGGACGTGTCGTAGAGCAGCACCGGCTCGTTGGGGACCGGACCGTCCGCCCCCGGCGAGTCGGAGAGCCGGACCTCGGTGAAGGGCACCTCGATGCCGCCGGGTCCCTCGACCCAGACCTTGCGGCGGTTGGTCGGTGCGGCGGCGGGGGTGGGGTCGGTCGGAGAGTGGGTCATGGCACAGGGTCCCTTCGTGCTGCGATCGCCCCCAGTCTCCCACGCACCCGTCGTGGCCGCGCCCGGCGGAATGTGCGATCGTGGAGGCTCCGGGACGAGGCTCCGGCCGGCGGGAGCACCGGGCGGGAGCACCGGGCGGGAGCACCGGGCGAGGGCACCGGGCGGGAGCACCGGGCGAGGGCACCGGGCGGGAGCACCGGGCGAGCACCAGGCGCGAGGACCGGGCGGGAACACCGAACGAGAGGAAGACGGCCGATGGGAAAACTGGACACCGGGGACGAGGCGCCCGACTTCACCTTGCCCGACCAGGACGGCAACCAGGTGTCGCTGGCGCAGTTCGCCGGAGCGCCGGTGGTCGTGTACTTCTACCCGAAGGACGACACCCCCGGTTGCACCAAGGAGGCGTGCCAGTTCAACGACAACCTGCACGCGTTCTCCGCCGCCGGCGTGCCCGTCCTCGGCATCTCCGCCGACGGAGCGGAGAAGCACCGGGCGTTCCGCTCCAAGTACGGGCTGACCTTCCCCCTGCTCACCGACGCCGATCACGCGGTGGGCGAAGCCTACGGCGCCTGGGGGGAGAAGACCCTCTACGGGAAGAAGTCGATCGGGGTCATCCGGTCGACGTTCCTGGTCGGCGCAGACGGCACCATCCGCCGGGCGTGGTACCACGTGAAAGCGGACGGGCACGCAGCCAGGGTGCTGGCCGAGATCACCGGGTAGGCGCCCGGGGTCCTCACACCTGGTGCAGTCCTCACACCTGGTGCAGGGGGCACCACCACGTCGTCCGGCCGCCGATGACGGACTTCCGCAGCTCGGTCCCGTCCCTCGGGCACCGGCCCCCGGGGTGCCGCTCGTCCATCAGGTCGCCCCGGTGCGATCCGCCGCGCCCGCTCAGCGCGGCCAGGGTACGGCCCAGCTCCCGGTGCAGGCGGGCAACCTCGTCCCTGGTCAGCGACCCGGCCTCCCGGAGCGGGGACAGACCGGCCCGCCACAGCAGCTCGTCCCCGACCAGGTTGCCGATGCCTGCCACCCTGGCCTGGTCGAGCAGCCGGGCCTTGAGGGGAGCCGTCGAGCCCGCCAGTGCCGCCGCCAGCTGGTCCCGGGTGATCACCAGCGCATCCGGCCCGAGGTGGGAGGTGTCCGGGTCGATGGTCACCCCGCCGAGCCGCCGGGGGTCGCGGACCACCAGCGAGCCGCCGTCCGCGAACCGGACGGTGAGCCGGTCCCATGCGGGGTCACGACGCACCGGCGCGTAGAGGAGCTCGCCGACACCGGAGTCCCCGTCCACCACCAGCTGGCCGGTCATGCCGAAGCGGATCCCCACCACGGGACCCCGCTCGGTGTCGAGGAGGAGCAGCTTCCCGATCCTCCGGGCCCCCCGGAGGCGGGTGCCGACCAGCACCGCGCCGAGTGCCGAGGGCGTGGCGCCGTGCTTCAGGTACCAGCGGTCGGGGGCGTCCACCGCGGCGATCTCACGGCCGACAGCCGCCTCGGCGCGCTGCCGGTAGACCTCGACCTCGGGCAGCTCCGGCACGGTGCCGAGGGTAGCCAACCGTCGGCCGGTGGGCACCACCGCGGCGATCGCCGTCGCTATGGTGGGCGGATGCCTCCCGAGAAGCCCCAGTGGGCCGAGCTCTACCGCGAGGTCGTCACGTCCGGTCTCTGTACCGGTTGTGCCGGCTGCATCATCGCCTGTCCCCACGACGTCCTCTCCTACGACGACACCGGTGGGCGGTACAAGCCGTTCCACATCGAGGCCGACGGAGGGGCGACGGACTGCACCCACGGCATCAAGGGATGCACCATGTGCACCCGCGCCTGCCCCCGCTTCCGCCTCTGGGAGCCGGAGATCGACACCCACCTCTTCGGACGCGAGCGGGAGCCGGGTGAGGTCGCCGGCATCTCCTCGGACATCCTGCTGGTACGGGCGACCGACCCCGATGTCCACCTGGCCGGCCAGGACGGCGGACTGGTCACGGCGCTGCTGATCTGGGCGCTCGAGCACGACGTGATCGACGCCGCGCTGGTCTCCACCCTCGAAGGTGACGGATCCACGTGGAAGGCCGTGCCCGCGGTGGCCACCACCCGGGAGGAGGTGCTGGCCGCAGCCGGGTCCCGGTACACCTACTCCGCCAACCCGCTGGCCTATCCCGCGGCCATCGAGGCCGGGGCCGAACGGATCGCCTTGGTGGGCATGGGCTGCCAGGCGTCGGGTCCTCCGGTCATGGCGGCCCGCAAGGCGGGGAAGATCGCGCGGCGGCTCTCCCTCACCATCGGGCTCCTCTGCTCGAAGACGTTCGACGACGCCATCTTCCCCGAGCTGTTCGAGGCGAAGTACGGCATCGCCCGGGCTGACATCACGAAGATGAACATCAAGGGCGTGTTCCAGGTGTGGACCCGGGACGGCGCCTTCCACGAGATCCCCCTCAAGGAGGCGCACGGTTGGACCCGCGAGGGGTGCACCTCGTGCCCCGACTTCGCCGCCGAGCACGCCGACATCTCGACCGGGGGCATCGGCGCCTTCAGCGACTGGACGCTGACCATCGTCCGCACCGACAAGGGCCGGGAGCTGCTAGACGCCATGGTGGCGGGCGGGGCGGTCGAGACGCGCCCCGGGGACGACGACCCGGGGGCGATCGCGCTCCTGCACCGGCTGGCGAGGGTGAGCCGCCGCCGCTGGCCGGAGACCGCGGTGCCCATGCCCCGCCGACTGCCTGACCCGGCCTGACCGGGCGCGAGTCGAGCGAGCGGCCAGCGGACCCCACCCCGGGTCCCACCAGGGCGGTCGGGTCCCGCCGGCGGCCGAGTACGGTTGACGGACATGCCGGGACGAAGGAAACCGCATCCGAGACCGACGGTCGTGCTCCTCGTCCGTCACGGGCGGACCCCGACCACCGGGCAGATGCTCCCCGGCCGGACCCCCGGCCTCCACCTCTCCGAAGAGGGGCGGGCCCAGGCCGAGGCGGCTGCTGACCGCATCGCCGCACTGGGTGGGGACGGTGGGCACGCGCCGGTCGCCGTGTACGCCTCGCCCCTCGAGCGCACCTTCGAGACGGCCCGCCCCATCGCCCGGCGGCTCGGTCTGCGGGTCCGCTCCGACCGGGACCTGATCGAGTGCGACTTCGGCGAGTGGACCGGGAGTGAGCTCAAGGTGCTGGCGAAGAAGCCCGAGTGGGCCCAGGTCCAGCGCTGGCCCAGCGGGTTCCGGTTCCCCGGGGGGGAGTCCTTCCTCGAGATGCAGGCCCGCATCAGCGGCACCCTGGCCCGCCTGGTGGCGCTGCACCGGGGTGAGACGGTCGTGGCGGTGTCGCACGCCGATCCCATCAAGGCGGCGATCAGCGCGGCGGCGGGCACCCATCTCGATCTCTTCCAACGCCTGGTGGTCTCGCCCTGCTCGGTGACCGCCCTGGCCTACACGGACGCCGGCCCGCACGTCCTGTGCGTCAACTCCACCGCCACCTTGGCCGAGCTGGCTCTCTCATGAGCGGGGAGGGAGACCGCAGCGGGGGGTACGACCTGTCCGCCCCGGAACGGTTCACGGTCGGGACGGTCGGCCCGGTGGGACAGCGGCTCTTCCTCCTCCAGTGCCGGCAGGGACCGATCCTGCTCACCCTGAAGATCGAGAAGCAGCAGGTCTCCGTGCTCAGCGACTACCTGGCCCGCATCGTCCGGGGCCAGACCCGGCCCGGTCACCTGCCCGACGACCCCGAGCTCGCCCTCGAGGAGCCGAACGAGCCGGCCTGGGCGGTCGGCACGATCGGCGTCTCCTACGACGAGGCCGACGATCGCGTGGTCATCGTCATCGAGGAGCTGGTCCCCGAAGGCGAGGCCGGTGCCATCGCCCGACTGTCGGTCACCCGCGAGCAGGCCGCGGCGTTCGCCATCCACGCCACCCGGCTGGTGCAGTCGGGGCGCCCCCCCTGCCCGCTCTGCGGCTCGCCCCTCGACCCCTCGGGGCACGAATGCCCACGGACGAACGGCCACCGGCCCCCGGCGACCTGAGCGGCTGGGCTCCCGGCGCCGATCTCACCCTCGAGGAGGCACGGGACGTGCTGGCCGCCGGGGAGCTCCGGATCGAGGGTCGCCTCCCCTGGAGCTCCAACCTGACCTTCCTGGTCACGGTGGACGGCGGCCCGGTGACGGCCGTCTACAAGCCCGCCCGGGGGGAGCGGCCCCTGTGGGACTTCCCCGGCGGCCTCCACCGCCGGGAGGTCGCCGCCTTCGCGCTCTCCGAATCCCTCGGGTGGGGCCTGGTACCGCCCACGGTCAACCGGGAGGACGGGCCGTTCGGCGAGGGATCGCTCCAGCTCTTCGTCGAGGCCGACTACGAGCAGCACTACTTCACCCTGCTCGAGGACGACGCCAACGGGGTGGCCCTCGTCGCCCTGGGATGCTTCGACGTGGTAGCCAACAACGCCGACCGCAAGAGCGGCCACGTGCTCCGCGGCGTCGACGGGAGGATCTGGGGCATCGACCACGGGCTGTGCTTCCACCCGAGCCCGAAGCTGCGCACCGTCATCTGGGACTTCGCCGGCGATCCGGTGCCCGGGAACCTTCTGGACGATCTCGAGCGGCTCTCCCGCGACCTGCCGGACGCGGTGGCCGCCTCGCTCACACGGCGCGAGCAGGCCGCCCTGGTGGAGCGGGTCCGGACCCTGGTCGGCACCGGCGTGTTCCCCGCTCCGGAGGGCGACCATCCCCCCTACCCCTGGCCCCTGGTCTGACCCCGGCGGTCGGGCCCCGGCCGCCCGTGGGCACGCCCTGTCCGGGGACCGCCCGACCCCGGATCGGGCCGCGAAGGCTTCCCGGATGCCGAGGACCGCCGACGGGCATCCCGTACACTGATTCACCCGAAGCCCGTCGCCCGACCCCGGAAGCAACCTTGCCGCTCACCGCCGAAGACTCCCTCCCGACACCCGAGCTCCCCGTGCCGGCAGTCGACGCGCGCCGGGCGCAGCCCCGGTCGGGGCATGTCGTGAGGCCCGCGGACCCGCCCGGGCCCGCCCCGACTTCGTACCCCGTCGGTTCCCGTGCCTAGGCCGGTCGAGGGCACCAGCTCCTACCTGCCCGGGCTCGACGGCATCCGGGCCATCGCGGTGATGGCGGTGATCGCGTACCACCTCAACTTCGGGTGGGCGGCGGGGGGGCTCCTCGGCGTCCAGGTGTTCTTCGTGCTCTCGGGGTACCTGATCACCGACCTGCTGGTGGCCGAGTACCGCAGGCACGCCGGGATCGACCTCCCCCAGTTCTGGCTCCGCCGGGCCCGCCGGCTGCTTCCCGCCCTGTTCGTCATGCTGTTCGTCACGGTCGGCTGGGCGACGCTGTTCGACCGGGTCCAGCTGTCCGCGCTCCGCAGCGACCTGGTCCCCTCGATCTTCTACGTGAGCAACTGGTGGTTCATCTTCCACCATGTCTCGTACTTCGCCAAGTTCGGACCGCCGTCGCCGCTTGGGCACCTGTGGTCCCTCGCCATCGAGGAGCAGTTCTACCTGGTCTGGCCGTTCATCGTCCTGGCCGGGCTCCACTTCTTCCGCCGGAGGCGGACACTGATCGTCCTCACCTTGGCCGCCGCCGCAGCCTCGGCCCTCGAGATGGCCCTCCTGTTCTCGCCCGACGGCGACCCGACCCGTGTCTACGACGGCACCGACACCCGGGCGTTCGGCCTGTTGATCGGGGCGGCCCTGGCGTTCGGGCTGCCGCGCAACCGGACCTTCGTGCCGGTCACCCGGACCGCCCGCCGGGTGCTCGAGGCGGTAGGCGGGGCATCGCTGGTCGGCATCTTCCTCATGTTCTGGCTGACCAACCAGTACCAGCCCTTCCTCTACCGGGGCGGGATGGTGCTCCTGGCGGTCCTCACCGCCGTGGTCATCGCCGTCACCGTCCACCCCGGCACGCGGATGAGCGCGGCCCTGGGGTGGGACCCACTGCGGTGGGTCGGCGAGCGTTCCTACGCGATCTACCTCTGGCACTACCCGGTGATCGTGCTGACCACGCCACTGAACGCACCCCCCGACCTCGCCCGGGCCACCCTGCAGATCGCGGCCAGCATCGGTCTGGCCGCGCTGTCGTGGCGGTACGTCGAGCAGCCGGTGCGGCACGGTGCGCTCCAGCGGGCGTGGCGTCGGCTCCGCTCCCGGGAGTGGGCGATGCCGCGCCTCCGGCCGGTGGGCTGGGCGGTGGCCGGCGCGGTGCTGGTCAACGCGGCCGTGTGCACGGTGGGGCTGGGCGGGTTGGTGGCGGCCTCGGCCGCCGACCCGGGGTCACAGGTGACCAGCATCCTGCAGATCCCCCACCACCCCACGTCCACCACGACCACCAGCACCGCCCCGGACGCCGGCACGGTCCCCACCACGACCGCGCCGCCCCCGCCGGCGGGCCAGGGCGTGACGGCCATCGGGGACTCGATCATGGTCGACGCCGCGCCCTACCTCCAGCAGATGCTCCCCGGCATCGCCATCGACGCGCAGGTCGGCCAGCAGCTCTACCAGGTGCAGGACGCGGTCTCCCAGCTCAAGGCGGAAGGGGTGATCGGCGACCGGCTGATCCTCGAGCTCGGGACCAACGGCCCCTACTCCGTGGCCCAGCTCGAAGCGTTGCTCACCTCCCTCGGCCCGATGCGCAAGATCGTGCTGGTGAACACCCGGGTCCCCCGTCCGTGGCAACAGCAGGTCAACGCCACCATCGCCGCAGTCGCCCAGAGCTACCCGAACACAGTGATGGTCGACTGGTACACGGCCAGCGCCCCGTACCCCCAGTACTTCTACCCCGACGGCGTGCACCTCGACCCCGACGGGGCCAAGTTCTACGCGACGCTCCTCGTCCAGGCGCTCGAGGCCCCGCTCCCCCAACCGCCTGGTAGCGGCTGACCCGCGGTCCGCAAACGCTCGGCCCGCGGGCCGGCGGACCACGAGTGCCTGGACCACCAGTGGCTGGCCGGGAAGGCGCACCGGTGCCGCGGAACGAACCGTCCCGGCCCGCGGCGACGCTCCGCCTGTCAGCCTCGGGTCTTGAGCGCCTCGATCAGCTTGGGGACCACCTTGTGCACGTCACCCACGATCCCGAGGTCCGCCACGGTGAAGATCGGTGCGTCCTGGTCCTTGTTGATGGCCACGATGTTCTTGGCGTTCTTCATCCCGACCAGGTGCTGGGTCGCGCCCGAGATGCCACACGCGAGGTAGACGGTCGGCTTGACGGTCTTGCCGGTCTGGCCCACCTGGTAGGCGTAGGGGACCCACCCGGCGTCGACGATGGCGCGGCTGGCGCCGGGAGCGCCGTGCAGCAGGGCCGCGAGCTCTTCGATCATCGCGTACTGGTCCTTCTCGCCGAGCCCGCGGCCACCGGAGACGACCACGTCCGCTTCGTCCAGCTTCGGGCCGGTGCGCTCCTCGACGTGCCGGGCGACGATCCTGGCGGCGTTGGTCGAACCGGCATCCGGGGCGGGTGCGGCCACCACCTCGGCGGGTCCGCCGCCTCTGGACTCCGCCGGGAACGACTTCGCCCGGACGACGAACAGGCCGGGACCTTCGCCGGTGAACCGGGCCGAGGCGATCTGGGTGCCGCCGAAGATCGCGTGCTGGGTGACCAGCGCGCCGCCGTCCTCCGCCAGGCCGACCACGTTGGTCAGCACCGGCCGGTCGATCTTGGCCGACAGCCGGCCGGCCACGTCCCTGCCGTCGTAGGTGGCGGGGAACAGGATGGCGTCCGGACCGGCGCCGGAAGCGACCGCGGCGGCGATGGCCGAGGCCACCGGGACCCCCGGGAGCGCCCCGCCGAGGTCCCCGACGTCGTGGACCTTGGTGGCCCCGTACTCGCCGAGGGTGGCAGCGACGGCAGCGGTGGCGTCGCCGAAGGCGACCGCTTCGACCGTCCCCGCCAGGGTGGTGGCGTGGCTGATCAGCTCGAGGCTGGCGGTGACGGTCTTGCCGTCCGCCACCTCGGCGAGGACCCAGATCTTGTCGATGGACATGGCGTGCGTTCTCCCTAACCGGTCCTAGAGGACCTTCAGCTGCTCGAGGAATTGGATGATGCGCTCGTGCGCGTCACCCTCGTCGACCACGATCTCGCCCGAACCGCGCTCCTCGGCGGCCGAGACACCGGTGATCTCTTGGCGGGCACCTGCCGCCCCCACCTGGCCGGCGTCGATCCCGAGGTCGGCGACGGTCAGGGTGTCGACCGGCTTCGACTTCGCCGCCATGATCCCCTTGAAGGAGGGGTACCGGGGCTCGACCACACCGGCGGTCACCGTGACCACCGCCGGGAGCGGGCACTGGACCTCGTCGTAGCCCGCCTCGGTCTGCCGCTCGACGGAGACCGAGTCGCCGGTGACCTCGACCTTCTTGGCGAAGGTGACCGACGGGAGGCCCAGCAGCTCGGCGATCTGCACCGGAGTGGTCCCGGTGTAGCCGTCGGACGACTCCGTCGCCGCCAGGACCAGGTCGGGCTCCGCCCGCTTGATCGCTGCCGCCAGCACCTTGGCCGTGCCCAGCGCATCCGAACCGGACAGCGCATCGTCGCTCACGAGGATGGCCCGTGCCGCCCCCATCGCCAGCGCGGTCCGTAGGCCCGACGTCTCCCCGTTGGGGGCCATCGAGACCAGGGTCACCTCACCGCTGCCCGCCGCGTCCACCAGCTGCAACGCCATCTCGACGCCGTACGAGTCGGACTCGTCGAGGATCAGCTTGCCGGTTCGGGAGAGGTTGTTCGTCCCCGGGTCGAGGGCGGGAGGCGCGGCCGGATCGGGGATCTGCTTCACACAGACGACGACGTTCATGGTCGATCATTGTTGACGAAAACCGACGGCTCCGACCAATCGGAGCCTGCGTCCCAGTTCAGACGCCCTTTCGTCCTCCCCCGACCGCAGGGGCGGGGCGGAGCGGGGTGGCGGACGGTCGGGCGCCGGATCCCAGGTCGGGACCGTCAGCAGTCCCGGTGGCGACCGTCAGGGGCCGTCAGAGGTCACGGTCGTCTCCGTTGCCAAGCTCCCCGTCACCCCGGAGCGTCTGCACGGCCAGCACCACGTCGTCGGTGATGACGGTGTCGACCGAGCAGCGGTGCATCCGCTCCAGCGCCTCCCGGCGGTTGACCGTCCAGGCCGCGACGGCCAGGCCGGCACCGTGGCACGCCTCGACCAGGGCCGGGGTCACCAAGGACTGCTCCGGGTGCAACGCGCCACAGCCGGACGAACGGGCGAGGTCGAGGCCGTGGACGGGGTCGGCCCACGAGGCGAGCAGGAGCCCGGTGGCGGCGGAGGGCTCGACCTCGAGGACCGCCTGGAGCGCAGGCGCCCAGAAGGACGACACCACGACGGCGCCGGGCGCCCCGTCAGCCCACCCCCAGGACCCGCCGGCACCGGCCGGTGGTGCCCGCCGGTCCGACGGGAGTGCCGCCAGCGCGGCGCCGACCGACCGGGCCGCCCGATCCTCCGGGTCGAACCACGGTTCGGTCGGCAGGTTCTTCACCTCGATGTTGACGGTCATCCCCTCGCAGGCGTCGAGGGCCGCGTCGAGCAGGACCACGTCGGCGGGGAGCTCCCGCACGGTGAGCTCGGCCACCGCGCCGACCCCGGCGATGACCGGATCGTGGTGGACCGCCAACGCCCCGTCGGCGGTGAGCCGGACGTCCAGCTCCACCCCATCGGCTCCGAGGTCACGGGCGCGGGCGAAAGCGGCCAGCGTGTTCTCGACGACGCCCCGCCCCGCATCGCAGCTGCCGCGGTGCGCCTGGATGCCGACGTGCGCCGTCACCTGCCCTCCGGCCACCCCACCTCCTCCGGTCCCCGGCCGTCCGCGGTCCGAGAGCCCGGCAACGGTGTAGTCCACCCGTGAATTGGTTGCAACCTCCGATGCCGGTGATTACTCTGGGGAGGCACCCCGAATGGACGCAGACCTCAGCCGCCGCGATCCATGTGAACTCAATCACAAACGGGACCAACCGGGATCAGGAGCGGAGGAAACGCTGTGGCCCTCATGTGGAACAGGACGGTCGAATGGGACGACGGGGACTGGCGCGACGCCGCCGCCTGCCGGGACACGGAGCCCGACCTGTTCTTCCCGGTGGGAACCACCGGGCCCGCGGTCGACCAGATCGAAGCGGCCAAGCGGGTCTGCCGTACCTGCGAGGCCCAGGAGCCGTGCCTCGACTTCGCCCTGGCCACCAACCAGGAGTCGGGCGTCTGGGGGGGCACCTCCGAGGAGGAACGTCGCAAGCTGCGACGGGCCTGGCTCGCCGCCCGGCGGCGCGCCTCTTGAACCCTGGTTGACCCCTGACGCTCCGGGCGGGGGGGACCGCCTCAGACCCGGGTCTCGTGCGGGTCGTGCGCCGGGAGGTCGATCACCACGCGCGTACCGCAGGCGGGGGGGTCGTCGCGAGAGCGGTCGCACATGTCGATCGAGCCGGCGAGCTGGGTCCGAACCAGGTCCCTCACGATGGAGAGACCGAGGCTCTGTGTGGTGTCGAAGTCGAACTCCGCCGGAAGACCGGCCCCGTCGTCGACGACCTCCACCCGGAGACGGTCCTCCCCGGGGTAGCCCGCCACCCCGAGTCGGACGTCGACGTGACCGCCCGTCCGGACGGTGACCGCGCCGGCCTCGGCGAGGCGGTCCGGTCGGTCCAGCTCCTCGTCGACCTGCGCGGCGAAGGCGTGCTCGACCGCGTTCTGGAGGAGCTCGGCGAGCGCCACCGCGAGGGGCGTCGCCACGTCGGCCGGGACGTCGCCCAGCTCCCCATGGACACTGAACCCGATCGGCGCCCCGGAGACGACCGAGTCTTCGGCCATCCGCACCAGGGACGTCACGATCTCGTCGAACGGGACCTGCTCACCGGGCTCGCGCGAGAGGATCTCGTGCACGATGGCGATCGACCGGACCCTCCGTTCCGCCTCGAACAGGGCGATCCGACCGACACCCGGGGGGAGCCGGCGCGCCTGCAGCCTCAGCAGGGCCGAGATGGTCTGCAGGTTGTTCTTGACCCGGTGGTGCACCTCGCGGATCGCGGCATCCTTCGACAACAGCAGCCGGTCGAGACGGCGGACATCGGTGACGTCGCGGAGCAGGACCAGGCAGCCGGTGACGTCGCCCCCGGCGAGCAGCGGGATGCAGTGCAGCAGGACGATGACGTCGGGCCGTCGCTCGACCTCTTCGACGACCGGGAGCGCCGAGGCCAACGCCCACTCGATCGCCGACTCCTCGACGCCGAGGTCGTAGAGCCGGCGCCCCTCGAGCTGGCTGTACATCCCCATCCGGTGGAGGGCGTTGGTCGCATTCGGCGACGCGAAGCGGACCCGACCCTCCTCGTCGACCAGGACGATGCCGTCCCCCACCCTGGGCGCCTCCTCGGTGGCGACCTCCTCACCGGGAAAGGGGAAGGTCCCCTCCTCGACCATGACCGCGAACCGGTCGAACACGTCCCGGTAGGTACGCTCCAGGTGCCCCGGCCGGCGGCCGGTACCGGCCGACATCCGGGCCAGCACCGCCGCCACCTCGCCCTCGAACCGCACCGGGATGCACTGGAGCCGCACCGGCTCGTCCCCGGCGTCGATCTGCATCTCCCCCCGGGACACCTCGCCCGAGCGGTAGGCGTCGACGACGAGCGGCCAGTCGGAGGCGCCCACCGTCTCGCCCATCAGGTCGTGCTGGACGACGGTGGCGCTGTTCGACGGGCGCATCTGCCCGAGCACGACCAGCACCTGACCCTCTTCGGGCACCTGGTCGGCCGGGGCGGCCATGGGCGCCAGCAGCACCAGGTCGGAGAACGACAGGTCCGCCAAGATGCCCCACGTCCCGAGGAGGCGCTGCAGATGGGCCAGCTGGTCGGGGCCGAGTGCGGTCCGCTCGAACGCGAGCTCGGCAGGGGTGGCCACGGTCAGTCGGCCCGGTCGGCCCGGTCGGCCCGGTCGGGCAGGACCAGCCGGGGCCGGTCGGCCACCGGCACCGCGTGAGGACGGCGGTCGCGGAAGGCCTGCAGCTCGGAGACGCCGGCGGCCGCCAGCAGCGCTCGGAGGTCGTCGGCCCGGTGGGCCACGTCGGGGAGCTCGTGGGCGTCCGACGCGGTGGTCAGCGGCACGTGCCGCTCGACGTAGCGCCGCAGGAGCGGGGGCGCCGGGTACTCCTCCCCGCACGGCTTGCGCCAGCCCGCCGAGGACACCTCCGCGGCCATCTGCGACGCAACCGCCGTCTCGGCCAGGCGATCGTAGAACTCGTCCTTGCCGGCCGGAACCCGCCCGGCGATCTTGACCAGGTCGGGGTGGGCGAAGACGTCGCACACTCCGGAGGCGCCCAGCTCCTCCATCGCCCGGGTGTACTCCTCCCACACGGCGTCGACGTCGCGGACCTCCCACTCGGCCATCACCTGCGGATCGCCCAGGACGTCGAACCGCCAGGTCCCCAACCAGTGGACCGAGCCGAGCAGCACGTCGAAGGGGTAGCCGCGGAGGAGGTCGGCGACGTCGTCCATGCGTCCTTCGTAGTAGTCGACCTCGAGCCCGAGGACCACCGGCAGACCCGCCGCCTTGACCGCCTGGACCGTCTCGACGTACTGGTCGAGGTCGACCCGGGCGTGGTGGTCCCAGTACGCGGCCATGCCCGGCCGGAGCGCATCGCCGGGCAGGTCGTCCCAGAACCCGCCGAGGCGGTCCCTGGCCTGGGTGAACCGGAAGAGGTGCTCGGTGACCGCGATCTCGGTGACGCCGGCGTCGTTGGCGCGCTCGCAGTAGGCCGCGACCTGGTCGACCGTGGTGACCGCATCGCTCTGGCTGTGCGGCCAGAGGTGGAGGTGGTAGTCGAGCACGGCTCAGGCCGCCCTGCGGATGAGCGTCACGCCGTCCCGGACAGGGGTCTGGACCGCCACCACCCGCGGGTCGGTCGCCACCCGGTCGTTGAAGGCCCGTATCGCCTCGGTGTCCACCGACCGGTCCCCGGGATCGAGGATGCGCCCGCTCCAGAGGGTGTTGTCCGCCACGATGAGCCCGCGCGGCGCCAGCTTCGCCAGAGCGGCCTCGAAATAGTCGAGGTAGGCGCCCTTGTCCGCGTCGATGAAGACGAGGTCGAACGGCCCGGGAAGGGTGGCGACGGTCTGCAGCGCCGGCCCGACCTTGACCTCGATCCGGCCCGCATGGGGGCTGGCAGCGATGTGGCGCCGGGCGGCCTCGGCGTGGACGGGATCGATCTCACAGGTGACGATGGTCCCACCCGGGGCGAGCCCGGCGGCCATCGAGAGCGCGGAGTAGCCGCTGAACGTGCCGATCTCGAGGATCGAGGTCGCCCCCACGGCGAACACCAGGAGCTCGAGGAACCGGCCCTCGAGCCGCCCGACCATCATGCCCGGGTCGCTCAACGTCGCGCGGGTCTCCGCAGCCACTGCTTCGAGGTGGGCGGGAGGGGCGGTGGTGTGGGCTTCGGCGTAGGCCTCGACGGCCGGATCGACGATGGCGGGCATCCCCCCATGGTACGGCAGCGGTGTCGGGCCTCCCCCGGCCGGACCGGGCTCCTCCCCCGAAGGCCCGGGACACCGGACCGGAGATCACTCCCAGAGCTGCTCGCCGAGGCGCACCAGGCCCGCCAGATCGTAGATGTCGGTATCGAAGAAGGGCACCGTGGCGAGGACCTCCGGCGTGTCGGCCAGGTGCGACCGCTCCTCCGACTCCCGCAGGGCCACCACCCGGAAGTTGAGGAAGCTGTCGGCCACCTCGGTGAGCACCCGCCGGATCTGGGCCTCGTCGCCGAGCGCGGGGTCGGCGGCGGCCAGCACCGGCACCAGGGCCGAGGCGGCCTCGTCGGCCCGTTCCTTCATGCGCTCGGCCACCGCTGCCGACTCCGCGTCCTGGAGGTAGGTGGGCAGCACCTTGTTGAGCACGATCGCGCCCAGGTGGAGCCGGCGGGCGGTCAGCTCGTGCGCGAAGAACTCCGCCTCGCGCAATGGGACCCCCTCGAGGGTGGAGACCACCATGAAGGTCGTGCGGCGGTCCTCGAGGAGGCGCCCGACCGCCTCGGCCCGCTCCACGAAGCCGTCGTACATCGACTGGAACAGGATGAAGAACTCCGAGATGTCGGCGAGGAACTGGGTCCCGAGGATCCGGTCGGCGATCTGGTAGAACGGCTTGGTCGCCAGGTTCACCAGCTTCGACCGGTAGGGGACGATCAACCACCGCAGGAGCCGGGAGGAGAAGAAGTCGGCCAGGCGCTGCGGTGCGTCGAGGAAGTCGAGGGCGTTGCGGGTGGGCGGGGTGTCCACCACGATCAGATCGTAGGCGCCCTCCGAATGGATCTCGTAGAGGCGCTCCATGGCGATGTAGTCGTGGCTCTGGATGAAGCGGCCGGAGATGTTCTGGTAGAGCGGGTTCGCCAAGATCTCCTCCCGGGTCCGCTCGTCGGGCGCGTGCCGGCGGATGAGGGCGTCCCACGACTGCTTGGTGTCGAGCATGGCCGCCCAGAGCTGGCCACGCGGCTTCAGCCCTGCGGCCCGGAACGCCTCCGCCGGCACCCTGCGCTCCGTGTTGCCGATGCCCTCGAGCCCGAGGGCGTCGGCCAGGCGGCGGGCGGGATCGACCGTGAGCACCAGGACCTTCCCCCCGTGCCGGAGCGCGGCCATCACCCCGGCGGCAGCGGCGGTGGTGGTCTTGCCGACGCCCCCCGGCCCGCAGGCGACCACGATCTCCTTGGCCGCCAGCAGGCTGTCGAGGGAGCCCCGGCCCGGGACCGGGGCAGCCGGTCGCGAACGCGCCATCAGTAGCCGAGCTCCTCACCCAGCGAGGACGCCACCTGCCGGGTCGTGCGCAGACCGTGCGACCGGGTGAACAGGTACGGGAGGTACAGGAGCGGCACCGCTGGGTCGATCCCGGCGCGCAGCCGTTCGAGATGGGTGGAGCGGGTCCGGCGCATCGTCACCGCCAACCGTGCCGCTTCGAGCAACGGCGTCGGGTCGCCCCCGAGGAGCCCGTCCAGGGCGGCCACCGCCGGGGGCGCGTCCAGCGCGTCGAACACCGACTCCTCCTGGCGGCCGAACAGCTCGGGGAGCACACGGTTGACCACCACGGTCGCCAGGCGCACCGTGGTCTCCTCCCGCACCCGCGCCGCCAGCTCGATCGTCTCGTTCACCGGCATCTCCTCGGGCGTGCACACCGCCACCAGGCCGGTGCGGGTCGGATCGGAGAGGATCTCGAGCATCCAGTCGGTCTGGGAGCGGATCAGCCCCACCTTGACCAGGTCGTTGATGGCCTGGGGGGCGGCGAGCTGGCCCACGATGTGGCCGGAGGCCGGGGCGTCCACCACCACCAGGTCGTAGCTCTGCTCGCGCACCTCGTAGCAGAGCTTCCCCACCGTCAGGATCTCCCGCACCCCGGGGGCGGCGGTGGCGACGAAGTCGAACGCCTTGGCCAGGGGGCCGATCCTCCCGACCACCGGGATCCGGAGCTGCAGCTTGAGGTACTCGCGGAGCGAGGCCTCGGTGTCCATGGTCATCGCGAACAGGCCGGGCAGGATCTCCTTCTCCTTGAACCCGGTGGGCGACGACTCGAAGAAGCCGGCCACGTCGCCCTTGGCGTCCACCTCGCAGACGAGGACCCGCTTGCCGCGCTGGGAGGCGAACAGCGCCAGGGCCGAGGCGACGGTCGTCTTGCCGACCCCGCCCTTGCCGGTGACGAACACCAGCCGGAGGTCGACGAGCTCGGTCACGAAGGGGCCGGCGGCGGGCCGGCGGGCCGTGTCAGGAGACCCCGAAGCCGACACGCCGTTCGGCGGAAGGTGCGTCGAGCTCCACGTAGGCGACCTTCGAGGCCGGCACCCCGACCTGACGCCCCTTGCGGTCCACCATCCAGAGGACCGACCCCTCGCCCGAGAGCGCCGCCTCGATCTGGGCCAGGACCGTGTCGCGGTCGGTGTCGTCGGGCAGCTCGACGTCGAGCTCCTTCATCGACTGCACGATTCCGATTCGCACGTCCACCTGGCACGCCCCTTTCCACCCGGTACCGGCGGCACCCTCGGCTTGGAACCGGCCACAACGCCGGTCCCCCCGACGATACAAGGTCACCGGTGCCTGTCCGCCCCGGACCTTCGACGTCAGACCCGTGCGGCACACTGGGTGGATGGGGACGAGGACCGATCCGGCGGTGGACCGAACGGGTGGGAGCGATCCGGCGATCGATCCGGTTGCCGTGGACCCGAGGGAAGCGGACGGGGTGCCGGAAGCGAAGATGGAAGCGAAAGAGGCGGCGGCAGTGAGGGAAGCATCGGGCGAAGGTCGCGGTCGGCGGTGGGCCTCGACCATGGCCGGCCACGACCGTCACCACGGCGTCGTCTACGCCCACGCCGACAGCCGCGCCGCGGCCGACCCCGAAGGCCCGGTCCGACGCCGGGGCCGGGCCGAGCGGGAGGCCGCGGAGGGCACCCGCCTGGCGCCCGGTGCGACGCGGTCGGTGGGCGCCGGCCACCGGAGCCGACCGGAGGACCCCGACCCGTGGCGCACCTGCTTCGAACGGGACCGGGACCGCATCCTCCATGCACCCGCCTTCCGCCGCCTGGCGGGCAAGACGCAGGTGTTCGTCTTCCCGGACGACCACCAGCGGACCCGGCTGACCCACGCGCTCGAGGTCGCCCAGGTGGCGACCGGCATCGCCAGGGCCTGCCGGCTCAACGTCGCGCTCACCGAGGCCATCGCCCTCGGGCACGACTGCGGGCACGGCCCCGGCGGCCACGCGAGCGAGGATGCGCTCTCCCCCTTCGTCGACGGTGGCTTCGACCACGCCCCCTGGGGGGCCGACGTCTCCCTGGCCTCGCTCAACCTCTGTTCCGAGACGCTGGACGGCATCCGCAACCACTCGTGGTCCCGCCCGGCACCGCGCACGCCCGAGGGCGAGGTGGTCAGCTGGGCCGACCGGATCGCCTACGTCTGCCACGACTTCGAGGACGCCGTGCGGAGCGGGATCGTCACCGCCGGCGTGCTCCCGGCCATCGTGCGCGAGCGGTGCGGTGAGCGCCGGAGCCAGCAGCTGGGGAGCTTCATCGACGCCATGGTGTCGACGATGACCACCACCGGACAGGTCGGCATGGACGGGGACCTGGCTGAGGCGCTGGCCGCCTTCCGCGCCTGCAACTACGAGCACATCTATCTCCGTCCGAGCTCGGTGCACCAGGCCCGGGCGGTGGTGGCGGTGCTGACCGCCCTGGTCGAGCACTTCGCCGACCGGCCCAACCTGATCCCCCCCGGCCCCGGCGGCCACGACGATCTCACCGGCGGGGAGCCCGGGGCGGTGCGGGCGGCGGTCGCGTACGTGGCGGGGATGACCGACCGGTTCGCGTTCAGTCAGGCGGTGGCGCACCTCGGATGGGACCCGGCTCGCCTCCCGTCGGGGGTCGGGGTGGACCCCCGACCCTGACCAGGGTCCCGAGCGGCGATCCGTCCAGGGAACTCGCCGGCTACCTACCAGGTCGCCGCCCGCGTCGCGCCACCCGCTTCAGACCGCCCGTGGTGCGCAGCCACCGCTGGAGCCGCGGATCGGCGGTGCCTAAGCTCGTCCGGGGTCCGAGCGGCTCGGATCCCGGACGAGGAGGCCGACGACCGTGCACACGTCCACACCGTCCACACAGTCCACGGACCGCCCGGCGACACCCGGCTCCCCCGGCGGTGCCGATGCCCACAGGGCCGTCGCCGGGGCGCCCGCCGGGGCGCGACGAGACGGGGCGGGGCAGGGGGGAACCGCTGCCGCCGCGCTCGAGCCGCTGATCCTGGCGCTGCTGGGGGATCCCGTCCCTGCCCGGTTCACGTTCTGGGACGGCAGCGCCCTCGGACCGGAGGTCGCGGTCGGGACGGTCCGGGTGCACTCGCCCGAGGCGTTGCGGCACCTCCTGTGGGCTCCCGGCGAACTGGGCGTGGCCAGGGCCTTCGTCTCCGGGAGCCTCTCGGTCGAGGGTGATCTCTACGGGCTCCTGCGGGTGCTCCACGAGGCCGCACCGAGGGATCTCCGCCGGATGGGAATGCGGGCACTCCCCTCGGTGGTGGCGGCCGCCGCGCGGCTGGGTGCGCTCGGACCGCCGCCGGCGGTGCCCGCCGAGGAGTGCCGGCCGGCCGGCCGGATCCACTCCGTGCGACGGGACGCCGCCGTGGTCAGCCACCACTACGACGTCGGGAACGACTTCTACCGGTTGGTCCTCGGGCCCCGCATGACGTACTCGTGCGCCCGCTTCACCGGAGCGAGCACAACGCTCGAAGAGGCCCAGGACGCCAAGCACGAGCTCGTCTGCCGCAAACTGGGCCTCGACCGTCGCCCGGGGAGCCGGCTGCTCGACGTCGGCTGCGGCTGGGGGTCGATGGCGATCCATGCCGCCCGCCACCATGGGGCCAACGTGGTCGGCGTCTCCCTCAGCCGGGAGCAGGTCGACCTGGCCCGACGCCGCGTGCACGAGGCCGGCCTCGACGACCGGATCGAGATCCGCCTCCAGGACTACCGGGACCTGCACCGTGACCGCTTCGACGCGATCTCCTCGATCGGGATGTTCGAGCACGTGGGGTCGGCCCGCAGTGCCGAGTACTTCGAGACCCTCCACCGGCTCCTCGTGCCGATGGGGCGCCTGCTCAACCACGCCATCTCCACGCCGGGCGGGTCGCGGCTCGGCTCCCGTTCCTTCATCGGCCGCTACGTGTTCCCCGACGGGGAGCTGGTCGACGTGGGCCAGGTCGTCCTGGGCATGCAGCGGGCCGGCTTCGAGGTCCGGGACGTCGAGTCGCTCCGCGAGCACTACTCGAGGACGCTGCACGCCTGGGTCGCCAACCTCGAGCAGCACTGGGACGAAGCGGTCAGGCTGGTGGGCCGGCCGCGGGCCGACGTCTGGCGTCTGTACATGGCGGCGTCGGCGAACGGGTTCGACGACGGCGGGCTGGCGATCCACCAGGTGCTCGGAGTGGTCCCGGCACCGGGAGGCGCCAGCGGGATGCCGCCGACCCGGGAGGCCTGGTCGTAACCGCGTCGCTCACCTCTCCGGCCCACCGGGACGGCCTCCGGCGACCGCCCTGGCGCCGTGGCACCCTGCCGCCCTGACCCGTGACCTCCCTCCGCGGCCGGTAGAACATACGGCGTGCTGGCCCTCCTCAGCTCGCAGGGGTTCATCTCGTCCGGTGGCTACCTGGCGATCTTTGTCCTCAGCGTCGCCCAGTCGTGCTGCGTCCCCACCTCGTCCGAGCTCACCCTCGGGTTCGGGGGGGTACTGGCCGCGACCGGGCGGCTGAGCCTGCCCGGCGTGATCGCCGCCGGGGTGACCGGCGAGGTGATCGGTGCGTACCTCGCCTGGTGGATCGGGCGGAGTGCCGGCCGGACGATCGTCGACCGGTACGGGCGGTACGTGCTGCTCAGCCACCACGACCTGGACCGTGCCGAGGCCTGGTACGACCGCCACGGGCGGTGGGGGGTCCTGGGCGGGCGCCTCGTTCCGGTCATCCGGAATTTCGCCGCGCTCCCGGCCGGGGTCGCCGAGGTCCCGCCGGTCCCCTTCGGACTGATGACCGTCACCGGCAGCCTGATCTGGGACAGTGCGATGGCGCTGATCGGTTACAGCGTCGGGAGCCGGTGGAGCGAGATCATCCACGGCTTCAGCGACGCGGGCTATGTCCTCGGTGCCCTGGCGGTCCTCGCGTTCGCGCTCTTCTTCGTCCATCGCTGGCGCACCTACCGGCGTCAGACCGAAGCGAGCCGGGGACGGTCCGCCGACGGGCCGCCCGTCCCCGGCGAGGAGCTGGTCGCCCTGATCCGGCGGCTCGCGGCGCCCGGCGAGGAGGCCCCCGAGCGGACCGGTGCCTCGATGAACGAGCGGCTGACCGCGGCGACGGCCGCGGTGCTGTTCGTCCTGCTGGCAGCCGAAGGGGTCACCATCCTCAAGATCCGGAGCCTCCTCACCCCGCACGTCGTCATCGGCCTGATCCTCATCCCCCCGGTGGTGGTCAAGATCGGGAGCACCACCTGGCGGTTCGGGCGCTACTACCTGGGCGAGCCCGGCTACGTCGCCAAGGGGCCGCCCCAGGCGCTCTTGCGCGTGCTGGCGCCGTTGCTGGTCGTCCTGACGGTGTCGCTCTTCGCCTCGGGCATCGCGCTGGTGGTGGTCCACCGTCCGCCGGCCTGGGTCTACGACCTGCACCGCTACGGCTTCGTCCCCTGGTTCGCGATCATGGTGGTGCACGTGCTGGCCTACGTCTGGCGGGTGCCGGGCCTGATCCGACCGGACCTCGCCTCCCCCGGGCGACGGCAGCGAGCACGCGTCCCGGCCCCGGCGCCAGGACGTTGGGCCCGCCTCTGGCTGCTGGGCGCCTCGCTCCTGGCCGGCGTGGCCCTCACTGTGCGGCTGTGGCCCACCTTCGCCGGCAACGTCCACGCGTTCGTCTTCCACTGAGGGCCGTCGGCGGGGGCCCCGGCCCTCGGTCAGCGGACGGTCAGCTCGCTCCGGTAGACGCGGGTGGGCCCCATGTCGACGATGGTGCGGGCCAGCTCCCCGAAGACCACGGCCGCCTCACCGTCGGGGTCGGCCACCACCACCGGCACGCCGTCGTCGCCGCCGGCGCGGAGCGCGGGCACGAGGGGCACCCGCGACAGCAGCGGCACCCCGAGCTCGTCGGCCAGGGACTGCCCTCCCCCTGCACCGAACAGCTCGTAGCGGGTGCCGTCGTCCCCGGTGAACCAGCTCATGTTCTCGATGACCCCCCGGACCGCCAGCTTGAGCTTGCGGGCGGCGTAGGCGGAGCGCTGGGCCACCCGCTGGGCGGCCGGTTGCGGCGTGGTGACCACGAGCACCTCGGTCTTCGCCAGGTACTGGCCGAGCGAGAGCGTGACGTCGCCGGTACCGGGCGGCATGTCGACCAGCAGGAAGTCGGGCTCTCCCCAGTAGGCGTCCACCAGGAACTGCTCCAGGGCCTTGTGGAGCATCGGCCCCCGCCAGATCACCGGGGTGTCGTCGGGGACGAAGAACCCCATCGAGAGGCACCGCACCCCGTGGGCCGTGGGGGGCACCACCAGATCCCCGATGATCAGGGGGTCGTCGGCCACCCCGAGCATCTTGGGCACGGAGAACCCGTAGACGTCGGCGTCGAGGACGCCCACGTCGTAGCCGGCGCGGGCCAGGGACACCGCGAGGTTGACGGTCACCGAGGACTTGCCCACCCCGCCCTTGCCCGACGAGACGCCGATCACCCTCGTCTTCGACCGGGGGAGCATGAACCGGTTGGGCCGGCCCTCTTCGTGGCCGAGCGCACCGCCGCCGCCGTGGGAGTGGCCGGCGTGGGCGTCCGCCCCGCCGCCGCTGTCGACGGAACCACTGTCCGCCGTCGACTCGCCGCGCAGGAGCGCGCGGAGTCGGGCCCGGTCCTCCTCCCCCATCACCGCGGTCCGGATCTCGACCTGGTCCACCCCGGGGAGCACTCCGACCGCCCGGCGGACCCGGTCCTCCAGCTCGTCGACCTGCGGGTAGTGGGCAACCGGGAGCACCAGCCCGACGGACACCCGCTTGCGCCGTACCTGCACGTCGCCCACCATGCGGAGCTCGCCGAGCGGACGCCGGAGCTCGGGATCGGTCACCGCGGCGACGGCCTCGCTGACCTGCGGTTCGTCGATGGACATGGAGGGTCTCCTCGGAGAAAATCGGGTTGCCCGTAGACTAGGGGACGTGCAACCGGAGCCGGACAAGATCCCCGTCGGCGACGGACCTCCCCCGCGACCTGCGGCGGCAACGGCCGGCCGACGGCGCGACGATGCGGACGTGACCGGGTCCGACAGCCACTTCTCCGCCACGGTGAGCGCGGTCACCTCGGCCTTCGGGGACCCGACCCGCCGGGAGATCTACCTCTTCGTGCGGGCGAACCCGGGGGTGACGTCGACCGAGGTGGCGACCCGGTTCTCGCTCCACCCCAACGTCGCCAGGCACCACCTGGAGCGACTGTCGGCAGGGGGGTACCTCGAGGTCACCGTGGTGCGGCCGGACGGCTCGGCCGCCGGGGCCGGTCGTCCCTCCAAGCGGTTCCGGGTCGTCGGGAACGACCCCACGCTCGACCTCCTCACCCGGCGCGACGACCTGTTGGTCCTGCTGCTGCGGGAGGCGCTCCAGCTCCTCGGTCCCGAGCACGCCGAGCGGATGGCGGAGCGGGTGGGCGAGGAGTACGGCCGCACCCTGGCGGAACAGATGTCGCCGGGCGAGGGGCAGCGGTCGCTCCGGACCGCCATGCACGTCATCGCCGACACACTGACCGCCCACGGGTTCGCGGCCCACGCCGAGGACCAGGGCACCGCCACCGCGGTGGTGGCCGACCACTGCCCGTTCGGGGCGGCGGCCGCCGAGTACCCGGTGCTCTGCGCGGTCGACCGGGGCATGGTCAACGGCCTCCTGGCCGGGCTGTGCGACGAGGAGACCCGGCGGCGCACCCCGGTCGTCCTGTCGTCGTCACGCGCACGCGGCGACGACCGGTGCGCGGCGTCGGTCTGATCCGGCGACCCGCATGGCACGGCACTACCTCGACCACGCGTCGACCACCCCGTTGCGCCCCGAGGCCCGGGAGGCCATGGCCGCGTGGGACGCAACCGGGGTCACCGCCGATCCCGGTCGGGTCCACACCGAAGGACGGATCGCCCGTGCGGCCCTGGAGCACGCACGGGAGCAGGTGGCGAGCCTGTTCGGGGTGCGGCCGCGCCAGATCGTCCTCACCTCGGGGGGGACCGAGGCGATCAACGCGGCGGTGTGGGGCGCCACCCGGCGGAGCCCCGGACCCGTCGTCTGCAGCCCCGTCGAGCACTCGGCCGTCCGCGACGCCTCGTCCCGTGCTGCTCCGGTGGTGCCGGTCGGAGTCGACAGGTCCGGGACGATCCATCCCGCTGCGGTGGGAGAGGCCATCGACCGGTGCCACTCGGTGCACGGTGCGGCACCGTCCGTGGTGCACTGTCAGTTCGCCAACCACGAGGTCGGAACCGTGCAGCCGGTCGGCGCCGTCGTCGAACGGTGCCGGGCGGCGGGTGTGGTGACGCACGTGGACGCGGTGGCCGCCGCCGGCCATGTCCCCGTGGATGCCGGACAGCTCGGGGCGGACCTGGTGTCGGTGTCCTCCCACAAGCTCGGGGGGCCGGTCGGGATCGGCGCGCTGATCGTCGGGGTCGGCCTGCGGTTCGACCCCTTCGTCGTCGGAGGCGACCAGGAGCGGGCCCGGAGAGGCGGGGTGGAGAACGTCGCCGCCGCCGTCGGGTTCGGCGCCGCGTGCGAGGCGCTCTCCGCCGCGGGCCGGCTGGGTGTCGAGCAGGCGGCCGCCGTCTCGCACATCTCCCGACTGGTCCACGCCGCCACCGCGACACCGGGGGTGCAGGTCTACGGAGACCCGGACCACCGGCTCCCCCACATCGTGTGCCTCGGCGTCGACGGGGTCGGGGCCGAGCCGGTGCTGGTGGGGCTGGACCAGGCCGGGATCGCGGTGCATTCGGGGTCCTCGTGCTCGTCGGAGTCGCTCGCGCCCTCACCGGTCCTCGAAGCGATGGGGGTCGACGGCGAACGTTCGCTCCGGCTCTCGGTGGGCTGGTCGACCGGGCCGGAGGACGTGGACGCCTTTGCAATCGCCTTCCCCCGGGTGGTCGATGCCCTACGGGCCCTCGGAGCAAGCTGAGCGGCCGCCCTCGGCCTGTCGACGCCCTGGTCCTCCGACCCCGGTGGTCGGGCGCGGTCGGGCGGGATAGCGTCCCCCTGCGGAGCAGCCGGACCGGGGGGACGCGAACATGCGGAACATGCGGGGCAGGAGACCGAGGTCGGCGGGCGATCCGGCGGGAGGCGGACCGGAGGACGACGGTCCGGAGGGAGGCGTGAAGAGGCGCCGGGCGGACCGCGGTCGGGTGCCCACCGGAAGGCAGGCGGTGCTCGCGCCACGCGTCACCGCCCTCACCCTCGCCGTCGTTGCCGTCGCCACCCTGGCCGCCGCTGCCGTTGCCGCAGCCGCCCCCGCCTCCGCCTCCGCCTCCGCCTCCGCCTCCCCGCCAGGGACCTCACCGGGCACCCATTCCGGGGCCGCGGTCCGGGCGACCACTGCCGCCGAACGGGTGGCCGCGGCGACCAGCCGGGTGGCCACAACGGCCGCCGCCATCAGCCGGGCGACCACCGGAGCGTGGTACGGCGGCACCAACCCCCCGGCGAGCATCCCGCTGCCCGGCCCCACGACCACTTCCGCCCTGGTGGCGGCCATCGACGCCGCCCGCTCCGCCGAAGGGGTGGGTCCGCTGGTGCTCCCCTCCAACTGGGCCTCGCTCGACCGCGTGGACCACTTGGCGGTTCTCGTGGACCTCGAGCGGACGGCACGCGGTCTCGCCCCGTTCGCCGGAATGACCGCCACGCTCGACGCAGCCGCCCAGGCTGCCGCCATCGCCGGGACCGACCCGACGCTGGGCGCCGCCGGGAACTGGGCGGGTGGGACCCCCACCTCTCTGGTGACCGACTTCGCCTGGATGTACGACGACGGCCCGTCCAGCCCCAATCTCGACTGCCCCACCCCGACGTCCCCGGGCTGCTGGGGGCACAGGGACAACATCCTCGACCTGTTCACGGGCTACCCCACCGACGGCACGCTGGAGCTCGGGGTCGGGGAGTCGGCAACCTCGCCCGGCGGATCCCCGTCGTGGGCGGTCGCCGAGGACGTCGGTCCGCCGGGACAGGCTCTGGTGTTCTCGTGGGCGTCCGAGCTCCCGGCGCTCCCCCTGTGCGAGCAGACGGGTGACACCTGCGCCGGGGGAGGCGGTGGCCTGGCCCGACCGGGGAGCCCGGTGGTGGCGATGGCCTCCGACCCGACCGGGGACGGCTACTGGCTGGTGAACGCGGCCGGCCAGGTCGACGCGCACGGAGGCGCCGTCTCCTACGGGGGGCTCTCGGGCCCGCTCGACGCCCCGGTCAGCCACATCGTGCCCACCGTGGACGGGAGGGGCTACTGGCTGGTGGCGGCGGACGGAGGGGTGTTCGCCTTCGGGGACGCGCCGTTCTACGGCTCGATGGGCGGGAGGCCGCTCAACGCCCCGGTGGTCGACCTCGCCCCGACCGCCGACGGCGGGGGGTACTGGCTGGTGGCCACGGACGGGGGGGTGTTCGCCTTCGGGGACGCGCCGTTCCGCGGCTCGATGGGCGGCAGGCCGCTCAACGCCCCGGTCAACGGGATCACCGCGGCCGGAGGCGGCTACCGGCTGGTGGCCGCCGACGGGGGGATCTTCAGCTTCGGCGCGCCCTTCTTCGGCTCCACCGGATCGCTGGTCCTCGACCGACCGGTCGTCGGGATGGCCGACTCGCCTTCCGGGGGCGGCTACTGGCTGGTGGCCTCCGACGGGGGGATCTTCAGCTTCGGGGACGCCGCCTTCCACGGTTCCATGGGAGGAGTCCCCCTCGACCAGCCGGTGGTGGGGATGGCGGCCGACCCCGCCACCGGCGGCTACTGGCTGGTGGCCGCGGACGGGGGGATCTTCAGCTTCGACGCGCCGTTCTTCGGCTCCGACTGAGGCGCCGGCCGGCGCCTCCCCTGGGGACGGTGCCCGGCGGACCCACGCGGGACTCCGGTCGCGATGGCCGGGCATCCGGCCGGAACCCACCCGGGCTCCGCAAAGCGAACACGTGTTCGACTACGGTACCGGGGATGACAGCCTTTCAGCGGACGCTGTTCGGAGCCGGTCCCCGGGTCCCCGTCCCCCCGCTCGGCCCGGAGCTCCGCCGGACGGTGCTCGCCGCGGGGGCATGGGTCGACCACCGGCCGGCGTGGATCGATGCCGCCGACGACCTCTTCGAGCGCCTCCTCACCACCATCCCGTGGCAGGCCGAACGCCGGACCATGTTCGACCGCATCGTCGACGTTCCCCGCCTCCTCGCGTTCTACGACAGCGGGGCACCCCTCCCCGATCCCCTCCTCGACACCGTCCGCGCACACCTGGCCCGCCGCTACGGCGACGAGGAGGGCGGCCCGGTCGCCACCGCCGGCGCCTGCCTCTACCGGGGTGGTTGGGACAGCGTGGCGTGGCACGGGGACCGCATCGGGCGGGGCGGGGTGCACGACACCGTCGTGGCCATCCTCTCGCTCGGGGAACCCCGCCGGTTCCTCCTCCGGCCCCGCGGCGGGGGGCCGGCCCTGCGCTACGACCTCGGGCACGGCGACCTGCTGGTGATGGGGGGCAGCTGCCAGCGGACCTGGGAGCACGCCGTCCCGAAGACCAGGCACCCGGTGGGTCCGAGGATCAGCATCCAGTACCGCCAGCCGGGAGTCCGCTGAACTGCGGGAACCGCGGGAACTGCCGGGACGGACGATGTCGCCGGCGGTCCGGCGGGTCAGGTCGCCGGCACCTGTGCCGGCACCGGAACTCCCGCCTGGGCGTAGGCCTGACGGAGGGTCGGGGCGGCCTGGGCGAGCACCGCCCCGGGCGGGTCCGCCGCGAGGAACCGCTCGTACTGGGCCACCGCCCCGGCGGCGTCGTGGTCGGTCTGGAGCAGCACCGTGCCGAGGTAGAGGCGCACCGCGTAGTCGTCCGGGTTCAGCTTCACCGCCTGTTCGAGCTTGGCGCGCCCGTCGGCGATGAGCGAGGCGTCGGCGCCGTTCTGGCCGATCTCGTACTCCAACCACCCGAGCTGGGCCAGGGCCACCTCGTTCTTCGGGTCCTTCGCCAGCACCTTGTCGTACAGCTGTGCCGCCTCGCCCAGCTGGTTCTCGTTCTCGAGGGCGGCCGCCTGGGCGAGGGTCTGGGCCGCCTGCTGCTGCTGACTGAGGCTGACGTTGCCGGTGATCGCCTCGCCGGGAAGCTGGTTCCCCGCGTACAGCGCCACCAGGAGGACGAGGGCCGAGGCGAAGGCGGTGACGGCGCCGCCGACCAGGAAGCGTTGCCGACGGGTCCGGCGCGCCCGTGCCGTCGCGGGTGCGCCGGGGGCGGGGTCCCCGGCACCACCGGAGTGGTCCGACGTCCCGGATGAAGGGGTCCCGGCGGTGGCGACCTCGGTTCCCTCTGCAGCCGTCGCCGGAGGCTCCGCCGGTCGGGGACCGCCCCCTTCGGCGGCCTCCGCCCGGGTGAGCGCCGCCACCCGGAGGTCGAGGACGGCCAGCCGCGCCGTGTCCCGGCGCCGGAGCACCTGGTAGTCGTCGTCGGAGAGGTCTCCGGCCCGGTGCTCGGCGAAGGCGTCGGCCAGGCTCTGCTCGAGGAACCGGCGCCGCTGGTCGAGGTCGTCCAGACCGGCGGACGCCTCCGCCCGCTCTTCGGCCGCCGCGGCGGCGGTGGGGTCCGCCGGCGCCTGCCGCCGTCGGTTCACGAGCACCCAGGCGAGCACGCCGAACGCGGCCACGCCCCCGGCGATCGGGAGCACCCAGACCAGCAGCGACCACCCGCTGGCCGGCGGGTCGAGGATGATGGCCGCACCGTACCGCGCCACCAGGTAGTCCTTGATCTGCTGGTCGCTCTCGCCCCGGGCGACGAGCCGGCGGATGGTGGCCCGCACCGTCACCGCGGCTTCGGCACTCGAATCGGCGACCGACAGGTCCTCGCAGGTCGGGCAGCGGATGACCGACTCCAGCGCGGCGGCCCTCTGGGCCGGGCTCGGCGGCGACGAGGAGAAGGCCCCGCTCCCGGCGGCCAGCGCCAGGACCAGAACGAGGCCGAGGAGGAGCCAGAGTGGGAACCGCCGCCTCATGCGTGGGATGCCTGGGCCGCGGCGATCAGCCGGTTGAGCCCGGACGCGGTGACCGGGCCGGTCAGGTAGGCGACCAGCCGGCCGTCGGGAGCGATGAGGTAGGTGGACGGCGGGTGGCTGACCCCGTAGTTGAGCGCCAGGGTGCCCCCCGGGTCGGCCAGGGTCGGCCAGGTGGCGCCGAGGGTCTGCTGGTAGGCGCGGGCCGCCGACACCGTGTCGCTGAACACCACGCTCACCACCGACGCGGTACCACTGGCCTGGTGCTCGAACTCGAACTTCACCAGCTCGGGGCCCTCCTCCTGGCAGGGGGTGCACCAGCTGGCGAAGAAGTTGAGGACGATGAAGCGGCCGGGAGCCCGCGGGAGCACGAAGGAACCGCCGTCGACCGTGACCCCCGAGACCGGGGGTGCCTGGTGTCCGACCAGGGGGCTCTGGAGCGCGGCCACGGTAGCCGACGGCCGGGTGGCCAGCACCGCCACCAGCCCGGCGGTGATCACCAGGGTCCCGACCGCGATCCAACGGGCGCGGTGCCCGGACCGCCCCGGCCCGGGTGCTGCCGGAGGTGCGTCCGCGGCTGCGACGGGGACCGGGTCCCCGCCCGGAGGCGGAGGGGGGACACTGCCCGCCGGGGGGACCGGACGGGCCCCGATGGTCACAGGCTCTCTCCCGAGCTGGCGGAGACGGTGACCGGCTCGGCGGGGACCTCGGGCGCCGGCGCCGGCTCGGCGGCCGG
>JAJYYG010000119.1 GCA_021801235.1 Actinomycetes bacterium
CGTGTCTCTCGGGCCCGGATTGCGCTCCGGGCCGTGTCTCTCGGGCCCGGATTGCGCTCCGGGCCGTGTCTCTCGGGTCTCGGCCCCCGCCCGGTTGCCGGCCTCCCGGTGCCACCTCCGGCCGGGTCGGAGCGCGTAGCATGCGGCGACGGTGCGCTGAGGCCGCTCCGGACCGCAGGACGCTCGTGGTCCTGGCCGGCCCGCGGGCAGTCGAGTGAGAGGACGGAGCGATGGATCGGAGGACCGGCACCCGGTGAGGGCTGCGTACCGCGCGGCGGTCGCCCTGGCGGTCGTCGGCCTCCTCGCCACGTTCGGGGCCCTGGTCGTGCCCCCGGCCGGGAGCCCGGGTGCGGCGGCAACCCCCGCGTCCGGCCGGACCACCGGGTCCACCTCGGCCCCGTCCACCACGGTCCCCGCGTCACCGCCCACCACGGCCACGCCTCCCACGTGGCTCACCGCCTGGGCGACACCGATGGACTTCAACTACGGCGTGGCGGTCAACGCCACCGTCCGCGACGTCGCCGAGGTGGCCGTCAGCGGCACCTCGATCCGCCTCCGGATCTCCAACAGCTGGTCGGGCGTGCCCATCACCTTCGGAGCGGTCACGGTGGGCGTGCAGCAGAGCCCCACCGCCGGGGCCGCCGTCCTCCCCGGCACGCTGGTACCGGTGACGTTCGGCGGCGGGAGCCCGGCCGTCACCATCCCCGCCCGCCAGGACGTGACCAGCGACCCGGTGGCCATGGCGGTCCACGCCGGAGAGACCCTCTCCGTCAGCCTGTGGTTGGAAGGGAGCGCGCCGGTCAGCGTCCACTTCTGCTGTCAGGGGCGCATCGACTCGTACGGGACGTACGACGACGCCGGGAACCGCACCGAGGACCCCACCGCGGCGAGCTTCCCGGCGGTGGCCCCCTACGCGTCGACCAACATGCGGTGGCTCTCCGGGATCCAGGTGGCGGGCAGTCCGGCGCAGGGGACGGTGGTGGCGTTCGGGGACTCGATCACCGACGGCTTCCGGGTGGCCGGGGACGGCTGGCCCACGCCCCTGCAGCAGCGGATCTCCATGATGGCGCCCCAGGACCAGATGGCGGTGGTGAACCAGGGGGTCACCGGCAACACGCTGACCGTCTTCCCGCCCGGCAACAACGCGCTCGGCGATCCCGACAGCTACGCGCTCGTCTCCGGTGGACTGCCGGGCCTGACCCGGCTCGGGTCGGACGTGCTCTCGATCCCCGGAGCCAAGGACGTCGTCCTGTTCCTCGGGACCAACGACATCTGGTTCGGTGGGGAGGACGCCATCCCCCCCTACGGCAGCGCCGCCACCATCATCGCCGGGATGCAGTCGGTCATCGCCCAGGTGCACGCCGCCGGCATGCGGATCTTCGGGGTCACCCTGCTGCCGCGCGCGTCCTCCCCCCCGGGGATCAAACCGGTGGAGGTCTGGACGGCTGCCGACCAGGCCACCTTGGACCAGGTCAACGCCTGGATCCGCACACCGGGCAACGGGTTCGACGGCGTGATCGACATGGGTGCGGTGGTGGCGGACGTCTACAACGGCCAGTGCAACCCCGACCTGCTGTTCGGTCCCTACAACTCGGGGGACAACCTGCACCCCAGCGTCGCCGGTCAGACGGTGATGGCGAACGCGGTGCCCACCACGTTCTTCCAGATCCCCGAGGCTCCCCAGCTCCCGGCCCCGGTGGCGGTCACGCCCACCCCGGGCTGCCCGGGGGCGGTGCTGGCCGAGCAGGCGATGGCGTTGGCCCAGGTGCCCACACCGAGCCCACCCCCCACGACCGTCCCACCGACCACCGTGCCGGTGCGCCACCCGACGATCCGCCGGCCGGCCACCACCGGGTCCCTCTGGTGGGTCCCCGCGGGCGTGGCCGTCGCGGTCGTCGCCGCCGGCCTGGTGCTGCTCCGCCGACGTGCCGTCCTCCGTCGTCGGCGGCGGCGCGCCGTCCTCGGGCAGCGGCCCGGGGTCCGGGAGCGGGCACCGGGATCGGGCCCCGACAGCGTCACGACGTCCGACGGGCAGGGTCCCGGGGTCCGCCCGGGCGCACCGGGTCCCGCGCCCTGAGCCACCGCCGGGGCGGGATCACGGCGGACCGGGCGGGTCGAGCGCGAGCCGGAAGCGGACGAACGACTCACCGCTCCGGCTGGTCACCGCCCCGGCCGGGGACCAACCCAGGTGCTCGTAGAA
This sequence comes from Actinomycetes bacterium, assembly GCA_021801235.1. Lineage (GTDB taxonomy): Bacteria > Actinomycetota > Acidimicrobiia > Acidimicrobiales > RAAP-2 > DASZIT01. Next base: position 2,201 of record JAJYYG010000119.1, read on the forward strand.
GCGCCGGGCGGCGAGGTCCGGCGGCGTCACCAGCTCCAGCGACCCGAGGCCGGCCGCGCGGGCGACGTCGACCGCGCCGGCCATCAGGGCACGGCCGATCCCCTCCCCCTGGCGGTCGGGGTCGACGAGGACGTGGGTGATCTCACCCACGCCCGGAACGGGGGGCCGACCGTCGTCGGCGGGCGACGGGACGGGATGCCCGCTCCGTCGGGGACGGCGCATCCGGCCGGCCGCCATCCTCCCCACGCCCCGCAGGTAGCGCACCCCGCGGGTGGCGATCAGGTCCCTGGCCAGGGTGGGGTGGCGCGCCGCCTGGCAGGTCAGGCGCCAGGCCAGGGCGGAGCCGTGCCGGCGCACCATGTCGCGGCTGTGGCGCCCCGTGTCCAGGGTACCGAGCAGCGTCCCCACCAGGGCGCCGTCCCCGTCCACCGCCGCCAGGGCGATCCCCTGGTCGGCTTCCAGCCAGGCCAGGTAGTACCGCTGGAGGAAGGCGTCCCCGTAGCGCGAGAGGAACTCCATGTGGAGCACGTCGAGGTGGATCGCCACCGCCCTCGGGATGTCACCGGGGACGAGTGGGCGGACGGCGGGGGCGGAGCGCATCGGGGTCGGAAGGCGCGGACGGCGGGAAGGACGTGGCGGCGGCCCGTCGCCGTCAGACCTGCGGCTTCACTCCGGTGACCACCGCCGCCTCGGACACGACCACCGTGGTCGTCACGTCGACGAACCCGGCCCTGGTGAGCAGCCGGCTCCACGCCTCCGGCGTGATGGGGCGCTCCTGGACACGGAAGAGGTACCGACCCGCGTTCTTCATGATGCGCCAGTACCCGGGGATCCCCTTCTTCGCCATCGCCTTCACCTTGGTGGCGATGATCTCGCGGTCACGCGACGTCGTGCCGCGCCCGAGCATCATGTCGGCGACCACCAGCTTCCCGCCGGGCCGCAGCCACGTGAAGGCGGCCGTCACCACCCGTTCCTTGTCCGGGTCGAGCAGGTGGTGGAGCGCATAGTTGGTGATCACCAGGTCGAGGCTCGCCGGGGCCAGCTCGAGCCGTTCGACCGGCACCACCATGCCGCGGACCGAGCCCCCGCCCTCGGGGACCGGTTGGGCCTCGAGCCGCTCGATCATCTCGGCGCTGACGTCCACTCCCACCACGTTGGCGCCGCGCTCCGCCAGCACCATGGTGAGGCGGCCCGTGCCACAGCCCAGGTCGACACAGTCCATGCCCGGCGCCACGTCGGCCAGCTCGATCGCCTTGGAGGCGACCTTGGTCATGCCCGAGTCGTTGTGCCGGTCCCAGGTGTCGGCGCGCCCACCCCACATCCGCCGCTGGACGCGGATCGCCACCGCGGTGCTCATCTTGGACTTCTTCGACACCGGCGTGGTGGGGGTCTCGGGCACGCGCTCGCTCTCGTTCGTGACGGCCATCAGCGGTTCGCACCGGATCCGGTCGGCTCCGGCGGGACCCGGGGGGTCGTCCCCGCTGGGTTGCAGAGCGTCATGGTATCCGCAGTTTGGACAGTGCAGCCTGCAGCGACAGCGCGTACGCCTGACTGGTGTAGGTGGCGCCGGTGACGCCGTTGATATTGGCGCTCTGCGCCTTGAGCACCTGGGAGCGGAGCATCGGGATCACCGCGGCCGCCAGCTGCTGCGAGTACTGCTCGGCGGTCTGGAGGTTCTGGACGGTGACGTCGGTGATCCGGGAGCCGGTCGCCGTCACCTGCACGGCCAGGGACCCGTACCCGTACTGCTCGGCCGGCCCGACCGCGGTGCGGGTGGTGGTGGCGGGAGCCGTCGTGGTCGGAGCTGTCGACGGCGCGGTGGACGACGGCGCGGTGGACGACGGCGCGGTGGTCGACGGCGCGCCCGCCCCGGCCGCCGGCTGGGTGGACGGAGGCGGCTTCGCTGCAGCCCCGGCGGCCAGGCTGCTGGCCGGACGCTGGTTCTGGTAGGTCACCACCCCGACCAGGCCGAGGGCGGTCGCCCCGGCGACGAACGGTGCTCTTCTCATCCCTCTCCCATCCTCAGAACCCGAACTCCTCGTAGTGGATGGCGCTCCGGTGCACGCCGAGCCGGTGCGCCATCGCCACCACGTCCTCCACGAACCCGATCGGACCACAGACGAACACGTCGCGCTGGCGGATATCCGGGACCATGGTGGCCAGCACCTTCGCGTCGAAGCGCACCTTGGAGCGACCCCCGACCACCTCGTGGACCGTCCCGTTCCGGTGGCGCACCAGTGCCTCGACCTCCGAGCGGAACACGAAGTCGTCCGGCTTGGACACCCGGACGACCACCACCGGAGCGGAGGCCTGGGGGAGATCCTCGAGGAGCGACCGCAGAGCCGTGAGCCCGATCCCACCGGCGATGAGCACGGTGCGTCGACGCTGTTGCGCATGACGGGTGAACGCACCGTAGGGGCCCTCCACCATCACCCGGGTGCCCGGCCGGAGACGGGCGACCGCAGCCGAGTGATCTCCCACCGTCTTGACCGTCAGGCGCAGGTACGGGGGCCGCGGCAACGCGGACACCGAGTAGGGATGGGCCTGCCACCAGAGGTCCCGGGCGAGGAAGCGCCATTCGAAGAACTGGCCGCCCGAGATCGCCATCCGCTCCACGCCGCGTCCTGCGCAGATGACCGAGACGACGCCCGGGCCTTCGGCCCGGACTTCGCGCACGGTCAGACCGTACCGGAGGCTGCGGACGATCGGCAGCAGGATCCGGAAGCAGATCACCGATCCCGCGGTCGCCAGCCACGCCAGCGACCACAGGATGCGGGCCAGCGGGTGCCCGACGAAGGAGGGTCCGAGCGCCAGCACGTGGGCGAAGGAGAGCGCCAGGGCGAGATAGAGGTAGAGATGGATTACCCACCAGGTCTCGCGCCGGAGCCGGCTGCGGATGGCCCGGATCGACACGATGCCGGCGAACGCCATCAGCGCCAGCCCGACGGTGGCGGCCAGCATGTCGGGATAGCTCGAGACGAGGGTGCCGATCTGCTGGAGGATCCCCGACTTCGCCGCCTCCGCGTACCCGACCACGATGAACACCGCGTGCAGCCCGATCAGGCTCAGCGGCCAGGGCGACAGCCACTTGTGCCACCGCACCAGGCCGTCCTGGCCGAGGACCCGCTCGACGGCGGGGATGCGGCTGACCAGGAGCACCATCAGGAGGGCCAGGTACATACCGACCAGTCCGGTGAGGCTCCCGACGAAGATCGCCACCCCCCCGGGAGCACGCAGCTCGCTCCCGGTCTCCACGTCGATCCCGGACGCCAGGACCAGCACCAGGCCGCCGGCGGCGACCCAGGCCAGGGCGTGCACCACCCACGGCCGGGGCGGCTTGCCGGGGGGGGCCGTCGGCCGGGCACGCTTCGCCCCCTTCGCCCCGGCACGGGACGGGGAAGGATCGAACGTCACCGAGGTCGTCGCCATCGGTTGCAGTCTGGCGCCCCAACCTGACGGCGGCATGAAGCCGGCCGCCCGCCCTCAGACCGGACCGAGCAGCGTATCCCGGAGCCGCTGTACCGGCTCCGCCACGTCGAGCTCGGCGATGAGGCCGTCGTAGGACCCGTACTCGGCCCGCACGGCGGCGAGGAACCTCTCCATCGTCTCGGGGGCGACGTGCAGGATGGCCGGCGCATAGCGGGTCACCGCCTCCCCCGCCTCCGGGTGCTCGGCCTGCAACCGCGCGAAGAGGCGCTCCATCGCGGAGGCGCTCAGCGCGTAGTCCTCGACGATGGTCCGGTCCGGCACGCCGAGGAACGCGAGGAGGAGCGCGGAGAGCACCCCCGTCCGGTCCTTGCCCGCGCTGCAGTGCATCACCGCGGGAAGAGCGCCGTCCGATGCCAGCGCGGTGATGGCCTCCGCCAGGACCGGTCCCTTCCCCGTGACCATCCCGAAGTAGTGGGACGCCACGTAGGACGCCTCCTGCCAGTCGGGGAGCTGGTCGGCCGACGGGAGCACGTCGGTCAGTGGCAGCCCGAAGTAGCGGACCGGGAGCTGGTCCACCGGGAACGAGCCCCGCTGGTCGGCTTCCTCGCGCGTCCGGAGGTCGATGACCGTGGAGAGCCCGAGCCCGGCCATGACGGCGACGTCCTCGGGGCTCAGCCGGTTCAGGCCGTCGGCACGGAACAGCCTGCGCCACCGGGTCTGCCGGCCGGTGGCCGTCCGGTACCCACCGAGATCCCGGAAGTTGACGCAGCCGTCGAGGGCCACCAGCCTCCCGGGGGAGCCGGCCGGCTTGTCCGTCCCTGCCCGCGGCTCGACGGATTCGTACTCGGTGACCATGGCCGGAGCGTACCGTCCTCCGACCCGGCGACCGCCATCGGTCACCAGAGGTTCATCTCCGCCGGCAGGCCGGCGACCGCGCTCAGTCCCCGGACACCACGTCGACGAGCTTGCGGCCCTTGCGGCTGGCGAACTGGACCGTGCCCGGGGCGAGGGCGAACAGGGTGTCGTCGCCGCCGCGTCCGACGTTGAGGCCGGGATGGAACTTCGTCCCCCGTTGGCGGACCAGGATGGAACCGGCTTGGACCTGGGTCCCGCCGAACGCCTTCACCCCCAGGCGCTGGGCGTTGGAGTCGCGGCCGTTGCGGGTGGAACCTCCACCTTTGGTCTTGGACATCGGGAGCTCCTCGTGAGTCTCGGCGCTGTGGGCGCGCTGCGCAGGATGGACGTTCGGGGCCGGGTGGCGTCAGCCGGCGGCCGTGATGGCGGTGATCTCGATGGTGGAGGACTGCTGCCGGTGGCCCCACCGGGTGCGCTGGTTCGACTTGTTCTTATAGGTGAACCCGCGGATCTTCGGTCCCAGCTCGTCGCCGACCACCTGAGCGGTCACCGTGGCGCCCACCAGGTCGGCCGGTGTGGCGAGGACGGTCTCCCCGTCGACCACCAGGATCGGGGTGAACGCGACCTCCGCGCCGGGCCCCTCGCCGAGCCGCTCGACGCGGAGCCGCTGGCCCTCGGCCACCCGCTCCTGCTTTCCTCCGGTTCGGATCACTGCGTACATAAGAACGTCAGTCTACAGGTCCAGGTCGTCGAAGACGATTCCGCGCCCGTCACAGACTGCACACACCGTCGAGAGCGACTCGATGAGGCCCTCGGAGACCCGCTTGCGCGTCATCTCCACCAGGCCCAGCTCCGAGATGTCGAACACCTGGGTCCGCGTCTTGTCGCGGGCGAGCGCCGCGCGCAGAGCGCTCGAGACCCGCTCGCGGTTGGCGCGGACCTCCATGTCGATGAAGTCGATGACGATGATCCCGCCGATGTCCCGCAACCGGAGCTGACGGGCGACCTCCTCCGCCGCCTCCAGGTTGTTCCGGTACACCGTCTCCTCGAGGTTCGACGTGCCCACGTTCTTCCCGGTGTTGACGTCGATCACGGTGAGCGCCTCGGTCCGGTCGATCACCAGCGAACCCCCGGACGGCAGGTAGACCTTTCGGTCGAGCGCCCGGTGCAGCTGCTCGTGCACGTGGTGCCGCTCGAAGACCGGCAACGGCTCGGTCTCCGGGTCGAAGTACTCGACCCGGTCGGCGAGCTCGGGGTTGACGGCGGCCACGTACGCCCTCACCTGCTCGTACAGCGCGTGATCGTCGATCACCACCGCCCGGTACTCGTGGTTGAGCTCCTCGCGGATCAGCCGCACCGCGATCGCCGGTTCCCGGTAGAGGAGCGCCGGTCCCTGGCCCTGCCGGGCCGCGGCTTCGATCTCCCCCCACTGGGCCACCAGCCGCTCCACGTCGTGGCCCAGCTCCTCCGAGCTCGCGCCGGCCGCGGCGGTTCGCACGATGAGCCCGTGTCCGGGTGGTCGCACCGCGTCGATGATCCTGCGCAACCGCTTCCGCTCGGCGTCGTCCAGCCGCTTCGAGATGCCGAACGCCGTGCTGTTCGGCACCAGCACCACGAACCGCCCGGGGATGGAGACCTCCTGGGTCAACCGGGCGCCCTTCGCCCCGATCGGGTTCTTCGTCACCTGACAGAGGATGGTCTGGCCCGGACGGAGCACCTGCTCGATCCGGGGCTGCGCACCCGACGCCCCGGACTCGACGTCCTCGGTGTCATAGCGGACGTCCCCCCGGTAGAGGACGGCGTTCTTCGGGGTCCCGATGTCGATGAACGCCGCTTCCATCCCCGGAAGGACGTTCTGCACCCGGCCCCGGTAGATGTTCCCGTCGATCTGGGTGGCGTCGTCGGCGGCGTGGGACACGTAGTGCTCCACCAGCGTCCGTCCCTCGAGCAGGGCGATCTGGGTCGTGTCCGGCCGGACGTGGACGCACATCAGGTAACGGCCGACCGCCTTGCCGCGCCGCTCCCGCCCGACCGGCCGGCTCGCGTTCGGACCGGAGGCGGGCGCCTGCCCGACCGGCCGGCGCGCGGGCTCCATCGGGGCGCCGCCGTCCACCACCGGTTCCGTCGTCCGGGTGCCGGCGGGCTGCCGGCCCCCGTTGCCCCGGGGGGGGGTGCCACCACGCCCGCCACCCTGGCCCGAACGGCCGCGCCCACCCCGTCCCCCGCTGCGGGTCGGAGCGCTCCCCCCCGTCGCCCTGGTACCTCCGCCGGCCGGGGAGGCCGTGCGAGCGGCACCTTCGGCGCCGGGCGACACCGGGGCCGGCCGCGTGTCGCCGATCTTCGGACGGGTACCGGCAGGCGGTACCTGCTGCACACCCGGGGACTGCGGCTGCATCCGGGCGGACGGTTCCGGCCCGGAGACGCTCTCGGTTCCGGGCCCGTCCGGCGGACCGGGCTCTCCCTCGGCCGGGTTCCCCCCTTCGGCCTGCCTGCTCCGTCCGCGACCACCACGCGAACCCCGCCGGCGGCGAGCCTGCCCGGTGCGGGCCGGCGCGCCGGCGTCCGACGCGCCCCCGTCGCTCCCGCCGTCCGGAGTCGGGGTCCCCTCCCGGGGGCCCTGGGCCGGAGGAGCCACGCCCGGCTCCCGGGGGCCCGGCGGGGTCACCGTGCCCGGTTCAGTACCACGCGCCCCGGGGGCGCCTCCTCCGGTGAGTGCCACCGGCGCCCCAGACCCGTCGGGCGGGGAACCGGCCTGCTGCCCGGTCGTTGCTTCTGACATCGACTTCCCTTCCACGATCACTCACGATGCACGCTCCACGTCGTGCACGGCGCGCCCGGATCCCGCCGGGGGAACTCCCACTTCGAGAGGCTCCCGACGGAGACCGTCGCGTTCGATCCACTGTTGCGTCCTGCGTGCCCGGTCCAGCACCAACGTCCCGCCCTCGCCGGCCCGGGCAGTCCCGCCGCCCGGAACGGGCGATACTGCGCACAGCGCCCGGGTGACCTCCACCGGGCGAACTCCCCGGGGACGGGTCGCCAGGTCCGCCACCAGCTCGACCGCTCCTGTCGGGGTACCCCCGTCGATCCGGATCTCCCGGGGGTCCGACAAGGCGATGGTCAACACCGACGGCCGGAGGTCGTCCAGCTCCTCGCGGCCTTTGCGCTCCCGGAGGATCGGGACCGACGGCGCCGCGAGGAACCGGTCGATCCGCTCCCCGAGCTCGTCGCGGGACAGGCCGACGAACGACATCTCCCACCGGCACGATGTCACGTCGGCCTGCACCGACGCAATCCGGGGGTCGACCACCCGCGCCGCCGTGATGTCGATCCCGGCCGGCAGGAACCCGCCGGCCAGCCCGGCCGTGCGCTCCGCGTCCAGCTCGGCGGTCTCCGGTCGCCCGTCGTCGAGGACCACGTCGACGTACTCGGCCAGCGACTCGCAACCGGTCGGCAGAGCGGGACCGAACGCGAGCTGGGGGCGTGGCGAGAACCCCCCGGTATAGGCCATCGGGAGCCCCGCCCGGCGGAGGGCGCGCTCCCACATGCGTGCGACGTCACGCTGGCTGGTGAAGCGGATCTTCCCCAACTTGGAGAACCGGAGACGGACGCGCACTCAGGCTCCCCGCCCGGCGCCCGTCCCGACCGGCACCGGAGCGGCGGGCGGGCACCCTCGGGATGCCGCAGCCGTCCGGTCCGATCCGCCCACCGCCGGCTGCAGGAAGCGGACCGGGACCTGTCCCCCGGTGGCGAGGTCCTGGCCGGTTCCCTGGCTCCCGCCCGCCGGGGGGACCGCGGACGCCACCACGTGCTCGACCCCGAACCCGGTGCACGCGCCGCAGTCGTAGCAGGGGGTCCACCGGCAGTCCTCGAGGCCGTGCTCCGCCAGGGCGTCCCTCCACTCCTGCCAGAGGAAGTCCCGATGCAGGCCGGCGGAGAGATGGTCCCAAGGCAGGCGCTCGTGCTCGTCCCGGTGCCGGTACACGACCTCTTCCAACGTGAGCCCGACCCGGTCGAGCGCGGCGGTCCAGCGGCCGAAGTCGAAGTGCTCGGACCACTCCTGGAAGGTCCCACCCTGCCGCCAGACCTCCTCGAGGACCGCCCCCGTCCTGCGGTCCCCGCGGCTGACGATCCCTTCGGCCACGGTCGCCTCCGGGTCGTGCCAGCGCACGGTCAGGCCTCGGACCGTCCTGGCCGCCTCCCTGAGGATGCGGACCTTCCGGGTGAGCTCCTCGACCGTGTTCTGGCCGAACCATTGGAACGGCGTCTGCGGCTTGGGGACGAATCCACCCACGGACGCGGTGACGGAGACGCTCTTGTGGTAGCGCCTGCCGATCTCGACGCACTGCCGGGCGAGCGAGACGATGCCGAGCGTGTCCTCGTCGGTCTCGGTCGGGAGACCGATCAGGAAGTAGAGCTTGACCCGTCGCCAGCCCTGGCCGAACGCCGCATCGACCGCCGCATAGAGGTCCTCCTCCCGGATGAGCTTGTTGATCACCTGACGCATCCGCCAGGTCCCCCCTTCGGGAGCGAAAGTCAGCCCGGTGCGGCGCACCCGTTGGATCTGCGCGGCGGTGGCGACCGTGAAGGCATCCACGCGCAGGCTCGGCAGGCTCACCGCCACCTGCCCGGAGCACGCCGGGTCGTCGACGATCCCGGTGACGACCCCCTCGATGCCGGAGTAGTCGGCACTCGACAGGGAGGTGAGTGCCACCTCGTCGTAACCGGTGCGGGCCAGACCGTCCGAGACCATCTGCCTGACCTGTGCCGCCGGCCGCTCCCGGACCGGGCGGGTGACCATCCCGGCCTGGCAGAACCGGCAGCCGCGGGTACATCCCCGGAACAGCTCGACGTTGAGCCGGTCGTGGACGACCTCGATCAACGGGACCAGCTGCCGACGCGGGTAGGGCGATGCCCCCAGATCGGCGAGGGTCCGCTTCTCCACCCGGGCCGGGGTCTCGGGGAAGAGCGGGCGCACCCCGGGGTCCCCGAAGGAGGCCCCGTACCCGTCCGCTCCGTTCGGCCGGGTGGGAGGGACCTCGTAGCACGAGGGAACGTAGACGCCGGCGATCTGAGACAACGCCCTGAGGAGCGCAGGCCGGGTCCGCTGCTCCCACTCCGGAACCGGCGGATGCGTCCCCGGTGTTTCTGTCTTCCACGCACGTATCAACGCGGTGATCTCGCCGACCACCTCCTCGCCGTCCCCGAGGACGAAGCAGTCCACGAAGTCGGCGAGCGGCTCGGGGTTGAAGGTGCAGTGACCCCCGGCCACCACGATCGGGTCGTCCCCGGTGCGGTCCGCTCCGTGCAGGGGAATGCCCGACAGGTCGATCAGATTGAGCACGTTGGTGTAGACGAGCTCGGCCGAGAGGTTGAAGGCCAGGAGGTCGAACGCCCGGGCCGGCAGGTGGTTCTCCAGCGAGAAGAACGGGATGCCTACCGCCCGCATGGCGGCCTCCATGTCCACCCAGGGGGCGTAGGAGCGCTCGGCCACCGCGTCCTCGCGGTCGTTCAGGATCTCGTAGAGGATCTGGAGCCCCTGGTTGGGAAGCCCGATCTCGTAGGTGTCGGGGTACACGAGGAGCCACGCGACCTTCCCGTCGCCGTGCTCTGGGACACAGGCGCCCAGCTCGCCTCCGATGTAGCGGGCCGGTTTGGCCACCCCTGCCAGGATCGCCTCGATCTGGGGCCACAGCGTCTCCATCCTCATCCCAGCTTAGGGCTGGGACCCGGGGTGGGCGCACCACCGGGTGCCGGCCCGCTGGTTCAGCCGGCGCTCGCCTGGGCCGGGGTGGCGGAGGCCGGGGTGGCGGAGGCCGGGGTGGTGGAGGCCGGGGTGGTGGAGGCCGGCAGCGGCAGCGGCGCCGTCTGTTGGACGATCGAGGATGCAGGCGGGATGGCTGGGGCGGTGACCGGATGGTTCCACAGGTAGTCGAAGACCCGGCGCACCACCGGGGCCCCGGTGCTGGTGCCGTAACCCGCCTCATCGATCACGCAGACCACCACGTAACGCGGCCCGGTCGTCGTGAACCCGACGAACCAACCGGTCGGCTCCTTGCCCGGCACCGTGTCGGCGGTCCCGGTCTTCCCGGCGAGATCGGCGGCGGGGTACAGGGACCCCCGGAACGAGGGGTAGGCGGTTCCGAGCGGATCGTTCACCGCCCCTTGGAAGCCGGCCAGCAGCGGACCCTCCGTGCCGGGCGGGACGGCGACGTGGCCGGTCACCTGGGGTGTGAACCGCTTGACGACCCTGCCGGAGGGAGTGACGACCGCCGCCACCACCTGCGGGGCGTACCGGGTACCACCGTTGGCGAACGTCGAATAGGCCACCGCCTCCTCGAGGGGGGTGACCACGGTCGCGCCCTGCCCGAACGCCATCTCGACGTTGTCGCCGGCATACCAGCTGGTGGTGGGGAAGGCGTTCGGGGCCAGCCCGTGGAGCTTCAGGCGCTCGGCCTGGCTGTCCACCCGCCCGGCGACCTCTCCCGGGAGGTCGACGCCGGTGAGCTGGCCGAGGCCGTACTGGCCCGCCACATCCTGGATGGGCGTCTGGCCGTAGGTTCCGCTCGCCGCGTAGAACTGGTAGCCGAGGTTGTAGAAGAACGCGTCGTCGGACGCGGCGATGGCCAGGGGCATGCTGATCTCCCCCAGGGCTGAGCTATCTGCGTTGTGCAGCGTGCACAGGCCGGCGGTGCAGTTCGGGATGGTGAAGGTCCCGGTGTCGTCGTAGTACTGGCTGCCCGCCGGGAGGCCCCGATCGAGGGCAGCGGTGGCCGTGGCGAGCTTGAACGTCGATCCGGGTGTGTAGACGCCGGCGATCCCCCGGTCGATCAACGGCGCGTTGCTGTTCGGATCCGAGAGCACGGCGTAGTCGACGGTAGAGATGCCGCCGACCCAGATGGACGGGTTGTAGGTCGGGTAGGACGACAGGGCGAGCACCGCTCCCGTGGTGGGGTCCAGCACCACCACCGAGCCGCTCGTCGCCCCCGGATAGCAGCCGCGGTTGCCGTTGCATGCCGGGTCGTACGTCCGGCGCAGCGTGGCGATCTGGCTGGCCAGCGCATTGTCGGCCACCTGCTGGAGCCCGGTGTCGATGTTGGTCACGAGGTTGTCCCCCGGGACCGCCGGCGTCGACCGCACGGTGCCGACGACCTGGCCGAGGGCGTCGACCTCGAGCTGCTGGCTACCGGGCGTGCCGCGGAGCACGCGCTCGTACGCGAACTCCAGTCCCGCCTGGCCGAAGGCGTCGCCGGGGCGGTAGCCCCCCGAGGCCGAGGCCGCCAGCTCCGCACCGTTGATGGTGCCCACGTAGCCGAGCACCTGCGACGCCGGGTAGGCACCGAGCGGGTAGACGGACGCAGGCTGGGGAGGTTCCTGCTGGGGGTAGTTCCGCTGGGAGGTCTGGACGGTCGCCACGCCGGGGAACTCGCCGGCGTGCTCCTTGATGTAGAGGATGACCGAGAGTGGCGCGTCGAGGAGCACCGGCACCGGTGCATAGACGCTCGTGCGCGGGTCGGCGATGAGCCCCTGCACCCGGGCGGTGGTCTGGCCGGTGAGCGCGGCCAGCCGCCCGACGACGGAGGGGTCGGCGGCGACCGCACTCCGCGACACCGTGATCTCGTTGACCGCGAGGTTGTCGACAAGCGGGTTGCCGTAACGATCGAGGATGAGGCCCCTGGTGGGAGCCACCGTCACGACGCGGATCTGGTTGGCCGTCACCGCCTGTGTCGCGGCCGGGCTCTGGAGCACCTGCAAGGTCCAGAGCCGGAGGCCGAGGAGCCCGAAGAGGGCGACCACCACCAGGCCGGTGACACGCAGGCGCAGCCCCGGACGCGAGGATGCCGAAGTCTGCGGGTCGAGCACCCCGCCGACCGGCAGCCGGCGGCGGTGCCGGCGGGGTTGCCGTGCCGGAGTGCGGCGGGCATGGCGCTGCCGCTCGGGCCGGAAGGAGCGACGAGGGCGGAACGGGTGACCGAAGACGCGGGTCAACGCGAGAGCCCGATGCCCGACGTGGGCATTCCTTCGGTCGAGACGGCCGGCAGCGCCCACCCCACCAGCCGCACCGCCGGCACCGCCAGCACCACGTTGGCGGCGGTGACCACCACCACGATGCGCGTCAGGTCAACATGGAGCATCTGGGGCTGGCCGAGGAGGTACCCGAGGAGCCCGTAGAGGACGACGGAGCCCGCGCTCGCCACCAGTGACGAGAGGGTGGGAAGCCACCACGACGTGCGGTCGAGCGCGACGGTGGCCATGCCGACACCGAACCCGACCAGGCAGCCGACCAGCGCCGACAGGCCGAACGGCGTCGGCATGAACAGGTCCGCGACCAGGCCGCTTCCAAAACCCATGGTGGCACCCCTCGCTGGTCCTCCGACCAGTCCGGCAGCCATCGGAAGCAGCAGCATCACGTCGGGGTGGACCCCCCCGACGCGTAGGTCGACCATCAGCGTCTGCTGCACGGTGACGAACACGAAGACCACCAGGGATACCCGCGCGGCGTCCGGCGCGGTCATCGCCGGGTGCCGGTTCGGTCGATCACGGTGTCGAAGGTCCCCACTGGACGACCGACACGTACCGCAGGTGGTTGAGGTCGACCACCGGCTGGAGCACGACGGTCTCCTGGGAGGAGCTCAGCCCGCTCCGGGAGCTGGTGACCCGTGCGACGGGGATGTCGGCCGGGTAGGCGGCACCGTTGAGACCGCTGGTGGAGAACAGCTCGCCCCGGGTGAGCACCGTGCCGGACGGCACCAGTCCCGCTTGGAGCGGCTTCCCCGCTCCCTCGCCGCTGACGGCGGCGTACGAACCCGGTGTGGTGCCGTACACGGCACCCACGGTCGACGCCCCGTCGGTGAGCAGGCGCACCGTCGAGGTGTGGTGGTTGGCCTGGACGATCTGGCCGACCAGACCCCCCGAGGCCACCACCGGCATGCCCAGTTGCACGCCGTCGTCCCGCCCGACGCCGATGTCGATGGTGGAGGCGAAGTTGCTGGTGCCATAGGCGATGACCTGGGCCGGCAACGTCTGCAGGTTGCCGATCCAGGGAAGGTGCAACAACGCGCTGAGCTGCTGCATGGCCGCGGCGGTCTGTGCCGCCTGCTGGTCCTGGAGCTTCAGCCGGTTGATCTCGTCCTGCAACTTCTGGTTCTGCTGACGGACCGCGCCGTAGTGGACCGATCCGGCCAGAAAGCTGCCGATCGGCTCGATCACGTCGTCGATCCCGGAGCGGACCGGAGCGAAAGCGTCGCTCGCCACCGACTTGACCCCGGAGGTGATCCTCCCGAACCCGCCCCGGGCGTCGAGTGTGATGATGGTGACGGACAGGAGGACCAGGATCACCAGGGTCGTACGCGGCCGGCGCGAGCGGCGCGGCTTCGCCACGGGAGCCGAACCCTCCGGCGGTCAGCGAGCTGACGACGTGATCAGCACCTGCTTCAGCGCCTCGAACTCCTCGAGGCACTGTCCGCTGCCGATGGCGACGCAGTTGAGCGGATCGCGGGCGACCACGATCGGCATCCCGGTCTCCTGGGTGAGCCGGCTGTCGAGGCCGTGGAGGAGTGCCCCACCGCCGGTCAGCACGATGCCCTGCTCCATGATGTCGGCGGCCAGCTCGGGCGGGGTCCGGTCGAGCGTGACCTTGACGGCGTCGACGATGGCCGACACCGGCTCATCGATCGCCTTGCGGATCTCCTGGGTGGAGATCACCACCGTCTTCGGCAGCCCGGTGACGAGGTCGCGTCCCCGGATCTCGGCGTGCAGCTCCTCTTCGAGCTCGAACGCCGATCCGAGAGCGATCTTGATCTCCTCCGCGGTCCGCTCCCCCAGCGCCAGGCTGTACTCCTTCTTGACGAACGAGACGATCGCCTCGTCGAGCTCGTCTCCGCCGATCCGGATCGACTGGCTGGTGACGATCCCTCCGAGGGAGATGACCGCCACCTCGGTGGTCCCCCCGCCGATGTCGACCACCATGTTGCCCGTCGGCTCGTGGACGGGAAGGCCTGCACCGATGGCCGCGGCCATCGGCTCCTCGATGATGTACGCCTTGCGGGCACCCGCGTACTCCGCCGCCTCCATGACGGCCCGCTGCTCCACCCCGGTGATCCCCGAGGGCACGCAGATGACCATCCGCGGCTTGGCGAACCGTCGCTGGTGCACCCGGTGGATGAAGTAGCGGAGCATCTTCTCGCAGATCTCGAAGTCGGCGATCACCCCGTCCTTGAGCGGCCGGATGGCCTGGATGTGGCTCGGGGTCCTCCCGATCATCCGCTTGGCCTCGGCACCGACCGCCAGAGGACGCCCGTCCTTCACGTTCACCGCCACCACCGAGGGCTCGTTCAGCACGATGCCCCGACCGCGCACGTACACCAACGTGTTCGCGGTACCGAGATCGACGGCCATGTCCCTGCCGAGGAGGGAGAAACTGTTGTCGCGCATCAGAGATGCAACCTTCCGTCACATGGGGACCCGCACGCCGGGGACTCGGTCCGCCGGGCCTGCCATCCCTCGTCTTCGTGTTGGAGTCTACGCCTCATCCGGGACCCAGGCTACCGCCCCCCCCGCCGGAGGAACCGGCGCCCCCGGCGCCTCGTCGGGAGGCGCGACCGAGCCGCACTCCCGGGACCCCGAGGAGGTCAGGCCCTCCCGGGAAAGAAGATGGCGATCTCCCGCTCGGCGGCCTCGAGCGAGTCGGAGCCGTGGACCAGGTTCTCCCCCATCTCGAGGGCGAGATCGCCCCGGATGGTCCCGGGCAGCGCGTCGACGGGATTCGTCGCTCCCATCATCGTCCGGACCACCGCGTAGGCGTCGTCAGGACCTTCGACCACCATGACCAGGGCGGGCGAGCGGGTGATGAACTCGACCAGCTCGCCGTAGAAGGGCTTCCCGGAGTGCTCGGCGTAGTGCCGGCCCGCCTCCTCGCTGGTGATCGTCCGCAGCACGGCCTCGGTCAGCCGGAGCCCCTTGCGCTCGATCCGTCGGATGATCTCCCCCGAGAGCCCCCGTTCGACGGCATCGGGTTTGCAGATGACAAGCGTGCGTCCCACGAGCAGGGCAGGCTAGCCGACCCCGGACGCCCCGTCGGCACGGGTGGCGGCCAGGAACCTCCGGGCGTCCGCCACCACGTAGAGCGAGCCGCACACCACGAGCCGCCCCTCCACCCCTGCCCACTCGACGGCGCGCTCGACGGCCTGTCCGACGGACTCCGCTTCGCGGACCTCCATCCCCAGTCCGGCGGCCGCCTCGGCCACCACCTCGGCCCCGAGCGCCCGAGGAGAGTCCGGGGCGCAGGCGACCAGGGACCGGACGCCGACCGTGGCCAACGCCGAGAGCATGGCGACCGGATCGCGGCCCGACAGGAGTCCGACCACGGCCACGTCCTCCCCCGCCACGGAGAAGTCCTCCGCCAGCGACCGGGCCAGGGCGACCATGCCCGCCACGTTGTGGGCACCGTCCGCCACCACCAGAGGGCGGCGCCCCAGGACCTCCAGACGGCCAGGAACCGTGACCCGAGCCAATCCTTCGTCCACCAGGTCGGCCGGGAGCGGCGCACCGAAGAAGGCCTCGGCCGCGGCCATTGCGATGGCGGCGTTGTCCCCCTGGTGGGCGCCGTGGAGCGGGACGAGGACCTCGCCGTAGGCGGCCCCCGGTGTCCGGAGGTCGACGAGACGGCCTCCGACCGCCACCCGGTTGGCGGTGCACGCGAAGTCGCGGCCACGGACCCAGATGTCGGCGGCACCGGCAGCGGCCGCCCGGGACTGCAGCAGCGCCAACAGGTCCGGGTCCGTCTCCCCGATGACCACCCTGCTCCCCGCCTTGAAGATCCCCGACTTGTCCCCGGCGATGTCCTCCAGCGTCGGTCCGAGCACCTCGGTGTGGTCGAAGCTCACGTTGGTGATGGCCGCCACGTCCCCGTCGACGACATTGGTGCAGTCCCACCTGCCGCCGAGACCGACCTCGACCACCGCCACGTCGACCGCCACGTCGGCGAACCAGGCCAGCGCGGCGGCGGTGAGGAGCTCGAAGCGGGTCGGCCGCTCGCGAAGGAGACCCTCGACCCCGGCGAGTGTCGTGAGGACGTCGAGGAAGGATTCGTCGTCGATGGCCTCGCCGTTGCGGGCGATGCGCTCGTTGACCCGCATCAGGTTCGGGCTCGTGTACGTCCCGACCGTCAGCCCACGGGCGCCGAGCAGCGAGGTGACCATGGCGGCGGTGGAG
>JAJYYG010000015.1 GCA_021801235.1 Actinomycetes bacterium
GAGGACGCCCGCCGCCTGGAGCGCACCGTGGCGCCGGACCTCATGGCGCACGACCTCTCGCATCTCGGCGCCTACCAGGCCGCCGCTCGCCTGGTGGTCGACGGTGAGGAGAGCGCCGCCTTCACGTTGCGCACCCGGCCCGCTCCGGCAGCCGTTCCGGGCAGGGCGGCGCAGGTGCGGGACCGCTCCCGAGAGAGCTTCGGGCTGTCGGAGCCTCCGCCTGTCTCGCAACCAGCTGGCCGCACTGGTGAACAGCCTCGGCGACCTGCTCGACGTGCTCGCCAGCGCCGCGCCGGAGGACAAGGCCGAGGTCTACCGTCGCCTCGAGCTCCAGCTCACCTACGACCCGACACGCCGGGTGGTGACCGTCGAGTCGCACCTCGGCCCCGACGGCAGCGGCGCGCTTCCACGCGGCGCTCGACCGAGCGGCGGCCCGACTTCGGGCGCGCCGGCCACAGAGCCCGTGGGCAAAAGTCAGTGTCGGAGGAAGGACAAAGGCGGAATCCGACTGGCGGATCCAGCCTTGGTGAGACCGGAGCAGGCTTCCCCTGATCGGCACCTCTCTCCACGGTTGCACGGGAGATCGGCGGCGGGTTGTTGGGACAGGGCTGCGCCGCTAATCGGCGCCCAAGAGGATGAGACCGTCGTTGTCGGCGAAGTCAGCGAAGTCGGTGGTGTTGAGTGTGACGAGCGGCACGTTCTGGCGGATGCAGCACGCGGCGATCCAGGTGTCGTTCTGCGGACGAGGGCGGCCGCGGAGTTGCGCCGCTCCAGCCAGTTCTCCCCACTGATCGGCGACCGATCGGTCGTAGGGGATGATCGGCCGATCGGCGATCCAGGAATCAAGGCGTTCACGTCGGGTCTCGCCCCAACTGCGGACGACCGTCCACTTCATCAACTCGCCGACGGTGACGAAGGTCAGCCAAACACGGTTCCCACTGATGGAAGCGTGGACCCAGGCCGGAGCACGTCCCTTTTGGAGGAGGGACGCGACATCGGTGTCGATGACGACGTCGGCCACGCCGGCTCAGGCGACGGAGGCGTTGCGAGAGGTCCTGAGGTCGGCGAGGAAGGCGTCGAGCTCCTCGTCGGACTCCCAGATATCGCTTACGAGCTCAGCGGACTGGACCGGCCCGGCGTGCTGCACGCGTGCCAGCTCCTCCAGGTTCGACACTAGACCGACCGTGGGCTCGATGTGGTCGTGGGCATTGCTCACAACACGAAGTCTACGGGGTCCAGACGGGCAGCGATAGAGGCCAACGGGGGCTCCGGGAGTTGTTGGTGGAACCGTTCCGGTACTCCACCCCCATTTCGCCGGGAGAGTGACCACCCGTGGCCCTACGACAGCAAGATCACCTTTGAACCGGGATCCCGCAATCTGGCCGTTGAGGCAAGACCTTGTGTACTCCCAAGTGTCGGAGGGGGGACTTGAACCCCCACGCCCTTGCGGGCACTAGCCCCTCAAGCTAGCGCGTCTGCCTATTCCGCCACTCCGACGAGCGGCGCTGGTACGAGACCGGCGCCGGCTGAATCGTAGCGCGGGCCGGGGAGCACTCCAGCCACAACGGGAGCTCCCGCCCGCGACGCGACCGGTGCCCTGTGACCCCCCGGCCCCGGCTCGTCCGTCACCCGAGGGGCCCGGTCGGCCAGGCTCGTCCCGTTCCTCCGTCCGCCCTGGCCCGACGGGCATCCACCCGGTCAGCCCGGACGGGCCCCCTTCGGGCGGAGCAGGGTCCACTCCGCCAGGTTCCACAGCAGCCCGTCGGCCCCCGGGTTGTACGTCACGTTCGCCAACTGCACGCCGTTCGCCACCAGGGCAGGCTCTCCGAACAGGGGCAGTGCCACCATCTGGTCCCAGAGCTGGTCGTCGGCCTGGGCGTACGCCGTGGCGCCGGTGACCGGGTTCAGATCGGCGGCCGCCTGGGCGAACAGCTGGTCGACCTCGGGATCGTCGAAGTTGGTCCAGTTCCCGTCGGGTCCGCTCCCCGCCAGCCCGGGGCTGTCCGAGTACCAGCCGGCCGCTTCGGTGGGGAACGCGCTGGCGGTGCGCGTGACCAGGGCCATGTCGTACGAGTTCGTTGCGGCCGCCGCCGACAGCCCGGCGGGCCCGTCCACCGGGACGGTGACGACGGTGATCCCCACCGCCGCCAGTTGGGCCACGAGGCCGGCGGCGACCGGCGGGATCCACGCGTCCCCGCTCTCCACCGCCATCCGGAGGACCAGCGGCGCGCCGCTCGCGTCCACGGAACGGCCGTCCGGCGCCCGGTGATAGCCGGCACTGGCGAGCAGCTTGGCAGTGGCCACCGGGTCCGCCTTGTCGTACTCCGACGCGGCGGACGACGCCGCGTACGCCCCCTGCGTGGGCACCGCCAGGTGGTCCTCGTCCACTACGAGCGCGGGGTCGATGGTGCCGACCGTCTGCGCGAGCAGGGCCGTCCGGTCGATCCCGTGGGCGATCGCCTGGCGGACCGCCGTCACCGAGGTGGCCGGAGCGGTCACGTCGAACTCGAGCTGGAGGAAGGAGGCCGAGGGTTCGACGGTGCTCTGCACCGCGGGCAGGGACGACACCGCGTTCATGGTCGACGACCCGAAGGCCGCCGGCTCCGCAGCGGTTTGGCTCGACCGGCTGAGCGCCGCCAGCCACTCGGCCGTCGGCTGGGCCGCGTGGACGATCACCCGGTCGAGGACGGCCTTCGGGCCCCACCACCGCGGGTTGCGCACCAGGACCGCCGTCCCGGTCGGCGAGGCGGAGCGCAGGATGTACGGACCGGCGGAGAGCACGTGCGACGGGTCGAACGTGGCGAACCCCCGGTTCCATCCCACCCGTTCGGCGACGTGCGCCGGGACCATCTGATGGAACAGCAGCCTCCAGTCGGTGAACGGCTTGGCGAACACCACGGTCACGGTCTTCCCGCCGTCGCCTCCGGTGACCGAGGCGATGTCGCGGTAGCCGAGCGTCGAGGCGATGCGGTCAGGTTGCCCGTTCACGTCCACCCCACCGCCGCGCTGGGACTGCCAGGCGTAGATGAAGTCGGCCGCGCTCACCGGCACCCCGTCGGACCACACCGCCCTGGGATCGAGCACGTACTGCACGGTGAGCGGCGTCGTGGAGGTGACCTCCACGCTCCGGAGCAGCGCTGTGTTCAACACCGTGCCGAACTTCGGGTCGACGGTGAAGGCGCTGGGCAGCACCGGAGCCATCAGGGCCGGGGTCGACGACGACGCGCCGCCCGGCGTCCCGGGGTTGAACCCGTCCCACATGCTCCCGAGGTCGACCACCGCGCTTCCCCCGGTCGCCGTCACCAGTTGCGAGACCGCCGGCTGGTCGACTTCGCTGATGCGGTGCGACCCGACGTGGTCGACCACCGCCACGACCACGATGACCACGATGATCACCAGCGGCAGCGTCCAGCGCGCCCGCCGCTCGGCCCAGAAGGCCTGGAGCCGTCCATGGCGCACGACCGGGTCGGCGCCACCCGGCGTCACTGCAGACGCAGGATGAGGATCAGGTTGGTGAACCCGAAGATGACCGCCACCGTGATGGTGATCCGGTCGAGGTTCTTCTCTACGACGGTCGAGCCCGCGGCCGCGGTCCCGACCGATCCGCCGAACATGTCGGAGAGCCCGCCGCCCTTGCCGCTGTGCATCAGGACGAGAAAGATCAGGGCCAGGCACGCCAGGATCTGCACCACCACAATCGCCGCCGTCAGCACCCGAACCGGTTCCTTCCGTTCCTCATCGCCGCAGACGTTACCAAACTCAGGCCGGAACCCCGGCCGCGGCCTGGACGATGGCGACGAAGGCGGCGACGTCCAGACTGGCCCCGCCCACCAGTAGGCCGTCGACGTCGGCTCCCTCCAGGAGCGCCGACGTGTTCTCCGGGGTCACCGACCCTCCGTACTGGATCCGCACGGTCGCGGCCGCCTCGTCGCCGGCAACCATGCCGATGACTTCGCGGATCCACCCACAGGCCTCCTGCGCGTCCTCGGGGGTCGCCGCCCGTCCGGACCCGATGGCCCAGACCGGCTCGTAGGCGACGACGGACGCGCCGACGGCCGACGGGCCGAGCGAGACGGCCACGGCGTCCACCTGGGACGCCAGGCGGTCCCGCGTCATGCCCTCCTCACGTTCGGTCTCGGTCTCCCCCACGCAGCACACCGGCACCATGCCGTTGCGCACCACCGACGCCGCCTTGGCCGCCACCAGGTCGTCCGTCTCGCCGAACAGACGACGGCGCTCGGAGTGGCCGACGATGACGTAGCCGACATGCAGCCTGGCCAGCATCAACGGGCTCACCTCGCCGGTGAAGGCCCCGGAGTCCTCGACGGCACAGTTCTGCGCCCCGAGGACCACCGGCACCTCCTCGGCCTCCACCACCGTCTGGACCGACCGCAGATCGGTGAAGGGGGGGTGGACGGTCACGTCGACCCCGGCCACGTCGGCAGAGGCGAGCCGGAGGCCGAGGGCGCGCGCGGCGTGGATCGCCTCGAAGTGGTCGAAGTTCATCTTCCAGTTGCCGCTGATGATCGGGCGGCGGCCGGCGCTCATCGGGATTGACGGCTCCTCGCCGCCCCCTCCCCCGGCCTCGGTGCGTTGGCCGCCCGGCGCAGGGCGGCGAGCCCGGGGAGGTCCCCGTGCTCGATCAGCTCCAGCGAGGCGCCGCCGCCCGTCGAGATGAAGTCGACCCGCTGGGCCAGTCCGAGGGCGTCCACCGCCGCCGCGCTGTCGCCCCCCCCGACCACCGTGAACCCGTCACAGGCGGCGACCGCCTGGGCGATCCCCCTGGTGCCGGCGGCGAACCGGCTGTCCTCGAAGACGCCCATCGGGCCGTTCCAGAGCACCGTCCCGGCCGAGGCGATCTCCTGCGCGTAGCGCTCCACCGTCAGGGGACCGATGTCGAGCCCGGTCCAGCCGTCCGGGACCTCCTCGCCCACGAGGAGGACACGACCCTCCCGGCATCCGCAGCCGAACGGGGCGCCGGCCTCCAGCGTCACCGTGTCGAGGGGGAGCAGGATGGTCTTCCCGGTGGCGAGCAACGCGGCGCAGTCGTCAATGCGGTCGTGGTCCACCATCGAGCCACCCACGTCGTGCCCGGCCGCGGCGAGGAACGTGTAGGCCATCCCCCCGCCGACAAGCAGGACGTCCACCCGCTCGAGCAGGGCCCCGAGCACGCCCAGCTTGTCCGCCACCTTGGCACCGCCCACGACGGCCACGAACGGCCGCCGGGGCGTCCCCAGGAGGCCACCCAGCATCTCCACTTCGCGCTGGAGCAGAAACCCGGCGGCGCTGGGAAGCTGGAGCGGCGGCCCGACCACCGAGGCGTGGCTCCGGTGGCACACCCCGAAGGCGTCGTTCACATACGCATCGTGTCCGTTGACCAGCTTCGCCACGAAGGCGGGGTCGTTGGCGACCTCGCCCGGATCGAACCGGAGGTTCTCGAGGAGCTCGACCCGGGGCGCCAGCTCGGCCAACCGGTCCCGGACCGGCGCCATCTCCCACCGCGGATCGGGGGCTCCATCGGGCCGGCCCAGGTGCGTGCACGCCGTCACCCGGGCGCCGTGGCCGAGGAGGTAGTCGAACGTCGGGATCGCGGACCGGATGCGGAAGTCGTCGGTGACCGCGGGCGGTACCCCGTCCTCGATCCGGAGCGGGACGTTGAAGTCCACCCGGACCAGCACACTGGCCCCGTCGAGCGACGGGAGGTCGTCGAGGAGCGGCAGCCCCCGCAGCAACGGATTGTAGGTGCTCGTCGGCGTCGTCACGGCTCCCCCACCTCCCGGCCGGCGCCCTCAGGCGCCGGCACCCCCCACGATGAGCGACAGGTCCACGAGGCGGTTCGCGTACCCCCACTCGTTGTCGTACCAGCCTGCCACCTTGGCCAGGGTGATCCCGGAAGCCGACGGCATCACCATCGTCAGCCCGGCGTCGAAGGTGCACGACGCCGGGCTTCCGACGATGTCCGAGGAGACGATCGGGTCCTCCGTATAGACGAGCACCCGGGACAGCGGTCCCGTCGACGCCGCGGCCCGGTAGGCCTCGTTGATCCGGTCCACCGTGACTCCCCCCGGCACCACTGCGGTGAAGTCGGTGATCGAACCGTCGGCGACCGGCACCCGGAAGGCGGCACCGTCCAGTCTGCCCCGCATGGCCGGGAGGACCAGCCCGGTGGCCCGAGCGGCGCCGGTCGACGCGGGGACGATGTTCACCGGCGCGGACCGGGCCCGACGGAGGTCCTTGTGCGGCAGGTCGAGCAGGTTCTGGTCGTTGGTGAAGGCGTGCACGGTCGTCATCAGGCCCGATTCGACGCCGAACGCGTCGTCGAGGACCTTGACCAGGGGGACGAAGCAGTTAGTGGTGCACGACGCGTTCGAGACGACCACGTGGGTCGCCGGGTCGTACTCGTGGTCGTTCACCCCGACGACGAACGTGGCGTCGGCATCGGACGCCGGAGCGGAGATGACGACCCGTGACGCCCCGCCCCGGAGATGAGCGGCGGCGGCCGACCGGGACGTGAACAGGCCGGTCGACTCGACAACCACCTCGACCCCCAGCTCGCCCCAGGGCAGCGCGGCCGGGTCGCGTTCCGCCAGCACCCGGACGGTCCTTCCGTCCACCACGATGCGATCCCCGTCCGCGGTCACCTCGGATCCGAACCGGCCGTAGGTCGAGTCGTAGGAGAGGAGGTGGGCGAGCGTCGCCGCCGACGTGAGGTCGTTGACCGCCACCACCTCGATGTCCGCGCCCAACGCCCGCGCCGCCCGCAGGTAGTTGCGGCCGATGCGGCCGAACCCGTTGATCCCGACCCGAACGGTCATTCCTCCACCCTTCCTCGTCCTCCGGCCCGGACAGGCACGTCCGCCGTCCGGCTCCCGGCGGTGCTCCCGCGCGGGGGGAACCGCGGCGCCAACGCTAGGCCACCTGCGACCACCGGATGGTCATCCGAGCAGATCACGGAGGGCCTCCGCCAGTTTGACCGGATCGTGCGCCCGTCCGTTCGGCCGGGTGAGCTCCGCGGCCCGTGCCGGGACCCCGGGGACGCCCAGGGGCATCACCGCCGGATCGAAGAGCACGGCGTCGACGTCCACCCCGTGCGCGACCAGGGCCGACACGTGCATCCCGACGTCGAACCCGGCCGTCTCCGGTACCTGCGGTCGGAGATTGCTCACATAGACCTTCCGGGCCGGTGAACGCGCCAGCGCCTCCCGGATGCCGGGCACCACCAGGGCGGCGAGCACGCTCGTGTAGAGCGAACCCGGACCGATGACGATCAGGTCGGCCTGCCCGATGGCGGCCATCGCCTCCGGCGGAGGTGCCGCGTCCGGCGGGCAGAGGGACACCCGGCGGATGCGGGGGGTCGCCATCACCGCCACCTGACCCGCCACCTGACCCTCGTCCGAGTCCGCCTCGAGCACCACCGGGATGGATGTCGCCGGCAGCACGCTCCCGCGCACGCCGAGCAGGCGGCACGCCTCGGCGATGCCGGCGACGGGATCGTCCGCGACCTCCATCAGCCCGGCCAGGACGAGGTTGCCGAGCGCATGGCCGGCCAGCTCCTCCTCGGAGAACCGGTGGGCGAAGGCCCGGGCCAGGAGGGAGCCCGGCTCGGCCAGGGCCACCATGCACTTGCGAAGGTCGCCCGGCGCCATGATGTGCAGCAGCTCCCGCAACCGGCCGGAGGACCCCCCGTCGTCGGCCACCGAGACCACGGCCGTCACCGCGTCGGTGATGGTCCGTACGGCGCGGAGGGTGGCCGCCAGCCCGTGCCCGCCGCCGACCGCCACCACCCGCGCGGAAGAGCTGCCCGACGCGCTCACCGGTCCACATCGCGATGGAACACGGCGGCCGGGACGCCGCTCGCCTCGAGCCGGCGGCCCAGCTCTTCGGCGATCGCCACCGACCGGTGACGGCCGCCGGTGCAGCCCATGGCCACCGTCAGGTAGGACTTGCCCTCGCGGACGTAGGCGGGGAGCAGCATGGCCAGCAGGTCTTCCAGCTTGTCCAAGAACGCGATGGTCTCCGGGCGCTCCAGCACGTAGGAGCGCACGGGCGCATCGAGCCCGCTGTGGCTCCGCAACGACTCGTCCCAGTAGGGATTGGGGAGGAACCGGCAGTCGAACAGCAGGTCGACGTCGATCGGCACGCCGTGCTTGAACCCGAACGAGAGGATCGAGGTCCGCATGGTGGCGCCGGCATCGTCCCCACCGAACACCTCCAGCAGTCGGGTTCGGAGCTGGTTGGTGTTCAGGTCCCCGGTGTCCACCACCAGGTCGGCGCGGTCCCGGAGGTCGGCGAGGAGGCGGCGCTCGTCGCTCACCGACTCCTCCACGCCCCGGGCCGCCTGCGGGTGCCGACGCCGGGTGCCCTCGAACCTCCGGATCAACACGTCGTCGGGGGCATCGAGGAACAGGATCCGCACCCGGTGCCGACCGGCCCGAAGCGCGTCCACGGCGGGCAGGACGTCGTCGAGCTCTCCCCCACCCCGGCCGACGACGAACGCGACCCGCTGCATCTCGGAGCCGGCGCCGTCGACCAGCTCGGAGACCTTCGAGATCAGGGCGGACGGCATGTTGTCGATGACGAACCAGCCGAGGTCCTCGAGGGTGGCCGCCGCGGTCGAACGCCCGGCGCCGGACATCCCCGTCACCACCAGGTACTCGCTCACCCCTCCACTTTCCCACGGGCGGCGACCACTCCTCCACGGGCACCGGTGCCGCGGTCGGCAGGGAGCGGCGTGTGCAGCCGCTCGAACACGGCGGCACCGACCGCGGCAGGGAGCCACGTCACCCCGGTCAGCTCGTCCTTCGAGAGCGCGCGCAGCGCGGCGAGCCCGCCGAACTGCTCGAGCAGCCGGGCCCGTCGCTTGGGACCCAGTCCCTCGATCCCGTCCAGCGCCCCGGTCACCATCCGGCGGCCGCGCAGGGTGCGGTGGTACGAGACGGCGAAGCGGTGGGCCTCGTCGCGGAGCTGCTGCAGCAGGTAGAGCGCCTCCGACTGGCGCGGCAGCCGGATCGGGGCCTCGCGTCCGGGGACGAAGACCTCCTCGAAGCTCTTGGCCAACGAGGCGATCGGCACCCGGTCGGTGAGCCCGAGCCCCTCGAGGACCCGCATCCCGACGTGCAGCTGGCCGAGCCCGCCGTCGAGCAGCAGGAGCTGGGGCGGGTAGGCGAACCGCCGGGACGGTAGCGCCGCCCCCGCAGCCCCCGCCTCCCCCGGTTCCGGCCGGCCGGTCTCCACCATCGCCGTCAAACGGCGCGTCAGCACCTCCTCCATGGCCGCATAGTCGTCGTTGCCCGCCACGGTGGCCACGTTGAAGCGGCGGTAGTCGCTCTTCTTGGCCAGCCCGTCCTCGAACACCACCATCGAGCCCACGTAGTCGGTCCCCTGCAGGTGGCTCATGTCGTAGCACTCGATGCGGAGCGGGGCCTCGGGCAGCGACAGCTCCCGCTGGAGGGACTCGAGCGCCCTCGCCCGGCTGTTGTGGTCCGAGGTGCGCTGCAGCCGGTGCCTGCGGAACGCCTCTTCGGCGTTGCGCTCGACCGTCTGCTGGAGCGCCCGCTTCGCGCCGCGCACCGGCACCCGGAGCGACACCGGGCCACCCCGTCGCTCCGCCAGGTAGGAGAGGACGGCCTCCTCGTCGTCGGGGAGCACCGGCACCAGGATGCGTCTCGGGACGCCGGCGGCGGCGTCGGCGTAGACGTCCACCAGCACCCGGGACACCAGCGCCGCCGGGGTCAGGTCCTCCACCTTGTCCACCAGGAGCCCGAGACGCCCGACCACCTTGCCCGAACGGACGTGGAAGACCTGGACGGCCGCCTCCAGCTCGTCCTCGACCATCCCCATCACGTCGACGTCCTCCGGACGGGCCAGCTCCATCTGGCGCACGGAGTCGGCGGCCCGGACCGCCGCCAGTTGGTCGCGCACGATCGACGCCCTCTCGAAGTCGAGCCGGGACGCCGCCTCGCGCATGGCGGCCTCCAGCCCGCGCTCGAGCGGGCCGGTCTCACCGGCGAGGAAGGTCATGAGGTCGGCGACCATCCGGTCGTACTCGTCGTGGCTCACCAACCCTGCACATGGCCCCGAGCACCGGTCGATATGGAAGAGCAGGCACGGTCTCCCCAGCCGCTCGTGGCGCCGGAACTTGCCGTCGGTGCACGTACGCAGCGGGTAGGTCCGCAGGAGCAGGTCGAGCGTCTCCCGGATGGCCCCCACGTTGGGATACGGGCCGAAGTACCGGACCCCGGACCGCTTCCGCCCGCGCACCACGGCCGGCCGGGGCCAGGTGTCCCCCACGGTCACCGCCAACCATGGGTACGTCTTGTCGTCCTTGAGGCGGACGTTGAAGCGGGGCTGGAACCGCGAGATGAGGTTGTGCTCGAGCAGCAGCGCTTCGGCCTCACTGGCCACCACCACCCATTCGACCCGGTCGGCCTGGGCGAGCATCTGCACGGTCCGGGGCGGCAGCGCCGCCGGATCCTGGAAGTACGAGCCGAGCCGTTGCCGGAGGGACTTCGCCTTGCCGACGTAGAGGATGCGACCGTCCCGGTCGAGGAACTGGTACGAGCCGGGCGCGTCCGGGATCGAGCCGGGAGGAGGTCGTCTCACCACCCGTCCAGTGTGCCCGGGACCGAGGCGGAACGGTACGGGCCGCGTCGGACGGCGACCACGCCTACACTGGCTCCACGCCGGCCTGGTATCCGGTGACACAATTGCTCCGGGGCCGACATCCCCGCGGACGGGCGACCAGGCTGTCCCCGCCGGCCGAGACCGGGGCAGGTGCGAGGAGGTAGGGCACGACATGTTCCGACTGCAGACGGCACTCCCCGACCGGTACCGCTCGGCGACCCCGGACGAACTGGCGCAGTGGATCGGCGCCGCCAAGGCTGCCCTCGGTCCCCGGGTCCTGGTGCTCGGGCACCACTACCAGCGCGACGAGGTGATGGCCTGGGCCGATGCCCGAGGAGACTCGTTCGCGCTCTCGCGCATCGCCGCAGCCCAGACCGAGGCCGCATTCGTGGTGTTCTGCGGAGTCCACTTCATGGCCGAGTCCGCCGACGTCCTCACCGGCGACCACCAGCAGGTGCTGCTCCCCGACCTCAACGCCGGTTGCTCCATGGCCGACATGGCCGACGTCGAAGCGGTGGAGGAGGCGTGGGAGGTGCTGGCTTCGGCCACCGACGTCGCACGGGTCGTGCCGGTGACCTACATGAATTCGTCGGCGGCGCTCAAGGCGTTCGTCGGGCGCCACGGAGGTGTCGTCTGCACCTCTTCGAACGCCCGGGCGGTGCTCACCTGGGCCCTCGGGGACGGTCACGGGGGAGGCCGGGGGGACCAGGTGCTGTTCTTCCCCGACCAGCATCTCGGGCGCAACACCGGGTACACCATGGGGTACGGAGCGGACGACATGGCGGTGTGGGACCCCCGGCTCGAACGGGGTGGACTCGACGACGCGACGCTCAAGTCCGCCACCCTGCTGCTGTGGAAGGGCCACTGCTCGGTGCACCAGCGCTTCCGTCCGACCCAGGTGACGGCGTTCCGCCAGGCCCATCCGGACGGCATCGTGATCGTGCACCCCGAGTGCTCGCACGACGTCGTGGAAGTCGCCGACCTGGTCGGATCGACCGACTTCCTCATCGACGCGGTGGACCGCGCCCCGGACGGCGCCGTCATCGCCGTCGGCACCGAGGTCCACCTGGTCAACCGGCTCGATGCAGAGCATCCGACGAAGACGGTCGTCTCGCTCGACCCTCAGGTGTGCCCGTGCTCGACCATGTTCCGGATCGACGCCGCCCACCTGGCGTGGATCCTCGAGGGCCTGGTGGCCGGGGAGGTGCGGAACCGCATCACGGTCGACCCGGACGTCGCAGCGTGGGCCCGGGTGGCCCTGGAGCGGATGCTCGCCACCGTCTGACGGCCGGCCCCGGGGGGGCGCACCGCCGCGGTCACCCCGGAACGGCCTTGCCGGACGGAACGGCCTTGCCGGACGGAACGGCCTTGCCGGACGGAACGGCCTTGCCGGACGGTGCCGCCTTCTTCCGACGGTTCCCCGCCACCGGAGCGGCGGGTCGGACCGCCTTCCCGTTGCGGCTCCGGCTGCGGCTCTGGCTCCGGCCGCCGAGCACCGGCGCCAGCACGGCACCCGTGTAGCCGGGAAGCTCGGCCACCTGCTCGGGCGTGCCGACCGCCACGATCGTCCCCCCGCGGTCCCCGCCCTCAGGTCCCAGATCGATGATCCAGTCGGCGCTCTTGACGACGTCGAGGTTGTGCTCGATGACGACGACCGTGTTCCCCTGGTCCACCAGGCGGCTCAGGACCTCGAGCAGCTTGCGGACGTCGTCGAAGTGCAGGCCGGTGGTCGGCTCGTCGAGGACGTAGAACGTGTGGCCGGTCGACCGCCGGCTCAGCTCCGATGCCAGCTTGACCCGCTGCGCCTCGCCACCCGAGAGGGTCGGAGCAGGCTGTCCCAGCCGGACGTAGCCGAGACCCACGTCGACCAGCGTCTGGAGGTGGCGGGCGATCGGGGGTTGCCGCGCGAAGAACGAGAGGGCCTCCTCGCACGAAAGGTCGAGGACGTCGGCGATGGTCTTGCCCCGGAAGGTCACCTCCAACGTGTCCCGGTTGTACCGGGCCCCGTGACAGACCTCGCACGGCACGTAGACGTCGGGCAGGAAGTGCATCTCGATGCGGATGGTGCCGTCCCCCGAGCACGCCTCGCACCGGCCACCTTTGACGTTGAACGAGAACCGACCCGGGAGATAGCCCCGGACCTTCGCCTCCTGGGTCTGGCTGAACAGCTTCCGGATGTGGTCGAAGACGCCGCTGTAGGTGGCGGGGTTGGAACGGGGGGTCCGGCCGATCGGGGCCTGGTCCACCTCGACCACCTTGTCGACGTGCTCCACGCCGGTGATCTCTCGGTGGAGGCCGGGCACCGCCTTCGACCGGTGCACCTGGTGGGAGAGCGACCGGAGCAGGATGTCGTTGACGAGCGTCGACTTTCCCGAGCCGGACACGCCGGTGACCGCCACCAGGCAGCCCAGGGGGAACGAGGCGTCGACCTCGCGCAGGTTGTGCTCCCTCGCCCCCACCACGGTGAGCCACTCGCCACTGCCCGGACGGCGGCTCGCCGGCACCGGGATGGTCCGGCGGCCGGCGAGGTACTGGCCGGTGATCGACTCGGCGTTCGACTCGAGCCCCCCGCGACCGGTGACCGGCCCGGAGTGGACGACGCGTCCTCCGTGCTCGCCGGCGCCGGGCCCGACGTCGACCACGTGGTCGGCGACCCGGATCGTCTCCTCGTCGTGCTCCACCACGATCACCGTGTTCCCCAGGTCGCGCAGCCGCAGCAGCGTGGCGATCAGCCGCTGGTTGTCGCGCTGGTGGAGGCCGATCGAGGGCTCGTCGAGCACGTAGAGCACGCCGACCAGACCGCTGCCGATCTGGCTGGCCAGCCGGATCCGCTGCGCCTCCCCTCCCGACAGGGTGGCCGCCGAGCGCGCCAGCGTCAGGTAGTCGAGCCCCACGTCGAGCAGGAACTGCATCCGCTCCCGTACTTCGCGGAACACCCGGTCGGCGATCATGTGCTCCCGGTCGGTGAGGTCGAGCGCGGCCACCACCTCCACCGCCTTCCCGATGGGCAGCGAGCACAGCTCGAAGATGGAGAGGTCGCCCACCGTGACCGCCAACGACTCCGGGCGCAGGCGCGATCCACCGCACGCCGGGCACGGGACCTCCCGCAGGTAGGCCTCCAGATGGTCGCGGAGGAAGTCCGAGTCCGCCTCCCGGTGGCGCCGCTGGAGCCAGGGGACGATCCCCTCGTAGCTGGTGTGAAAGGAGCGTTGGCGGCCGTAGCGGTTCCGGTACCGGAGGTGCACCTGCTCGGCTCCCGCCCCGTAGAGCACCAGCGACCGGTCCGCCTCGGTGAGGTCCTCCCAGGGGGTCTTGACCGAGAAGCCCCCGAGGGCGGCTGCGGCCTCCACCACCCGGGCGAAGTACTCGCTGCGGGCGCCGGACCACGGGGCCAGGGCGCCGCCCGCCAGGGACCGGGTGGGGTCGGGCACCACCAGGTCCGGGTCGACCTCGAAGGTGGTGCCCAGGCCGGCACAGGACGGGCAGGCGCCGTAGGGGGAGTTGAACGAGAAGCTCCGCGGCGTCGGGTCCTCGAAGCTGGTGCCGCAGTGGGTGCATGCCAGGTGCTGGCTGAAGGTGACCGCCTCCGCCTCGGTCCCATCGGGGTCGACGACCACCAACTCGGCCACGCCGTCCGCCAGCGCCAGGGCCGTCTCGATCGACTCGGTCAGACGGCGCCCGATGTCGCCCCGGCGGACCAGCCGGTCGACGACAACCTCGATCGAGTGCTGCTCGTAGCGCGCCAGGTCCACCTCGGCCCGCTCCGACAGCTCCACCGTGACCCCGTCCACCCGCACCCGGGCGAACCCCTGGGTGGCCAGGTCGTCGAGCAGGGCGCTGTACTCGCCCTTGCGCCCCCGCACGACCGGGGCCAACACCAGGAACCGGGTGCCCTCGTCGAACGCCAGGATGCGGTCGACGATCTGCTGGGGGCTCTGGCGGGCCACCGGGCGACCGCACGTCGGGCAGTGGGGCCGCCCGATCCGGGCGTAGAGCAACCGCAGGTAGTCGTAGACCTCGGTGACCGTTCCCACCGTCGAGCGCGGGTTGCGCGACGCGGACTTCTGGTCGATGGCGATCGCCGGGGAGAGCCCTTCGATGAAGTCGACGTCCGGCTTGTCCATCTGCCCGAGGAACTGCCGGGCGTAGGCGGAGAGCGACTCGACGTAGCGGCGCTGCCCCTCCGCGTAGATGGTGTCGAACGCCAGGGAGGACTTCCCCGATCCCGAGAGGCCAGTGAAGACGATCAGGCGGTCGCGCGGCAGATCGAGCGACACGTCGCGCAAGTTGTGCTCCCGCGCGCCACGAACCACCAGTCGATCGGCCATGGCGGCGAGGATACCGGCGCGGGCGCTGCCCCCCTGCCGGCGCTGCTCACCCGCCGCGCTGCTCACCCGCCGCGCTGGTCCCCTGCCGGTCAGGGCTCGGCGATCGGTGAGCCCTCCGGTCCCCCGGCACCGCCTGCGACCGGCGACCCGTCCACCGGATCGGTCGCCAGCAGTACCCGCAGCTCGGCGATCTCGTCGCGCAGCAGCGCCGCCTCCTCGAAGCGGAGCTCCTCGGCCGCCCGCACCATCTCGAGGTCGAGCTGGTGGACCAGCGTCGAGAGCTCGTCCGCGTCCGGACCGAGCGCCGCGGCCAGGTCGGCGGCCACCACCCGGGGATCGACCCCGCCGGGCCGTCCGCGTCCGGACCGTCCGGTGCTCCGGCTCCCCCGTGCGGGCCCGTGCCCGTCCCCGGAGCCGGGGTCCCGCACCCGTTCGAGGATGTCCGAGACCGACTTGGTGATGGTGACCGGGTCGATGCCGTGCTCGGCGTTGTAGGCGATCTGACGAGCACGCCGCCGCTGGGTCTCCCCGATGGCCCGGGTCATCGAGTCGGTGATGGTGTCGGCGTACATCACCACCCTTCCGTTGACGTTGCGCGCCGCCCTCCCCATCGTCTGGATCAACGACGATGCCGAGCGCAGGAACCCCTCCTTGTCGGCATCGAGGATGGCGACCAGCGCCACCTCGGGGAGGTCCAGTCCCTCCCGCAACAGGTTGATCCCCACCAGGACGTCGAACCTCCCCAGCCGCAGCTCGCGCAGCAGCTCGACCCGGGCCATGGTGTCCACGTCGGAGTGGAGGTACTCCACCCGCACGCCCTGCTCGCGCAGGTAGCCGGTCAGGTCCTCGGCCATCTTCTTCGTGAGCGTGGTCACCAGCACCCGGGCACCGGACGCCACGGTGGCGTCGATCCGCTCACGGAGATCGTCGATCTGGCCGACCGTCGGCCGGATGTCCACCTCGGGGTCGAGCAGGCCGGTCGGCCGGATCACCTGCTCGACCACCTGGGTGCTGTGCTCCAGCTCCCACGGGCCCGGCGTGGCCGAGAGCATCACCACCTGGCCGGTGCGCTCGAGGAACTCCTCGAAGCGGAGCGGCCGGTTGTCGAGGGCGGACGGGAGGCGGAACCCGTGGTCGACGAGCGTCTCCTTGCGCGAGCGGTCCCCCGCGTACTGCCCCCGGAGCTGGGGGATGGCCACGTGGCTCTCGTCCAGCACGACGAGGAACCCGTCGGGGAAGAAGTCGAGCAGGGTGAACGGCGCCTCCCCCGGCTCGCGGCCGTCGAGGTGCCGGCTGTAGTTCTCGACGCCGCTGCACACCCCGGTCTCCGCCAGCATCTCGAGGTCGTACTCGGTGCGCATCCGGAGCCGCTGGGCCTCGAGTAGCTTCCCGGCCGCGTCGAGCTCCTTCAACCGGCTCCCCAGCTCCGCCTCGATCCCGGTCACCGCCCGGCGGAGCTTCTCGTCCCCGGTCCCGTAGTGGGTCTTCGCGAAGACCACCAGCTCGTCCACGTCGTCCCCGATCTCCCCGGTCAGGACGTCGAAGGGCCGGATCCGCTCGACCGTGTCCCCGAAGAACTCGATCCGCATGGCGCGCTCCTCGTAGGCGGGGTGGATCTCCACCGTGTCGCCCCGGGCGCGGAACTGGCCACGCGCCAGGGCGACATCGTTGCGCGAGTACTGGAGCTCGACCAGGCGCCGGAGCAGGCCGCGCTGCTCGTGGACCTCGCCGGGGCGGAGCACCACGATGCGGTCCCGGTACTCGTCGGGGGAGCCGAGCCCGTAGATGCACGAGACCGAGGCCACCACGATGGTGTCCGGCCGCAGCAGCAACGACGAGGTGGTGGCGTGGCGGAGCCGGTCGATCTCGTCGTTGATCGACGAGTCCTTCTCGATGTAGGTGTCCGAAGAGGGGACGTACGCCTCGGGCTGGTAGTAGTCGTAGTACGAGACGAAGTACTCGACCCGGTTGCGGGGGAAGAACCCCTTCAGCTCGGCGGCCAGCTGAGCCGCCAGCGACTTGTTGGGCTCGATGACGAGCGTCGGCCGCTGCACCCCCTCGATGGTCCAGGCGATGGTGGCGGTCTTCCCCGAGCCGGTGATCCCGAGCAGGGTCTGGTAGCGGTCCCCCCGTCCGATGCCGGCGACCAGGGCGTCGATCGCCTGGGGCTGGTCACCCGCGGGACGGAACGGGGAGACGACTTCGAACGCCGGCACCCCCCGATGGTACCGGCAACGGTCAGGGGTCCCTCCGGACGCGTCGCAACGCCTCGAGCGCGCGCCAGGCCCGGTCCACCTCGCCGGTGAGGTGCGCGAGGTCCCCGGAGTTGTCGATGACGATGTCGGCCACCGCCAGGCGGGCAGAGCGGTCCGGCTGTGCGGCCATCCGGGCGGCGGCGTCGGCGGCGGGCATCCCCCGGACGCCGGTCAGGCGGTCCAGCGCCGTCGCCGTGGGGGCGTCGACCACCACCACCACGTCGAGCGAGAGCATCGACCGGTGCTCGTCGCGCAGCAGCGGGATGTCGAGCACCACCACGGCGTCGGACCCGTCGAAGCGGGCCTTGCGCTCGAGCATGGCCGCGCCGATCGCCGGGTGGGTGATGGCGTTCAGGTCGGCCAGCGCCTCCGGGTCCCCGAAGACGAGCCCGGCCAGCGCGGCGCGGTCGAGCGAAGCGTCCGGTCCCACGACCCCCGGCCCGAACCGATCGACCAGCGCCCGGTAGGCCGGAGCTCCCGGCTCGACCACCTCGCGGGCGATGCGGTCGGCGTCGACCAGCACCGCGCCGCGGTCGACGAGCATGTCCGCCACCGTCGACTTGCCGGCGCCGATCCCCCCGGTGAGCCCAACCGCCAGCATCCGACCACCTCCCGTTCGACCTGCGACTCCGGCACGCCCCGTCCCGCGCTGGCGACCCGCCTCGCCGGACACGCCGGCCGCGTCGGACAGCGTAGGCCGGAGAAATTTTCCCCGATGACCTCGACCCGGGGGGTGGCGAGCGGTAGCCTGCCGGAAAGCCACCCCACGGAGGGTGGTCCAGGGGGTGCGGAGCGAGCTCGGGCCGAGGTCTGCCGGGGAACGGGACGCAACCGATGAACCGTCCCGTCGGCCAGGCCGGCGGGGAGACAAGGGGGGGAACCTGATGACGACGCCAGAGCCGATCAGCCGGAGGAGCTTCCTGTCGAGGAGCGCGGTGGCCGGGGGTGCCGTCCTCCTCGGGGCCGGGAGCGCCACCGGCCTGGCGGCGTGCTCGTCGTCGTCGAGCACCACCTCGGGGACCAAGGCGCCGAGCGGCACCCCGGGCGTCAACCATGGGACCCCCAAGCTCGGCGGGACCGCCATCATCGGCAACGACGCCGACATCGACGGCTTCTACCCCCCGAGCAACCACTGGGACAACAACGGGTTCCTGTACGCCAACTGCATCTACGACCCGCTGACCGCGGTGGCGGCGGACGGGAGCATCCAGCCCTACCTGTGCCAGTCGATCACCCCGAACGCCGACTACACCCAGTGGACGATGAAGCTGCGCCCGGGGATCCTCTTCCACGACGGGACCGCGCTCGACGCCACGGTGGTGAAGAACAACTACGACGCGCTCCAGGCCTCGCTCCTCACCGGCCTGGCGCTCA
>JAJYYG010000115.1 GCA_021801235.1 Actinomycetes bacterium
GCGAGCGGTACGAGCTCCCCACGGGCTGTTCGCCCACACGAGGGCGGCCGCGGCCGCCGCGGTCAGCGCGGCGCCGGCCGCCACCTCCGAACGGGCGCCCGGCGGGTCGGCCGGGTCCCGCGGCCGCCGGCGAGTCCCACGGCTCACCGTTCGGCGGCGGTGGCGACCACCGGGTGCAGCCGGGCGACGGCGTGGCGCTGCCCGTCTGCGGGGGAGCCCGGAGGGACGCTCCCGGCGGGTGCCGTCTGGGGGCGCCGACGTCGGGTCGACGTGACCAAGGGGCCGGCGTGCGGCCGGGCGGGCGCCCTGCTAAGTGCCGACGCCATGTTCGTTGCAGACGCCCCGGTCAGCGGGCGCTCACCCGTCACCGCCGTCTGTCGTGGCGGTGACGACCCGCCCGCACCGCCTGCACCAGGCGGCCGGCGTCGCCCGGTCGCTCGGATGGACCAGCCCACCGCACTGCTCGCAGCGGAAGATGGTCGGGGATGGCCCGGTCGTCGACGTCATGAGGCACGCATTGTGTCACAACACCGGCGCAAGGCGTGGGATCCGCCGGTCCCGGGGATCACCGCGCCGTCGGTGACGCGCCGGGGTCCAGGGTGGACACCCACTCCGGCAACCGGCGCGGCCGACCCCTGGCATCCACGGCGCCGTGGACGGTGACGGCCGACGCCCGGACGGCGCCGTCCACGGTGAGGAGGTAGGCCATCTGGAAGGAGGTGCGGGTCCGGTCCCCGACCACCAGGGAGACCTGCAGGTCCTCGTCGAAGCGGACGGGGAGCCGGTAGCGCACCAGCACCTCGAGGACGGCGAAGTCCACGCCCCCCGCCCGCACCTGGTCGTAGGGGTGGCCGAGGTGCCGGAGGTAGGCGACCCGGGCCTCCTCCAGATAGGGCAGGTAGGCGGCATGATGGATGATCCCCATGGCGTCGGTCTCGCAGAACCGGGGCCGGATGCCATGGACGAACGGGTACGACGACGGGTCCGACGGGGGGACGAGCGTCAACCTCACCGGCGGGTGCCTCCTCTGCTCGGGACCGGTTGGGGCTGGTTCCATTCGATCCACCCGAGACCCTGACGCCCGTCGCCGGTCGTGCAGCGCGCCATGGCGCGGGGGAACCGGCTCACCCGTCCGTCCGGCGCGGTGAGGAGCATCGGCCCGAAGGCGAGGGGCTCGATGGACACCTCCAGCGCTCCCGGTCGGACCAGGGCGTGGGCGGTGGTCACCAGGCCGTCGGCGTCGTAGGTCTCTGCGACGGTCAGCTGCTCGACGGCGAGGAGCGTCCGTCCCGGGGACTGGACGTAACCGAACGCGAGCGGGTGCCCGGGGATCCGGATGTCCGCGAAGTGCAGGCGCGTCCCGTCGTCCAGCGCGAACGCGGCCCAGCACCAGCCGAACGTCCACCAGTCCCGGACCCCCCACGAGTGGTCGCGCTGGCCGGCCCCGGCGAGGGAGAAGCGCTCCTCCCCCACCGAGAGCTCCCCGGTGACCTGGCACGGGATCTCGTACCGGGTCGTGACGCCGTAGTGGTACGGAACCCCGGCGGTGGTCCAGCATGCCTCCATCGACAGCGTGGTCGGCTCCCCCGGGACACCCTGGTAGACCTCGACCGGGGACGAGAGCCGGTGGGCGGGGGCGGTGGCGTGCACGGCCATGGTCTCCAGAGGCGCGTCGCTGGTGCATTCGACGCCGAACCGTCCGGCAGCGCCCTCCGTCCCGTCCGGCGCCGGGGCGACGGCGAGGATCGAGCCCGGAGAAGGTCCCTGGCCCGGTGCGACCGGCAGGTCGTAGGCGACCGAGGCGGTCACCGGCCTCCCGGGTCCGACCACCATGGCGGTCCACCACGTCACCCCGAGGTTCGGATAGCGGCCGATCCGGGCGTACACGCCGAGCGTTCCGTCGTCGTCCACCGCATCGAAGTAGTAGGACTCGTTCCAGAGCGGATCGTCCTCGGCCCGGTGGAGGTGCTCGTCGGCGGGGTCCACGGTGTGGGGGGCGGGATCAGGCATGGGGTCCTCCCGGAAGCAGGGTCTCGGCGGCGTTGTCGATGATCTGCTGCGCATGCCGGCGCGCGCTGGTCGCGAACATCGCGTCGCCGCGTTCGGTGCGGCGCACCAGCATGGAAGCGCCGATGGCCATGAGCAGCCCCCCGAAGGTGGACAGGCGGTAGTCCTCTCGGAGCTGGGCGAGAGGGTACCCGTCGACCCCCCGGGAGACCAGCGCATCGTGGTACGAGCAGAGCAGGTCCTCTTCGTGGTCCCGGCGGTCCTCGGTCGACAGGCTCCCACCGAGGAAGTAGGCGACGTCCGCCGCGGCGGATCCCCAAGACGCGGTCTGCCAGTCGACCACCCAGGGCCGGGGATCACCGGGGACGAAGAGGAGATTGTCGAGACGGAAGTCCCCGTGCGTCGCCGTTCCCGGTCCGGTGGCCCGGGAGAGCCACGGCTCCATGACGGACACGAACCGCTCGCACACGCCCACATGCTCGGGTTCGAGCTGGTCGCCGTAGCGTTCGAGGAATCCCGGAAGGAGCGGGGTGACCAGGGAGGTCGTGAAGGCGGCCGACTCGGGTGAGGCGCGGTTCAGCCAGCGCAGCGCCCCGACGTCGGGAGATCCCCAGACCGGTCCGTGGAGCGCCGCCATCTCGTCGAGGGCGGCGGCGGCCACGTCAGCGTCGCAGCCGGCCAGCTGCTCGCCCTGCTCTCCCTCCGACACGTCGTCGAGGACGAGGACGAACCACCCGGCGCTCCCGTCGTACCAGCCGAAGTGGCAGGCCGGCATGCGGGTGCCGATCCGGCCCGCGACGTCGGCGTAGAACGACACCTCGATCTCGTAGGCGCGGGTCGCCAGGCCGGTCGAGCGGCTCTGCTCGTCGGAGGACGCGCACTTGACGATCACCGAGGCCGGTCCCGACCCGGCGGGCTCGGTCGCCAGCCTCAACCGGTAGGTGTCCGCCATCTGTCCGGTCCCGACCGGTGCGGACGAGGTGACCGCTGCCGACGCGGCGGGCGGGAGCGCCCCGGACGTCCGCAGCACCGTGGTCAGCCACCGGTCGTCCACCTCGGTGATCGAGCGCACGCCCTGGGGAGCCGCCGTCATCCGCCCATCCCCGGTGGCCGGGACGGTCGTCCCGGCCCGCCGGTGACCGGATCCGGTCGGTCGTCGTCCTCGGTCCGCAGCGCGCGGGACATCACCGCATGCTGGAGGTACATGCCCGCCACGTAGGTGAGCTCGAGCAGCGCCTCGTCGCCGAGCCGGTCGCGCAGCCGGTCGAAGAGCGCATCGGGGACCCGTCCCCGGTCGAACACCAGGCAGTCCGCGAACCCGAGCACCAACCGGTCCGTCTCGTCGAACACCTCCGATGCCGGCCAGGCGGGGACCGCACCGACCACCTCGTCGGAGACCCCCAGCGCCGACAGCGCCTTTGCGTGCTGCGAGTACACGAACGAGCTCCCCACCGCCCACCCCACCCGGGTCTGGGCGAGCTCCCGCAGGCGCGGGTCGAGGACCCGTCTGGGGCTCTGGTACAGGGCGAAGCCCTGGACCGCGTGCTCGAGCACATCCGGGACGAGGGCGAACACGGTCCACCAGTCGCCCCGGGAGCCGTCGGCGGTCCCCGGGTCGGCGACCGGGTCCCGCTCCCCGAAGAGGTGGTCGTACATCAGGCGGACGATCGGAGCTTCCACCTCATCCCGGGGGACCTGCCGCAGTCTGGGCACCTTCGGGTCAGCGGCCCGCGGCGACCACGTCGGTGGCCCGGGCCGGCGCGTGCGACACGTCGTCGGCGCCCAGCCGGCGCGTCCAGCAGGCGAACTCGAGGAGGATCCCGTCGGGGTCGAGGAAGTAGAGGGAACGGATGAAGACGCCGGGGTGGACGCGGTCGGCGATCCCCCACTCGCTGTCGTCGTGGTTGGCGACCTCGGTGCAGTCGACACCCGCGTCGACGAGGCGGTCGCGGTACTCGTCGATCCGGTCCGCCGGCACGGAGAACGCCACGTGGTTCATCGACCCGATGGCGCTGGTCAGGCTGGCACGGTCGGGACGTCCCGCCGGGGCCGATACCCCGGGGACCCCGTCGGGTGCGTCGGGGAACCAGAAGAACGCGAGGCAGTCGCCACCGCCGCAGTCGAAGAAGAAGTGCTGGCCCATCCCGGCGGGCAACTGGATGGTCTTCACCAGGCGCAGGCCGAGGACGCGCCCGTAGAAGTCGACGGTCCGCTCCATGTCCCGACAGACCAGGGCCAGGTGGTTGATGCCGCCGAGGGCGAACCCCACACCCCCGGCCTCGTCGGAGTCCTGTGCCGCGCCGCTGTTCTGTGCCATGTCCTCCCCCTCCCCGACGTCGGCCTCAGTCTCACACACGCCCTACGCGTTGAACCCTACGCCGCTGCCGGAACCGCCGGTGTCCTCTTGGGGCACCGTCCAGACCAGCCGGGTCCCCCCGCCGTCGCCGGCACCGACCGTGAGGGTCCCCCCCCGCTTGGCGGCGCGCTGGCCGAGGTTGTGGAGACCCAGACCTCCTCCGCCCGACCTGCGACCGGCGGACCCGGTGCCGCCGCCCCCTGCACCCTCTGCGATCCCCCGCCCGTCGTCGGTCACCGTCACCGTCACCGACCCTGCCCGGGTCGACACGGCCACCGACACCCGATCGGCGGCAGCGTGGCGCGCCACGTTCGACAGCGCCTCCCGGAGGACGGCGAGGACGTCGTCGGCGGTCCCCGCCGTGACCGCGTGCTCCACCGGGCCGTCGAAGACGAGCTGGGGCGTCGCTCCGAGCACGGGGGCCAGCTCCTCCAGGAGGTCGAGCACCGCCCGCCGGAACCCTGCCTGCAGCGGGGCGACCTCGAGGTCGAAGATGGTGGTTCGGACCTGGCGGATCGTCTCGTCGAGCTGGTCGATCGCCTCGGCCAACCGGCCGGCGACGTCCTCCTGGTCGGCCACCCGCGCGGTTCCCTGGAGCGAGAGCCCGACGGCGAACAGCCGTTGGATCACCGTGTCGTGGAGGTCCCGTGCGATCCGGTCCCGGTCCTCGACCAGGGTGAGCGTCCGGAGCCGCTCGTGCAGCCGGGCGTTCTCGACGGCGAAACCCGCGGCCACGGCCAGGGCGGACACCAGGTCCTCGTCCTCGTCGGTGAACTCCGCGGCGCCCTGCTTCTCGGTCAGGTAGAGGGTGCCGTAGACCTCCTCGCGCACCCGCACCGGGACCCCGAGGAAGCTGGCCATCGCCGGGTGGCCGGGCGGGAAGCCCACCGCGGCCGGGTGCCGGCGCAGATCGGCGAGCCGGATCGGGTGCGGATGGCGGAGCGCCACTCCGAGGACACCGCGGCCGGTCGGAGGCGGGCCGATCCCGCGAGCGGTGTCGTCCGCGATGCCCACGGTCACGAACTGCTCGAGGCGCTCGCCGTCGGGGGCGATGACGCCGAGGGCGCCGTAGCGGGCATCGGCCAGGGCCGCCGCCTCGCCCACGACGTGCCGGAGCACCACCGGCAACCGCAGGTCGGACTGGACGAGAAGCGTCGCCTCCATCAGGCGCCGGAGGGCATCCGGGTTTTCGATCCGATGGTACGGCATCACGTCGAGCGTACCGCCGACCACCGGCGTGGGTCCCGTGGAGGATGGGACGGGTCCGTGTCTCGGCGGCCCATGCCGTGCCCGCCCGGATGTGCGAGGATCACGCGGTGACCGTTCGCATCTTCCTCCTCGACGACCACGAGGTGGTCCGGGCCGGGATCCGGTCGCTCCTCGAAACGGAGGAGGACATGGAAGTCGTCGGCGAGGCAGGCTCCGCCGGCGACGCGCTCGATCGTATCGCCGCCCTGGTGCCCGACGTCGCCATCTTGGATGTGCGCCTCCCGGACGGATCGGGGATCGAAGTGTGCCGCGAGATCCGGTCCCGCCAGCCGGAGACGGCGTGCCTCATCCTCACGTCCTATGCGGACGACGAGGCGATGTTCGGCGCCATCATGGCGGGGGCGGCCGGATACGTGCTCAAGCAGGTCGGCGGGTCGGACTTGATCTCGGATGTGCGGCGGGTGGGTGCCGGCGCCTCACTCCTCGATCCGGCCGTCACGCGCCGGGTCGCGGAGCGTGTGCGGGGCGCCGCCGCCGCCGAGGAGCGCCTCGCCTCCCTCACCACCCAGGAGGAGCGCATCCTCGGCCTGATCGTCGAAGGGCGGACCAACCGTCAGATCGCCGAGACCATGTTCCTGGCGGAGAAGACGGTGAAGAACTACGTCTCCAACCTCCTCGCCAAGCTGGGCATGCACCACCGCACGGAAGCCGCCGTCTTCGCCGACCGATACTCCCGTCAGCACGGGGACCACGGGGTCGACCCCGGTTCGGGCGGGACCTGACGGGCTGCCCCGGCCGGCGGTGCCGGCCCCCGGCCGGTCGCCCGGAGGGTGGTCCCTATGCGGGAGCCCCGCCCGTCCCGCCCAGGTCGAGACCGTGTTCCGCCAGAGCGTGCTCCAGCTCGCTCCGCCCCCGGGAGGGATGGGTGAAGTGCTCGGGCCCCCGGTCGATCCCGAGCTGGCGTCCCGCGTGCAGCAGGGCCAGGTCGTACTCCAGCTCGGCCGAGAGGTCGTCGACCAGGCCCCGCGCCCGCCCAGCGAGGCGGGCCCGGCGTTCCGCGAGGAAGGCGTGGAGCTCCGACCGGGACATGGGGGGATGGCCAGCGCTCTCCCTCGACTCGAACAGCTCCGCCAGGAGCTGGTGGTACATCGCCATGGCGTCGCCCCTTCCCGGCGCACGGCCGTCTGTGCCGGCCACACCCGCCGGACCGTCCGAGCGGGGCCGCTACGTCTTTGCCGAGGCACCCGGAGCGGTGGCCAGGCTCCGGTAGTGCTGTCGCCAGATCAGGCGGTAGACCCGGCTCCAGCGGGGGACCGAGCGCAACCCCGGGATGAACGGCACCAGGATCATCACCAGGCTGAGCAGCATCATGATCGCCCAGACCTGGAGGTCCCCGCTGGAGGACGAGTTCATCGGGGGCACCTGGTACCAGAGGGTGTACAGCCACAGCCACGCCTGACCGGGGTAGTTGCCCGTCTCGTTCATCATCCCCCACTGGTTGCCCTGGAGATGTTGGGCCCCGGCGAGGTCCGAGAGGTAGTTGCCGTCGGCGATGAACAGCAACGGCTTGGTGTAGTCGGTCGAGTAGAACTGCTTGGAGCTGACCAGCGCCCCGTCCAGGGCGCCGCTGCGGGCCATCGAGGTCAGGTCGCCGATGATGGCGCCCACCGGGCCGTAGCTCCCGGGGGCGACGTGGAGCACGCCGTTGGAGAAGGTGGCGTTGGCCACCGCCTTCTCGTAGGCGGCGGTCCAGGCCTGCTGCTGGCTGGCCGGGGCCGCCTGGTACCGGTCGAGAGCTGCCCTGACGTCCGGACGGTCGGGCAGGGTCCGCAGGGGGCCGATGACGAAGTCCTGGGCGGTGTTGATGGGGATGTGCACCCCGACCCACTTCTCCGGGCTGAAGAAGCCGATCGACTGGGTGTCGTTCGAACCGGTGTTGTAGGGGGGCCCGTAGGTGGCCGACTCGCTCGTCCCGTCCAGCTCGGTGATGGCCGTCTGGGCGAAGTCCACCGGATTGTTGGTCGACCAGCTCCGCACCGTGACCGGTGTCTCGTCCGGGGAGGAGAAGGCCACGGTCAACAGGACGACGAGGAGCGCGACCACCCCCAGGGCGACGAGGAACTCCTTCACCAGGTCGTACCGCACGTACGCGCCGTGCCACTCGACGACGTCGCGGTCCGGCTTGAACGAACGCGAGCGGCGCTCGGATCGGGATGTCGGGGACATCACGCCTCGCCCTCGATCGCGGCGGATGCGGCGGTACCGGAGGAACCGGGCGGATCGTCAGGCGCCCCCGGCTCGTCCAGGGCGAAGGGCGGCACCACCCCCCGCCGTCGCACCAGGAGCACGTGCACCCCGACGATCACACCGACCGCCAGCGGGAGCAGCACGATGTGCCACATGAGCATCTGACCGAAGTTGAGCACGTTGAAGACGGCGCCGGCACCGGTCGAGTTGATGCCGTCCTTCGCCTGGGTGCCGATCCACTGGGAGT
The DNA here is from genome assembly GCA_021801235.1 of Actinomycetes bacterium. Lineage (GTDB taxonomy): Bacteria > Actinomycetota > Acidimicrobiia > Acidimicrobiales > RAAP-2 > DASZIT01. Next base: position 8,067 of record JAJYYG010000115.1, read on the forward strand.
CGAAGTTCTGCTGGGAGAGATAGCCGGTGAAGGCCGTCCCGACCGAAGCCAGGAAGGCGAACGCGCCGAACACCCAGGTGAGCCGGCGCTTGCCTCGCCATGCCGCCATGAAGAAGCTGCCCCACAGGTGGACGACCATGAAGGCGAAGAAGCTCTCGACGCTCCACAGATGGAGGGAGTTCACGAAGTGGCCGACCGGGGACACGTGCCACCACGTCGGCCCCATGATGGCGAGCACCATGCCGGTGACGATGACCACCGCCAGGGCGGCCAACGTCAGGACGCCGAACACGTAGATCCACGAGGCGACGTAGGCGGGTTGGCGGTCGGGCATCAGCCGTTGGGGCGGGAGCGCGTCGATGGCCGCGTTGCGCAGCTTGGCCGTCCACTGCTCCGCGTCCTCCTCCAGGATCCCGGGGAGGTTCCTCGTCGGGGACTCGCGTTCCGAGTCGACGGTCATCGATCTCCTCCTTCACGCCGGTAGGGGATGAGGATCGCCGCCACGAAGAGGACGATCATGATCCCGATCACCACCAGGTTCGCCACCGACAGCTGGATGAACCCCCAGTGCACATAGTGGCCGGGTCTGTTCAGGTCGAACAGAGCCCCGAGAACGAACTGCGATACTGCTGCGATCACCGACACGGCGCACCTCCTCCGGGAACGGTAACGGTAGCCGACAGTCCCCAACTAGAGCCGAAAGTCCCGGGTTCCGGACCGGAGGGCCCGCACGGTCCCGGCGGCTCCGCGAGTGCACCCGCGCCGGTGTCCGAGCCCACCTGCGGCCGCTACTGTGCCTGTAGGGCCGGGCGGGGATCCCGTGGCCCCGTCGGACGACGAGCTGGGAGGCAGACATGAAAGACCGGATCACGGGACACCGATCCCGACGAGCGGGCCGTGGACGACGGGGTGTGGAGGTTCACCACGGGCGTTCTCCGGTGGACCGGGCGTGAGCGACGGCGTCGCTGGTCACGGACCCAGGCTGCTCGACCAACGCCAGTCCATGGCGTTGCTGCGCGCCCACCGCTTCGGTCGGATGGCCGTGGCGGTCGACGAGGAGCCGACGATCTTCCCGGTGAACTACCGCACCGACGGGGACACGATCGTCATCCGGACCGCGCCCGGGTTCAAGCTCGAGGAGGCGCCGTTGCGGACCGTCGCCTTCGAGATCGACGACGCCGACCCCACCCCGGACCGCTCGTGGGGCTGGAGCGTGCTCGTCCGGGGGCCGTGCGTCGACATCACCACGTCGCTCGACACCCTCTCGGAGCACCTCCGCGACCTCACCGTCCAGCCGTGGGTGCCCGGCGCCCGGGAACACTGGCTCAGCATCACGATCCGTCATCTGAGCGGACGGGCGTTCGGACCGGTCCCGACCGGCTGAGCCCTTCCTTTCCGGAGGCGAAGGATTCGATCAGCGGGCGGGCCCGTCCCGTTCGTTCGCGCCCAACGCGACCAGCGCCCCGTAGAGCCCGAGCATCGCCTCGTCGTAGTTGAACCAGGCGGCACCGTCCCCCGGCTCCGGCGCACAGCGGGCGAGGCCCTCCACCACCTGGCGCAGGCTCTCGACCAGCGCCCGGAGATCCCTGCACCCGACGTCCCTCTCGGGAGGGCCCGGCGCCGCTCCGTACGCCGTCTGCTTCGGATCCGGCTCCACCCGCTCCCCCATTCGACGCTCCCGCTCCTCCCGCACCGACGACCACGGCGCCGACAGCCGTCGGCGACGGCACGGGCCTGTTCCCACGGTAGGGAACGGTGGTCGGGCTGCACAGGGTCGAAAGACCATGGTCGGGTTCCATCCCGGCGTGGGTGCCCGTCGGCGGGTCACATCCGACGGATCCGCCGCCGGGGCATCTCACGAGCGCCGGATCCGTCGCCCGGTGATCTGGTCGGCGGCGATCCGCACATACGCGTCCCGGTCGCCGCCAGCCCACGGAGTGACGTCGAGCGCGTCCACCCGCGCCCGGGTGGCCGCGTCCTCCACCAACGTCGCCGGGCCGCTGACCAGGACGCTCCACCCCTCAGCCAGGGCCTCGTCGATGTGGTCGACCTCGAAGGAGGCAATGGAGGATCCGGCGGGGGCCTCGTGTATGGCTCGCACCAACGAGGACGTCCGCGAGGTCCGAACCACCACCTGGCCGTCCAGCATCCGGTAGTTGACCGGGTAGGCGGCCAGCCGGCCGCTCGCAGGGAAGACCACCCGTCCGATCCCTCCGGGGCCGATCAGGGACCGGCAGGACGCCTCGTCCAGGTCGTCCAGGACCGGAGGAGCGGACGGGGATGTCTGTCCGCTCGGCAACTGGGTCCCCCCGCCGGTGAGCTCCTCCACCGACGTCCCCAGCGCGGCTGCCAACCTCCAGAGCGCGGCCCGGGACAGCTGCGGCGAGGGGTTGTGTTCAAGCGCGCGCACGTAGGAGGGCGCCATGCCGGCGAGCCCGGCCAGGTCCGCGTCGCTCAGGCCCAGCTCCGTGCGGCGCTCCGCCACCCGCCTCCCCAGATCGCCGACCTCACTCATCACGACTCCCTTCCCAGGGCGGCGACCCGGGTGGACCGGGGCCCGGCCCCGCCGCCCTGTCCCCGGTCCGATGTCCGGTCACTCCCCCAGCGGGAACTCCATCGCCGCCCCCGGGAGGAGGACCTGTGGTTCGCCCGCCACCATGAGGGTAACCGGGGGGTTGGCCCCGCGCTCCGCGGCGACCCGGAAGCGATGGTGGTCGATGTCGACTCCGAGCCGGATCCCCCGGAAGACGACCCCGAACCGGAGGGCGGTGAGCTCCTCGGGCAGGAGCGGATGGAACCAGAGTGCGTCGTCCCGGATCTCCAGGCCGGCGTAGCACCGCTGGAGCAGGTCCACGGTGCCGGCCATGGCACCCAGGTGGATGCCCTCGCGCGTGGTGCCGTCGAGGCCCCCCGCCACGTCGGCGCCGAGCGCCTGGCGGAAGTGGTCCCACGACGCGCGCCGGTCACCCCGGGCGAGCACCCATGCATGGACCACCGCGGAGAGCGACGATCCGCCGGTGGCACGCCCGGTGTAGTAGGCGACCGTCCTGCGGATCGTGCCGGGGTCGAGCCCGAACCCCATCCGAGCCAGCACGGACCGCAACTCCTCGGCGGACAGCAGGTAGAGCAGCATCAGCGCGTCCGCCTGCTTGGTGACCTGGTAGCGGCGGACGGCGTCCCCCTCCGCTTCGAGGATCAGGTCGAGCCTCCCGATCTGACCGTACCGGCGACGGTACGCCGCCAGATCCAGCGGCTCCAGCCGCTCGTACCCCGCGAACTGGGAGAGGACGCCGTCGTGGAAGGGGACGTTGAGGAGGCGGACCAGCTCCTCCCAGCGCGCCACCTCTGCGGGGTCGAGACCCAGCCGGTCCGCCAGCATCCCCGCCTCCCGACCGGGCAGCCGGTCGAGGAGGTCGGTCGCCCGGTCCAGCAACCATGCGGTCATCACGTTGGTGTAGGCGTTGTCGGTCACACCGGGCTCGGTGGACCACGGATAGCCGTCGTGGAATTCGTCCGGCCCCACCACTCCGGGGATCCGGTAGCGACCCAGGTCGGGGTCCCACACCGTCAGATCGGCGAAGTACCGGGCGATCTCGATCAGGAGCGCCGCACCGCGCTCGATGATGAATTCGACATCGCCGGTGGCCTGCCAGTACTGCCAGACGTCGTAGGCGATGGACAGGCCGACGTGGCGCTGGAAGCGGGAACGGTCGGGCATCCAACGCCCGGAGCGGGGGTTGAACAGCTGGGTCGGGGTCTCGTCCCGTCCGTCGCTGCCGCTCTGCCAGGGGAACTGGGCGCCGCGCCGTCCGCCCGCCCCGGCGGCGCGCCTGGCGGCCGGCAGGCGGCGGATCCGGTAGTCCAGCAGTGCCCGGGACACGGTAGGGAATCGCAGGTTGAGCACCGGGAAGGTGAACATGGTGTCCCAGAACACGTGGCCCCGATAGCCCTCCCCGTGGAGACCCCGGGCACCGAGTCCCGCGTCCAGATCGGCGACGTGGGGGGACGCCACCGCCAGGACGTGGAAGAGATGCAGGTCGAGCTCGCGTCTCACCTCCCCGGCATCGCCGGTCCGAACCTGTGGTTCGAGCCGCGCCTGGCGCCAGAGCATGCCCCACGCCGCGCGGTGACGGTCGACCAGGGCTGCGAAGTCGGGAGCCTCGGCGACCGCCTCTCCGGCGGCGAGGCCCGGCTCCGAGATGGCCCGGTCCCGCGAGGTGTAGACAGCCACCACCTTCTCGAGGGTGGCGCGGCGGCCCTCGCCCAGATCCAGTCCAGCCCAGACCGCGGGCTGACCCCGTGGCCCGCCGACCGTCCACCGGGTGGCGGGGGACGGTCCGGACAGCCGACAGCGGGCGGCCAGGGCGACCTCGATCCGGGACTGGAGCGTCCTCACCCGCAGACCGAGGTGTCCGTCGGGATCCCCGCGTGCGTCGAGGAGCTGGAGGTGGTGATGGGCGAGCAGGCGGTCCTCGACCGTCTCGTCGTCCTCCACGTCGGCGTCGAGGCCGGCGCGCACCTCGATCCGGCCCGACCAGTTCAACGCCACGAAGTGGATCTCCTGGGCGACGAGATGCGGCTGGTCCATCGAGACGATCCGCCGTTCGACCACGGCGGTGCGACGGCCGGAGAGATCGACCACGGTCGCCCTCCGGACCAGGACGCCGCAGCGCAGGTCGAGCCGGACGTGGTGGGACGAGGGCTCGACTCCCCCGCCCAACCAGGGACCGGCCTCGATCCGGAACGTGACCGGGAGCCAGTTCGGCGCGTTGACCAGGCTCTCGGTCTCCAGCGTCCGCTCGCCCACCCGGGTCGCCAGGCGGTCGTAGGTGCCGGCCAGGTATGTCCCCGGGTAGGACTTCCCGTCGTCTCGCGCCCAGGGGCGGCTGCCCCTGGTCCCGAGGTAGCCGTTGGCCAGGGTGCAGAGCGACTCGACGGTCCCCTCCTGCTCGGGAGCGGGATCGTCGTAGACGATCTGTCTGTCGGCGGGGCGACCCGCAAGGAGGACCTCTCCCAGGTCTCCCACCACCGGGAGTACCCCGTCGGCATCCGGGTGGTGCCGGCTCTGGCGGTCCACCACCACGACGGCGGCGAACGCAGCGCGGAGACCGTCGGAGCCCGCCGCCCGAGCCTCGGGGACCGCCACCGCCCGACGGGGCTCCACCCCGAGCCGGACGGCCGCCTCCACGTACAGCGACGGCGCTCCTCCTTCGTCGGGGTCCCCGGTGAGGCCGGCCCTGCCGTCGACCAGCAGGTCCACCCACGGGCCCAGACCGCTCAGGTCCAGAACGTCACCCGCCTCCGGGTCGGGCGACACCACCGCCACCTCGAGACCGGAGGAGCGCAGGTTCCCGAGGAAGGCGGCGGACGACGGGAACGGCCGCGGGGGGTCCTCTCCGAGGAGGATCCGGAACCTGCGCCTCTGGCCCTCGATCAGGCTCCGGACCAGCGACTCCCCGTCTCCGTTCGTGTGACCGTCGGGGGACCCGAGCCCGTGACGGCCGAGCACGCTCCGGACGCCGTCGGCGACCGACGCCGCTCCGGCCAGACAGTCGAGATCTTCCCGGGAGAGGCTCGGCCCGTGTGCCGGCCCGGCCGCGGCTTCGTGGCGGGAGGAGCCGAGCACCCCCTCGAAGGCGCCGGTCCACGCCCGCTCGCGCTGGCGTCCGGTGTCCACCAGCACCTGTTCGAGGGAGAAGATCCACGCCTCGGCCCGATCGAGCGGGACCGTCTCACCGTGCTCCCCCCGTGCCGGGGTCACGGTTCCGGATCGACCGCCGGGGGTGAACCACCGCTCCGGCGGGGGGCGGGCCCGGCGGCCCCCAGGCTCTGGCACTGGCACTGGGGCGGGGGCGGGGGCATCACCGGACGGCGGGGGGAGGTTCCCCCTCCAGGGCGCAGCAGACGCCGGCGAGATAGGCGCGGATGGTCGACTCCGCCACCCGGTGCAGCACCCGGTCGGCGCCGCGCCCGACGGCGCCACCCGGGGGCTGGTAGCGGGCCTGGAGCACCACCTGGGTGCCGACGTCCCCGAACGGGGACACCTCGAGGTCCGCGTCCATCCTCGGGAACAGCGACGACCCCCCGACGGCCTCCCACGAGAAGGCGAGCAGCATCCCCGCATCGTCCCGACGGAGGTCGCCGACGCCCAGCTCGACGGTCTTGGCCACGAAGGCCGGCCAACCGGTCGGTCCCACCCTCCCCCGCAGGTACTCCCCCTGTCGCCGGGCCGCGTCCAGCCCCCGGGAGAGGACCTCCGCCGGGTCGGTCTCCAACCGTGCGGCGAGGTCCTCGTACGGGCGCTCGACGAGACGGAAGTCGTGGAGGAAGGGCATCAGCCCGCCACCGTATGCGAGGGAAGCGCCGTCGGTCCGTTCACGCGACCCACTGTTCCGATCCGGCTCCGCCGGCACCAGGGCCGAAAGCCCCATCCCGTAGCCGGGACACGGTCGCCGGACCGGCGGCGATCAGGACCCGACCGCTACGCAGGCTCGCCACCACTTTCGAGCGCCCGGTCGCGTTGGCTGCCGGCCGCGGTCACGTCCTCCATCCCCGGGCCACCCGATGTCTCCTCCTCGGACGCCCGGAAGCGGTCCTGGGTGAGCGCGCCCAAGGTCGCGGTCACGGACGCCCGGAGGGCGGACAGGTCGTAGCCCCCTTCGAGGAACAGCACCAGCCGACCCCGACCCGGGACGAGCTCCGCAACCGTGCGGGCGATGGCTGCGAAGTCCCCGCTCGACCACGCGAGGTCCGCCAACGGATCCGCCCGGTGCGCGTCGAAGCCGGCGGACACCAGGACCCAGGTCGGTCCGAACTTCTCGGCGGCCGGGGCGATGAGCTCCTCGATCGCCCGGCGGGCGACGTCCCCGGTGGCCCCGGGCGGCAGGGGGACGTTCAGGGTCCGGCCCATCGCCGCCGGGCCGCCCACCTCCCGCGCCGCCCCGCTCCAGGGGAAGAGCGGCCACTCGTGGACGGACGCGTACAAGACATCCGGATCGTTCCAGAAGACCGCCTGGGTGCCGTTCCCGTGGTGGACGTCCCAGTCGACGATCAACACCCGTTCGCCCTGGGCCGCCAACGTGGCGGCGGCCACCGCCACGTTGTTCACCAGGCAGAACCCCATGGCGCGGTCGCGCAGCGCGTGGTGGCCCGGGGGACGGGCCACCACGAAGCCGATCCCGTTCCCGGCGCGCCGGAGCGAATCGATCACCGCCAGGCCTCCGCCCGCGGTCGCCCGGGCGATGTCCCACGTCGCCTCGGTGGCGTAGGTGTCGGCGTCGATCGCCCCGCCGCCGGCGGTGCAGAAGGTCGCCAACCCTTCGAGGTAGGCGCGGTCGTGCACCAGCTCCAAGGCCTGCGGTGGTGCCGGTCGCGCCTCGACCGTCACCAGGGCGTCGCCGAGGTTGAGGTCGCCGATTCCGGCGAGCACCGCGTCCACCCGGCTGGGGTCCTCCGGATGCCCGACCATCGCATGGCGTTCGCCGCCGGCGGGTACGGCCACGTGGAGCGGGGTCGCCGCACCGGTCGGCGCCACCGCCCCCTGTGCACCCCGCGTCGTTCCCATGGACACGAGGATGACACGCCGTGACCCTCTTGGTCAGGTCCCCCCGATGCCCGGTGGGGTTCGCCATCCCTGCTGGCGGCCGAAGGGTCCTTCGGCCCTGCCGGCACGCTGGGACTGGGCGCAAGCTGGCGGGGCGGGTCGCGCACGGGTCCGAAGGGACCGTCGGCGCGGATGCCGCGGGCGCCAGCGAGGAGAGGGTCATGGACGGATCGGAGATCAAGGACGGGAACGGCGACAGGGATGACGTGCCGCATGGGACAGCTGACCGCGGGCGGGTGGACGCCCTGCAGCAGGCGCTCGGAGGATGGCGCACCCGCCTCGACGAGCTGAGGGTGCAGCTCGACCTCGGGACCCTGGATCTGCGCGACGAGGTGCACAAGCAGCTCGAGGTCACCGAGAACAGCTACCTGGCGGCCCGGTCGCAGCTGGCCCGGATCCCGGGCGACACCGCCGGGTCGCTGCGCGCCACGCTTGACGGGGTCGAGGCCGCGCTCGCCGACCTGCGCCGCGCTTACGACGACGTGGTGGCCGTGCTGCGACGGGCCCGGGAGGACTGACCTCGGCATCCGTCCCGCTGGACGGTGCGGGGACGTTCCCGGCCGGCCGGATCGCCGGGACCGGTCCCGGAACGGTTCCGACCACGGTTGTCCGCTTTCGGGCTGAGATCACCTTCGTCACTGGCGCTCGGTCCGGAGCCGGGCGTTCAGCAACCAGCGACCAGCGTGGGCCGTAGAGGACTCGAACCTCTGACCCCTTGCGCGTCATGCAAGTGCGCTACCAACTGCGCCAACGGCCCTTGGCGGGAGACGCTACCACCCGGGGGAAGCCCGGACGGGCGGTGACCCCACCGGGTCGGCTCCGGAAGGGATCCGATGCCGGTGCCCGATCCGGGCGGGGCCGGCCCGTCCGCCGTGCGAGGAGCGGAACGCGAGCGGGCGCACTCGTGTGCTCCCGCCACGGCACCCCGCCTCCCCTCGAAGACCGCCCACGCCTTCCCTCGCAGACCGGAGCTCGGCTCAGTCGCCTGACACCGCGCCAAGACCCGATGCAGGGCCGACACCCGATGCAGGGCCGACACCCGATGCAGGGCCGACACCCGATGAACTGGAGGCGGCGGGCGGAATCGAACCGCCGTACGGGGCTTTGCAGGCCCCTGCCTAAACCACTCGGCCACGCCGCCCAGGCGCCGAATCCTAGCCCGCCCCCCAGGTGGTTGAATCTCCCCATGCGCATTGGATTGATCGCTCCACCGTGGACTCCCATCCCGCCGACGCTGTACGGGGGCATCGAGCTGGTGGTGGATCAGCTGGCGAGGGGACTGCAGGAAGCCGGTCATGAGGTCCTGCTCTACGCCACCGGGGATTCGACCTGCCCGGTCCCCCGGGCATGGGTGCTGCCCACCGCCGAAGGGTCGCGGATCGGAATGGCCGTCCCCGAGATCCGCCACGTCATCCACGCCTACCAGGCCGTCCGCGAGTGCGACGTCGTCCACGACCACACCATGATGGGGCCGTTCCATGCCGCCGGCTTCCCCGACCTCCCGGTCGTCACCACCATCCACGGACCGTTCAACGACGAGCTCACCGACCTGTACAGCGCGCTCGCCGGCCGCGTCCCGATCGTGGCCATCTCCCACGCCCAGCACCGTGCCGCGCCGGAGGTGCCGATCGCCCGGGTGATCCACCACGGCGTCGACGCCTCCATGTTCCCGGTCGGAGACGGCGCCGGGGACAAGGACGGCCCCTACGTGGTGTTCCTCGGTCGGATGGCCGAGGACAAGGGAGCCCACCGCGCCATCGCCATCGCCCGGGCCGCGGGCATGCGCGTCCTCCTGGCGGCGAAGATGCGGGAGCCGCTCGAGGTGCAGTACTTCACCGAGCAGGTCGAACCTCTGCTCGGTCCCGATGCCGCCTATCTCGGAGAGGTGTCCCACCAACGGAAGCTCGAGCTGCTGGCCGGTGCCGCGGCACTGCTCTTCCCCATCCGCTGGAACGAGCCCTTCGGCATGGTGATGATCGAGGCGATGGCGTGTGGGACACCCGTCCTCGCGTTCCCCGAGGGAGCTGCCCCGGAAGTCGTCGACGACGGAAGGACCGGCTTCCTCTGTGCCGACGATGCCGAGATGGTCCAGGCCCTCGGCCGTCTCTCGGAGCTGCGACGCTCGGACTGCCGCGCCGCCGTCGAGGGCTACTTCTCCACCCAGCGGATGGTGGCCGAGCACATCGAGCTGTTCGAGTCGCTCCTCTGACGCCGTTCCGACCGCCCTCCGGCGGGACACCCGCCGGTGCCAGGCGACGTGTCGCGGGGGATCCGGCCGCGCGACCGCCCGTCGCAGGCCGCCGGTCCCTTCGGTCGGCCAGGCACCCGGGGGCCCGTTCGGCACCGGCGTCCCCTGGTGGATCCCCACGCTCCGTGTTACGCCGCTACGCTCCGTGACAGTGAGGTGGCCGACGATTCGGTACAAGGACAAGGGCTCCCCGATCGGCTCCATGTCCGTCGTGGTGAGGATCGCGTTCGTCATCTACGCCACGATCCCGATCTACGGGGCCGCCGTCGAGTCCTACCACCGGGCGCCGTTCCGACCGGTGGCGTCGGGCATCGGCGTCCTGCTCCTCGCCGTGCTGGTCGCCAGCACCTACGTCGACTTCCGGCGGGCCCGCCAGGGCAGGTCGGAGCTCCTCCGGCCGTGGTTCTCCTTTTTCCAGATCTGCATCGCCATCGCCATCGTCGCCATCCTCAACCTGACCGCCGGCGGGGTCGTCGGGACCTACTACGTGCTCTTCCTCCTTCCGCTCCTGGTCGCCGCCATCATGGGCAACGTGACCATGATGGCGGCGACCTGGCTCCTAGCCCTGGGCGCCCTCGGGGTCGTCGTGCACTTCAAGAGCGGCCACCATGCGGAGACCCTGGTCTGGACGGTCGCGGTGAGCGGCGCCGCGTGGGCCGGGGCCGCTCTGGCCGTCCACTTCGCCGTCCGCCAGTTCCTCGAGTCGATCCGCATCGCGGAGAGTGTGTCCGAGCTCGCCACCACCGCACAGCGGGTCCACTCCTGGCCCGGCGGACTCGAGCCGTGCCTGCCCCTGCTCGCCTCGGCCACAGCCGCCGACTCGCTGGTCGTCCACGCCGGACCGGCCGGGGCCGCCCTGGAGCCCGTCGCCCACTACCGGCGGGGGAAGCCCGGCGGGCGCGGCTCCTCGGCCGGACCGGCACCCGAAGGGGCGACGGCTGCGACCGTCGAGGGCGGCATCCGCCGGGCGCGAGACACGCAACGGGTCGTCCACATCGACCACTCGATGTACATCCCCAACCGGACGGCGTCCGGTACGGACATCGTGATCGTGGCCACCCGCGACCGCGTCCCGTTCCTGGCGGTCTCCACGCTGAACAGCGCGGTGACCTCCGGTCAGCTGGTCGCCGGCATCGCCGAGCGCGTCGTCCTCGTCGACGAGCTCCGGGAGGAGGCGGTCACCGATCCCCTCACCGGACTGACCAACCGGCGGGGCATGCGCGAGGTGCTGGACAGGATGCTCGCCCATGCGGCCCGCTCCCGGGAGGCGTTCAGCGTGGCCATGGTCGACCTCGACGAGTTCAAGACGTTCAACGACCGCTGGGGCCATCTGGCCGGGGACGACGTCCTACGCTCCGTCGGCAGGTCCCTGCGATCCGGCGTGCGGGCACAGGACGTCGTCGTGCGCTTCGGCGGCGAGGAGTTCTGCCTCCTGCTCCCGGGCACGGGGGAGGACGGGGCGCGCACGCTGGTCGAACAGTTGCGGACCACCATGCCGCGTTCCGAGACCCTGCCCGGCGGGGCCCACCCACCGACCTTTTCCGCGGGGATCGCCACCTGGGACGGGCAGGAGGATCGACGGTCGCTCCTGCGTCGGGCCGATGTCGCGCTCTACCGTGCCAAGGAAGCGGGGAGGAACCGGGTGGAGTCGGACCCACCACCGGGTGATCCCACCGCCGATCGCCCGGGCGATGCCGGTATCGGGGGCCGGACGGCGCCGTGGCTCAAGCACGCCTCCGCAACAGCAGCCATCCCACCCAGGCGACGACGGCGACCGCCACCGCCGTCTTGACCGCGAACCAGATCACTCCGGCGATGAAGTGGAACAGCGCGAACAGGACGACGACCGCCACGATCCCGGCCCCGACGAGGAGCACGCCGTCGAGGGCCCGGAGCCCCGAACCACTCTTTTCGGAACCACGGTCTGAGGCCATGGCTCCACGGTAGCGTCGGATCGATCACAGGAGGCGGCGGGGGCGCCAGAGGCTCCTGAGCGGAGCGGTCCTCCCGGGACCGGTGGTACGGTCCGCGGATGTCTCTGCGCGACCGTCGCCAGGCGCTCATCGATCGCCCCGACCTCCAGGGGGACGCGTTCTGTCGTGCGTACACCGCAGTGGCCGACTCCTGGCTGACCGAGCTCTTCGACACGGCCACCGACGGCGATCCCCGGGGCATCGCCCTGGTCGCAGTGGGCGGGTACGGTCGCAAGGAGCTCAGCCCCTACAGCGACCTCGACGTCCTGCTGGTCCACCGGGGGAGGCGCGACGTCTCCGCGTTGGCCGACCGCATCTGGTACCCGGTCTGGGACGAGGGGATCTCGTTGGACCACAGCGTACGGAGTCCCAACGAGGCACTGGACCTGGCGGGCGAGGACCTCCGGGTGGCGCTCGGGCTGCTCGACGCGAGAGTGGTCTGCGGCGATCCCAAGGCCGCCGAACCGTTGGTGAGCGGCGCCCGCGAGCGGTGGGCCCGGCAGAAGCCGCCGTGGCTCGACGTCCTCGCCGATCTCGTCGTCGAACGGCACGCGAGCCACGGGGACGTCGCCTTCCTCCTCGAGCCCGACCTCAAGGAAGCCCATGGCGGGCTACGCGATGTGGCGGCGCTCGCCGCACTCGTCGGGGCCGTTCCCTCCCTGGCCGACTACGTGGACACGACGGCGATCGACGACGCCCGTTCGGTGCTGACGCGCGTCCGGGTGGCACTCCACCGGCGCGCGGGTCGCGCGCTCGACAAGCTGCTCCTCCAGAGCCAGGACGAGGTCGCGGCTGCCCTGGGCGAGGCGGACTCGGACGGGTTGATGGCCGCGGTGGCGGGGGCCGGACGCACCGTGTCGTGGGAGAGCGACGACGCCTGGCGCCGTCAGGGCAGCAGGTCGGAACAGCCCGGTCGCCGGAGGCGCCGCCGCTCGCGAACCGGCGGTTCCGACGGGCAGATCGGCCCGAGCGAGCCGGGCCTGACGGTGGTGGAGGGAGAGGTCGTCCTCACCGACGAGGCGGACGTCAGCGGAGACGCCTCGCTCTCCCTCCGGCTCGCCGCCGCCGCCGCCGAGCACTCCCTCCCCATCTCCCGGGATGCGCTCAACCTGCTGGGCCGCAAGGCACCCGCGCCCGACTCCCCGTGGTCGGTGCCCCTCCGCTCCGTCCTGGTCCGTGCCCTCGCCGCCGGTCCTCCGGCCGTCCTCGCGCTGGAGGCGCTCGAACAACGGATGCTCTTCAGCCGCTATCTGCCGGAGTGGGTTGCTGTCCGCAACAAGCCGCAACGCAACCCGTACCACCGGTTCACGGTCGACCGGCACCTGCTCGAGACCGCCGCCAACGCCGCCACCATCGCCCACCGGGTCGAGCGGCAGGACCTCCTCCTGCTGGGAGCGCTGCTCCACGACATCGGCAAGGGATTCCCCGGGGACCACACCGAGGCCGGCATGGAGGTCGTCGCCTCCGTCGGCACCCGGCTCGGGTTGGCGCCGGCGGACGTGGAGACGCTGGTGACCATGGTGCGACTGCATCTCCTTCTGCCGGAGGTGGCCACCCGGCGCGACCTGGAGGATCCGGCGACGGCACGACGGGTGGCCGACGAGGTCGGCGACCCGGCCACCCTCGACCTCCTGGCCGCCCTGGTCGAAGCCGACGGCCTGGCGACCGGGCCCTCGGCGTGGGGGCCCTGGAAGGCGGGGCTGGTATCGGACCTGGTCGAACGGACCGGTCTCCTGCTGGCAGGCGAACGGTCCCTGCCGCGCTCCCCCTGGCTGACCGAGGAACTGCAGGCGGTGATGGAGACGGTCCGGTCGCAGGGGATGCCCGCCCTCTCGATCGACGGGTCCGTGGTCACCGTGGTCGCGCCCGACCGACCTGGCCTCCTGGCCGACGTCACCGGGGTCCTGGCCCTCCACGGCCTGAACGTCCGGTCGGCGGACGTGACCGGCGAGGACGGCGTGGCCGTGGAGGTCTTCACCGCCGAGCCGGCCCGTGGCCGCTGGCCGGCGGCCGCCCGCCTGGCCGAGGACCTGGCCGCGGTGGGCGCCGGGCGGCTCGCGCTCGACACCCGTCTGGCCGAGAAGGCCCACACCTACCGGAACGAGCGGCGCTCGGTCGCCCCCCAACTGGTCGAGGCACGGGTGACGGTGGACAACAGTGCCTCGGAGCGGGCCAGCGTGGTGGAGGTGCGCGCCGAGGACGTCGTCGGACAGCTGCACCGGATCACGCGGGCCCTCGGTGCCAACGGTCTGGACGTAGCCTCGGCGCGGGTGTCCACCTTCGGGCCCGCCGTGGTCGACGCCTTCTACGTGCGCACGGTCGGGGGCGGGAAGCTGGTCGATCCGCGGGCGATCGACGCGGTCGCCCGTTCGCTCCGGGACGCGGTGGCGCGGGATGCGGGCCTCCCGGCGACCGGCTGACCGTCCCGTCGACCGGTGCGGTCGGGAACGATCGCGACCCCGTTCCGGAATCCCTGCTGGTACGGTGGGGGCGGAGGTGCCGATGTCCCGATCCCGATCCCGTACCCGCGTCCATGCGCGACGCAGCGCCCGGTCGAGCCGGGGGACGTCGCGCCTCCTCGTCGTGTCCGTCGTGGTGGTGGCCCTGGCCGTGGTCGGAACCGGCGTCGCCGTCGTCGCCACCAAGGGGATCCACGGGGGGAGTGGCGCGGCGGCCCCCGGCGTCGCCAAGGGGACCCCTGCCGCCCTCAGCGCTCCCCCGCTCCACGTTGTCGCCACCTCCCCGGCCGCAGGCGCCACCGCGGTGGCCACGGACGCGGCCATCTCGGTGCAGTTCTCCGCCCCCCTGAGCTCCAGCTCGCCGCCGCCGACGCTCGCTCCTGCGGTGGCCGGGTCCTGGCAGCTCCTCACGCCGACCGTCTACACCTTCGTGGCCGCCGCCCCGCTGATCCCGTCGTCGACGGAGACCATCACCGTGCCGGCGTCGACCACGGGCGCGTCGGGTCGGACGCTGGGCACCCCGACCACCGCTCAGTTCACGGTGGCCACGGGAGGGTTCCTCCGACTCCAGCAGCTCCTGGCCTCCCTCGATTACCTTCCGTTGAGCTTCACCCCGTCCGCGCCGTTGGCCGCCCCGCAGGAGGCGGCCCAACCGCAGGAGGGGACGTTCGCCTGGCGTTGGAACGAGCCGGCCTCGCTCGAGTCGCTCTGGACGCCGGGCTCCGCCAACGTCATCACCCAGGGCGCGGTGATGACGTTCGAGAGCCAGCACAACATGAAGACCGACGGGATCGCCGGCCCGGCGGTGTGGGAGGCGTTGCTGGCGGCCCAGGCGGCCGGTACCGTCGACACGGCCGCCTACAACTACGTCAGCGTCTCGGAAGCCCTCCCCGAGACGGTGACCGTCTACAGCGACGGGGCGCCGGTGTACAACACTCCGGCCAACACCGGGGTGGCGGGCGCCCTGACCAGCGTGGGCACGTTCCCGGTCTATCTCCGTTACACCTCGCAGACGATGTCGGGCACCAACCCGAACGGGACGAAGTACGTCGATCCTGGCATCCCTTGGATCAGCTACTTCAGCGGCGGCGACGCCCTCCATGGGTTCGTGCGTGCCAGCTACGGGTTCCCCCAGAGTAACGGCTGTGTGGAGATGCCGCCCGCCAACGCCGCGGTGGTGTGGCCACTCACCCCGATCGGGACCCTGGTCACCGTCGCCTGAGGCGTCGACCGCCTGAGGCGTCGGCGGGTCCTCATCCAGTGGTCCCGCCCGTGTTGCCCGCCGACGGGAACTGTGGGTCGCGGCGTTCCCTGACAGCTCGGACGCCCTCGGCCGCATCCGGACCGAGGAACCCCAGCATCTCCAGTGCCAGCGACTCCCCGAACGTCGGTGCCGCCTGGGCCAGCCACCGGTTCAACACCCGTTTGGTCCACTGGGTGGCGCTCCGGCTCCCGGCAGCGAGCCGCGAAGCGACCGCCACCGCAGCCTCGAGCACCTCGTCGTCGGGGACGCACCGCGTCACCAGACCGATCCGTTCCGCCTCCGGTCCGTCGACGAAGTCGGCGGTGAGGAGGTAGTACTTCGCCTTCGCCATGCCGCACAGCAACGGCCACAGCAGCGCGGCGTGATCGCCGGCGGCCACTCCGAGCCGGGCATGGCCGTCCGACAGCCTGGCCGACTCTCCGACGATGCTCACGTCCGCCAGGAGGGCGACCGCCAGCCCGGCCCCGACGGCGACGCCGTTGACGGCGGCGACGATCGGCTTCACCGAGGCCAGCATGGAGTCCACCAGCGCTCCGGCGTCGTGCCACTGCTCCAGCACCGTCGCGTGGTCCCGGGTCATCCGCTCCACCATCTCCAGATCCCCCCCGGCGGAGAAGGCGCGTCCGGCGCCGGTGACGACCGAGACGGCCACCCGGTCGTCGTGGTCGATGACCCGCCACACCTCGGAGAGCTCGCGGTGCAGCCGTTCGTTCGCCGCGTTGAGGACGTCCGGCCGGTCGATGGTGACCACCAGCACCGAGTCCGTCCGGCGTTCGAACCGGAGATGCTCGAACGCCCCGTACGGGTCCTGCGCAGGGAAGGTTCCCGATCCCTCGCTCATCGGCTCTCCTTCCCCGGCGTCGAGACCAACGGGTGGTCGAGGCCGAGCTCGACCAGGGTGCGGTCGGGCTCCCGGGGGACGGCCACCGTGGGATCCGCGTCCACCACCGAGAAGACGTACAGGTTCCAGAAGGGAGCGAGGCCGGCCGGCTCGATGTCGGCGTAGAGGCGGCGCTCCACGTCGACTCGTCGTACGAACCCCGCCTCGGCGAAGCGCTCGGTCCACCACTCGAACGAGGCGATGGTCAGGTGGCCCTCGACGGGTTGTCCCTCCCCGTCGGTGGCGAGGTCCTCGGCGGGTACCGGGCCACGGTAGTTCTGCGGGAGCCCGCGGTAGTGGTCCAGCCGGTCGGGCCGCACCTTCCCGACGAAGTGCCCGCCCGGTCCCGACGCGCTGGCACCGAAGGAGGGGATGGTGGCGTAGAGGTACCCGCCGCAGATCCTGCGCAACTCCCCCAACGCCGCCGGCACCCGGTCGGGCGGCAGGTGCTCGAGGACCTCCAGCGCCGAGACCAGCGGAAAGGTCCCGTCGGCCCAGGGCAGGCCCGCGAACAGGTTGGCGACCCGGACGTGTCCGCGTGCCCCGGGTGCGGCATGGGCGATGGCGAAGGGGCTGACGTCGCAGCCCTCGGCGTCGATGCCGCGCTCGCGCAGCACCTCGACCAAGAACCCGGTCGCGCACCCGACGTCGAGCGACCGGTCGACCCGGAAGTTCCGCCACAGCAGCCATCCGGCGATGTCGGCGTTCGAGGCGACCCGGTCGTAGCGCGCGTAGCCGGAACGACCTGCCCGGTCACCCGAAGCATCCCGGCCCTCGCCGAAGTAGCTGCCGCCGTAGGTTGCCGCCACCCCAGCCGAACGTGCCGCGGCCACAGCGTGCCCGGTGTCGGCCGCGGCGACGAGGGCGCGTCCGAGTTGTCCCATCGCCTCCCTTCCCACCGGGCTGGCCGCAGCCAGGCGAGCCAGCCCGTCCTTGACCACGTCCGCCGCCACATGCCATCGAGCGGTCGGGGCCATCACACGAGAGTAGTCGCAAGCGTCTCGGGGTAGCCGGAACGGGACCCGTCGGACCGACCGCATCGCTCGGGACCGCCATCCGCCGGACGTCGGAGCGTCCGATGCGGACATCCCGGTCGACAACGTCCCGTCCAGCGGGCACAATGGCGACTTGGAGCGTGTGGTGCGCCACGCTTCGCGGTTATTCTGCGGGCCACGAGCGGAGCGACGGGGGAGATCATGGGGGCAGGGGCACCACGCGTCGTCCGGCGCCTGCGGGCAGCTCGCAGCTATGCGCACGCCACTGCGCATGGCGGGGCCGGCGCAGAAAACGCACCCCTGGTCAGAGGGCAGGCATCTCGCCTAACCTCGCGCGGCGGCGAGTCAACGGGAAGGGAACCACTATGAGCCAGATCCAGTCTTCGGGCGAAGCCCCGGCAGCGTCACTCGTCGGGTCGTTGAGCGTCTTCTCGCTCTCCGACATCCTGTCCCTTCTTGCGGACACGCAGCAGACGGGGGAGCTCCAGGTGGTCGGGTCGGGCGTCGACGGCCGGCTGTGGTTGGGCGAGGGCGAGCTCTCCAATGCCCACGTCGGGGCGGCGACCACCATCGGTCAGGCCGTGTTCGAGCTGGCCTGCGTCGGAGAGGGCTGGTTCTACTTCACTGCGGGGCTGACCTCCTCGAGCGGACAGCCCCGGGTTTCGGTGCGGGCGGTGCTCGACGAAGTGGGTCCCCAGGTCGACGAGTGGCGGGACATCCGCCAGGTGGTCCCCCTCGACGCCACGGTGAGCCTCTCGCCCACCCCTCCGGGAGACGATGTCCAGATCCGGGGGGATCAGTGGCAGCTCCTGACCACGATCGGCACCGGAGGCCAGTCGGTCAAGGCCGTGCTCGACGTGATCGGTGGAGACCAGATCACCGGACTGCGGACGTTGCGTGATCTGAGCGAAGCGGGCCTCATCGTGCTGGAAGGGGGAGGATCCGGTTCGACCGTCGCCAGGCAGTCGGGCGAGCCACTTGCTTCGATGGCGCCCGCTCCCTCGCCCGCGACCGCCGATGCCCCGCTCACGGGTGAGGTCCCGATCACCCCCCCATTGGGCGGCGCGTCCCCGGCCGTCGGTGCGGTGGACGAACGGTCGGGCGATGCCGCCGAGGTGGCGGTGATGCCGCCGCCGATCGCCGGCGACCCGTGGGCCGGCGGCAACGGGGCGCCATCAGGCAGCGGGGTCGCCTGACCCGCACCACACCGGGACCCTCTGTCTCCACCGTTCGGAGGTCCTTCGGAACGGTCATCCCCGGTCCGCCAACCGGCGGGCGAGCTCCCTGAAGGCGCGACCTCGGTGGGAGACAGCCTCCTTCTCGTCGGACGTCAGTTCCGCGAACGTCCGGCCCCCACTGTCGTCGGGCACGAAGACCGGGTCGTAACCGAACCCTGCGGAACCGCGTGGGTCCGTCGCGATGGTCCCGCGCACCTCGCCTTCGGCCCAGAGCTCGTCACCGTCGGGGAACGCCACCAGCGCCACGGTACGGAACCGGGCACGGCGTCGGTCCGGCGTCACGGCCCCGACCCGATCGAGCTCGGAGATCAGCTTGGCGACGTTCCCGGCATAGGTGGCATCCTCGCCGGCGAACCGAGCCGATTCGACTCCGGGGGCACCGCCGAGCGCCTCGACCTCGAGGCCGGTGTCGTCGGCCACCGCGGCCTCTCCGGTCGCTGTCCTCAGGGCGCGCGCCTTGAGCCGGGCGTTGTCCAACAGGGTCTCCCCGTCTTCGACGACCTCGGGAACGTGGGATGGCCGTGCAACCAGCTCCAACCCCGGGACCGCCCCGAGGAGTGCGACGATCTCGCGCACCTTGTCGGGGTTGGCGCTCGCCAACACCAATCGCAACATCGTCACCGAGCAGGAGGCGCGTCGGCGAGCACTGCCGCCTGGGCGTCGAGGATCTGTGCGATCCCGTGCTCTGCGAGGCTCAGCAGCTCGTCCAGCTCACCTTTGCTGAACGGCATGCCCTCCGCCGTCCCCTGCACCTCGATGAACCTGCCGGATCCGGTCATCACCACGTTCATGTCCACCTCTGCCCGGCTGTCCTCCTCGTAGGGGAGATCGAGCATGCACACCCCGTCCACCACACCGACCGACACCGCGGCGACGGCGTCCGTCAAGGGATGGACCCGCAGCGTCCCCTGCCGGACCATCCTCGTCAGCGCATCGTGGAGCGCCACGTACGCGCCGCAGATGGATGCCGTCCGCGTCCCGCCGTCCGCCTGCAGCACGTCGCAGTCCACCGTGATCTGCACCTCTCCGAGCGCGGTCATGTCGCACACCGAGCGAACGGAGCGGCCGATCAGCCGTTGGATCTCCTGGGTGCGGCCGGACTGCTTCCCCTTGGCTGCCTCGCGTGTGACCCGCTCCGCGGTGGAACCCGGGAGGAGCGAGTACTCGGCGGTCACCCATCCCTTGCCCGAACCCCGCATCCACGGTGGCACCCGCTCCTCGACGGAGGCCGTGCAGAGCACCCGGGTCCGACCCATCGAGACCAGCACCGATCCGGGGGCGAAGACGGTGAAATCCCGTTCGAACCGGACCGTTCGCAACGCGTCGATCGCCCGGCCGTCGGCACGGCCCACACCCGTCGTCACGGGGCGGTCCGCGCTCACAGCCGGATCTCCATCCCGGGGAACGCCTGCTCGACGGGGGCACCGAACGCCGCGCTCGCCTCGTTGGCGACCGCTTCCGCCGGTACCGTCGGCCACCGGTGGGTCAGTACGATCCGGGGGATCCCGGCCCGTCGGGCCTGTTCCCCCGCCTGGCGTCCGCTCATGTGTCCTGGCGTCCCTTCGTGTCCGCTGGTGTAGGTCGCCTCGCACACCGCGAGGTCGAGCCCGGGGCCCAGCTCGGCGAGAGACCAACCCGGGCCGGTGTCGGCAGAGTAGCCGACCGAACGGCCGGCGCCGTCGAGGCGCAGGGCCAGCGTCTCTCCTGCATGGTCGGTCCGGTGGAACCGCGCCCACAGGTCACCGATCCCGACCCGGTCGCCGGAGGAGACCACCCGCCATGCGAGCAGTGGGGCCCCCTCGAGGCGGGTGTGCTGCGCCAGGCCCGCCGGGGCGAGGACCGGCAGGGGCCGGTGGCGCCCGGAGAACCGGAGGAAGGTGGCCAGCACGGGGAGATCCGACCAGTGGTCCGCATGACGGTGGCTGATGACGACCGCGTCCAGCATGGTGGGATCCAACACCCCCTGGAGCCGCGCCAGCGTCCCGGGACCGGAGTCGACCAGCACGGCGGTGCCCTGCGTTCGGAACAGGTAGGCGCTTCCCGCACCTCCGGGACCGGGCCAGCTCCCGTCGCACCCGAGGACGGACACGGTGAGGCCGGCGGAGGGGCGGGGTCCGTCCGGCTCCTGCATCGGGACAGTGGTCAGAAGTAGGTGATCCGGGATGCCCGCTGCTCGACCACGTCGAGGTCGTCGGTCCACGCCCCGGTGGAGAGGTACTTCCATCCCCCGTCCGCAGCGATGACCACGATGGTCCCGGCGTCGATGGAGCGGGCCGTCTTCGCCGCCCCGGCCAGTGCCGCACCGGAGGAGATCCCGGCGAAGATCCCCACGTCGACCAGCCGGCGGGTCCATTCGATCGACTCCCTCGGCCTGACGATCCGCTTCCCGTCGAGCAGCTCACGGCCGCCGTGGTCGAGGAAGATCGGTGGGATGTAGCCGTCGTCGAGGTTCCGGAGCCCGTCGACCAGCTCGCCGGCGGGCGGTTCGACGGCCAGCACGCAGACGCCCGGGTTCTGCTCCTTCAGGTAGCGACCGGCGCCGAGGAGGGTGCCCGAGGTCCCCAACCCGGCCACGAAGTGGGTCACCTCGGGGCAGTCCCGCCAGATCTCCGGGCCCGTCCCCTCGTAGTGCGCCTTCGGGTTGGCGCCGTTGGCGTACTGGTAGAGGAAGCACCACTCCGGATGCTCGGTGGCCAGCCGGCGGGCCATGCGCACCGATCCGTTGGAGCCCTCGGACCCGGGAGAGTCGATGATCTCCGCTCCCCACACCTCGAGGAGCTGCCGGCGCTCCGGGGAGACGTTCGTGGCCAGCACCACGACCAGGTGGTAGCCCTTGAGCTTGCAGACCATCGCCATGCCGATCCCGGTGTTGCCGGAGGAGGGCTCGATCAGCGTCTGGCCCGGCGTCAGCAGCCCGTCCTTCTCCGCCTGCTCGATCATCGCCAGCGCGATACGGTCCTTCACGGAACCGCCCGGGTTCTGCCCTTCCAGCTTGACGAGGATCCGTACCTCCGGATTGGGACTGAGCTCCGAGACGTCGACCAGCGGGGTGTTGCCGATCAGGTCCAGCGCGGACCGGTACCGGGTCACCGCACCCGGGCGGTGGCCGCGCCGATCGCCCCACCCGCGACAGCCGGGAGGATCGAGATCTCGTCCCCTTCCCTCACCGGCGTCTCCAGCGACGACAGGTACCGGACATCGTCGTCGTTGACGTAGACGTTCACGAAACGGTGCAGGGAGCCCTCGGCGTCCACCACCTGCCCGTCGATGCCGGGATACCGGAGGGTGAGCGCCGAGAGCGCCTCGCCCACCGTGGACCCGTCCACCGTGACCTGCTTGGCTCCCCCGGCGTGCGACCGCAGGACGGTCGGCAGATGCACAGTGACGGACACGTGGCCTCCTCAGGCGTTCGATCGGTCCTCCGGTGTCGGACCTGCGAGCGCTCGCAGCGGCCGGGGACCGCCCCGCCCGGTGCGAGAGGACACCGGCCGGGGTGAAATACGACTATTCCGGTGGGGATTCTACCGGGATCGCAGCACGACCGGTTCCTCGGTCACCGATCCGTCGACGATCCGGTAGCTGCGGACGACCGGTCGGATGTCCCGGAGGGACACCAGCACGTAGTGCCAGTCCGGGTCCGGAGCCTGAGCGACATCGGTGGCGGAGGGGTAGGCATCGGTGTGGGTGTGGGAGTGGAAGACGCCGATGAGGGCGCCGCCGGCGCGTTCCGCGTCCCGGTCCGCCAGCAGGTGGTCCTTCGGGTCGACGGTGTAGAGCGTCGCCGACGCAGCCGCGTTGCGGGCCGGATAGCAGGTGACGACTCGGCCCGCTGCGGGATCGCCGCCCAGCAGACCGCAGGCTTCTTCCGGCAGGCCCTCGAGGCAGTGGGCGATCATCTGCTGGTAGGCGGGCAGAGGGACGGAGAGCACGGGGCCAGGCTAGAGGACCCCGGGAGCGCCCGACATCTCCCCCGGGTCCCCCGGAGGTGCCGTCGGGCCCCGCCGACTACCGTCCTGTGGGATGACTGCCGCCAAACAGCGAGGCTCGTCCGGGGCCGGTGCGGGCCTCCGGCCACGTTCGCCGGCCGGAGGCGGCGACCGGGTGGTCGCCTCCAACCGGCGGGCCCAGCATGACTACGACATCGTCGACACCGTGGAGTGCGGTGTCGTCCTGCAGGGATCCGAGGTGAAGTCGCTCCGCGCCGGTCGGATCGCCCTCCAGGACGCGTACGGCCGCGTGGTGGACGGGGAGGTGTGGCTGTTCGGCGTCCACATCCCCCCGTACGCGCAGGCCAACGGATTCGGGGCGCACGACCCGGACCGCAGGCGGAAGCTGCTGCTCCACCGGCGTCAGATCGACGAATGGATGGGGCGCACACAGCAGCAGTCCCTGACGCTCGTCCCCCTGTCGATCTACTTCAAGGACGGCAGGGCCAAGGTCGAGCTGGCACTGGCACGGGGTCGCCGCCAGTACGACAAACGGCACGCCATCGCCGCCCGGGATGCAGGTCGCGAGGCGGCGCGGGAGGCACGTGCCGCCACCCGCGGCTCGCACCGACGGTGAGCCGGCCGACGGGGAAGCGGACGGTGCACGGTGGCGCGACCATCCCGGCGTTGCGGCGGGACGTCCATGACCGGAGCGCTGGACGATCGGGCGGCTACACTCGGTGTGCCGGGCAGGGAGTCCGGCGCCATCATCACCAGGGGGTGACAGGCTTCGACTCTGGTCGTCGATGTAGGAGAAGCGAGCCGTGGTCTCCGGAGCCACGTTAAAGAGCCGGAACCAAAAACAAACGCCGAGCCTCAGCTCGCGCTCGCAGTTTAGAACCTGCGACGTCCGACCGGCCTCAGTCCTCCGGGCCGGAACCGGGCGCCATCAAGGAGGGCTCACCTGAGCGGCTTCGCCGGCTGGCCACCAGGGACATCTTCGCCGGATACGGGCCGTTGCTGCCGCCGGTAGCGGCGACGGCCCCGACAACCTGACACCGGCTGCGCTCGGAGAAGGCCTACGGAGAAGCTAGAGGACGCGGGTTCGATTCCCGCCACCTCCACTCCGAGTTCTTCACGTTTCAGGCCTCACCATTTTCTCGTATGACTGTGACACTCGGGTCCGGCCTCTTCGATCGTCGCTGAGCGACGCGTCGGAGAATCCCGGTCGGCTCGAGCGCGCGTTTCGCGAACTCGAACTCGACCGCGATGCTTGCCGGGCGCGTGACTACGGCGGTGCGCTCGCCGCGCCGGCGAGCTCCTCGAGGCTCCTGCGCCGTCGCGTCCTCGGTGGGCGGCCAGCCGTTTCGCGCCGCGCGGCTCGGCCTCGCTCGTATCGCGCGTGAGCGACGCGAGCTCCTGCAGCGGGCGCGCGGCGGCGAGGCAGTACAGGTTGCCGTTCGCGAGGGTCGCGCCGGCGAAGGTGCCGCATGGTGCGGGCACCTACCTCGAGGCGCGGGAAGGCACCCGAGTCACGGGCGCCCAGTGCGCCGATCCCACCGGCTGCGAGCCACCTCGACCGCCGCCCAGTTCGTCTCGACCCAACCGTCGAACGCGGCCAACGGCATTCGGGTCACCGGTTCTGTCTCTGCGGCTCCTGCGTTGCGGCCTCGATTGCCTTGTTGGCTCTCGGTGATCGCGGCCACCATCGAAGCAGGTGGCCGACGACGGCGAAGGCGATTGCCGCACCGGTGCCGGCATGGACGAGGAACACTCCGACCAGGCTCGGTCCGCCCCAACTGTCCCGGTAGCTCGCGGGGTTCGAGTAGTCCACGGTGAAGAACT
This sequence comes from Actinomycetes bacterium, assembly GCA_021801235.1. Classification (GTDB taxonomy): domain Bacteria; phylum Actinomycetota; class Acidimicrobiia; order Acidimicrobiales; family RAAP-2; genus DASZIT01. Next base: position 32,498 of record JAJYYG010000115.1, read on the forward strand.
CGGCGACGGCTCTCCCGACGAGGTACAGCGCCACGATGCCGCCGAGCACGTAGCACGCCGACCCGGCGACCCGCCGGGAGCGAGCCGACCTCGCGAGCCGCCGAGGTGACGGGCGGATCACGGCGAGGATGAGGAGGCCGAGCAGGACCAGGAGCAGAACGACCCAGACGACGACGTGGCCGACGACGACTCCGATCACGAGCGAGCGGGCGGGTGGAGTGACCGACCGCGACCGGCCCGGACCACCAGCGCGGCCCAAGGGGCGAACAGAGCGAGGAGCGCCACCATCTGTGCCGGCGTGTGGGGCACCCATACGACGTTGACGGCCAGCCCCATCCTTCGGGCGACGACCTCGACGCCGATCGACACCAGCACCGCCGCACCCACCAGGAACCTTGTCCGACGCGCGCTGGCGTGGAACGTTGCTGCCTGGGCGAGCACGTCGAGGACGGCGCGAGGGGTGAGACGGGTCTGCTCCAAAAGCGCGGCGAACTCCTCGCCGTAGGTGCGGCGCCACGCCTTTGGGGAGAGGGCAAGAAGCAGGCGGATCACGAGAGGCCCCCGAGCCGGAGCTGCCCGGCGGTGACGATACGTTCCCAACTCGCCAGTTGGTGGGCGAGCGCCGCCCTGCCCGCTTCCGTGATCCGATACGGACGGCGGCGGTCGTCGCTCGGGACCGGCTCGATCAGCCCGCGCTCGACTAGCTTGGTCAGCGAGCCGTACAAGGTGCCCGGGCCCAGGCGCACGCCGGTCTGCTCGAACACGTCCGTGGTGATCGCGTAGCCGTGCCTTGGTCCATCGCTCAGCGACATGAGCACCAGCACGCCCGGCTCCCCGAAGCGAGCAAGTCCATCGTCACCCCGTCCTTGCCTCGCCATACGTTGCATCATATGGCGTAGTAAGCACGGGCGCTAGGGGTTCAGTCAGACCGAGCAGCTTCACGGGGTTCCCTGACGGGTACAGATCGACACCGTCTGATCCGAGGCCCTCGTCGTCCGGAAGTTTCGTTATACGATAATCTGGTGGAGATTCGAGAGTCGGCACTCAAACATGGCTGCACTGCCGACGACGTCCGCCACGCCATCACCAACGCGCTCGTTGCCTACGACGACATGGACGGTCCCTATGTGCTCTACCTCGGCCCCGACATCACCGGCACCCTGCTCGAAGTGCTGACCGCCGTGGACGAACAGGGCGAGGAGATCGCCTTCCACGCCATGCCGGTGCGCCGGAAGTACAGGAGGCTGCTTCCATGACCGAACCCCGCAAAGCCAAGACCGGCGAGCCGATGGACAAGGACTTCTGGCGGCGGGCCGAAGAGAAGGCCGAGGCCGGTCTCGACCCCTCCCGCCTGCGCCGCAGAGTCGGTCGCCCCACCCTCGGTGCCGATGCGGCAGAGCTGACCGCCGTGCGGCTCCCCCCTGAGGTCCGCCGGGCACTGGACGACCGGGCCGCCGAAGAGCACACTTCCGCCAGTGAGGTCATCCGCCGCGCCCTGGACCAGTACCTCGCGAGTTAGTCGGTCAGTTCGTCCAGCGCACGGAGACCGGCCAACAACTCGCCCGAGTTCGAATAGCGACAACGCAACACCACGATGTGCCATGAATAGCCAACCGGTGTCCCCCTGACGGGAGGGCACCGGTGGCGCGTCCGGGCCCGGTTTGGCGCTCGGCGGGCTGGTCTCGCAGCCGGCCGGCACCCAGAAGTAGGGAGGAACGTGGCGTCGGTGACCCGCGGTGAGTAGGCCGCCGCCGGCATCTCCTCGCGCTGTTCCGTACCGTGCTGCACCTGCCATGCCGGGTCCTCCAACGGTTCGCCGCTCGAGGTTGCCCGGTCATCGTGACCGGTCCATTGCAACGACAGTTGGAACTCACCGTTCCCCCTTGGTGTCGATGAGCCGATTGGCCAGCTCCATCGATGCCAGGGGGGAACCTTGAACGGGTGGACCCTCGCGGGGAGGGCGATGGCCGTCCGTGGGGAGCTCTGATCGCTGTCCGTGGGGAGATTCACTGGCCGCCGTCATCGCACCGGCTCAGCTGGCCGGGGGGTGCTCCAGGTAGTCGTGCACGGCGCGGCGGATCACCTCGGCCTCGGCAGCCTGTTCCGCCTGGGCTCGGGCCCGGAGCTGGTCCCGCAGATCGGGCGGGAACCGGACCGAGGTGTTCCCAGCCGGCGCCGAACCGAGGAGGGGACGGCCACCAGGCCGGCGGACACGGTGTTCGGTGTCCAGGCCGGCCTCCGCCTGCTCCGCTGCCTTCACGATCAGCTCGTCGGTAATCGATCGACTGCCGATCGTGAGGGGTGGTCGCTTGGTGGTCATGGTCGGGACCTCCGTTCTCCGGGCCACAGATGTGCGTGCTTCGCTCGCATGGACAGGGCGTGAACGACGACCACCGTCCCCTCGTCGGCCACCAGGGCAGCCAGCTCCAGCCGATTGCCGGCGCGGTCCGGGTCGAGGATCAAGGTCATGGGAGTGTCTTCGTCCAGTGCATCAGGGTCGTCTCCCACGTAGCCGGAGGCACTCCTCGACCGGTCACGGCCGAGTCACACCGGCTGTTGCGACCGATGCGCCTCGGCTGCGGCTTCCGCGGCATCGACCGTTGCACGCACTCCGTTCTCCACGACATGTTGACCGACGGCGACGAAGTACTCGAGGCTCGCCGGCCGGTCCACCACCAGCCCGGAGACCTTGTCCCGGTTGGAGACGTGGAGCAGGACGCCGCTCCCGTCGGTGGTCGAGGTCATGGCGATCAGCTTCGTGTACGCCCACTCCCGCGTCGCCTTCGCACCGACGAACACCACCCGTCGGTCGGTGACGACGACCCGGCCGCGGTCGACGGGCGTCTGCACCTCCGGCCCGGCCACGTAGTGCCCACGATTCTGCCCCACCCGGACCCGCATGCCACCCACGTGGACCGGAACACTGACACCTGCCGATCCGCCCTGGTAGTGCCCAGCTCCTCGCCTGGGCTCGATGAGTGCCGCGACCCCGACCCAGAGCGCATGCTCTCCACGGGCGACGGCGATCCCTCCCGCGTCCACCCCCTCCCCGGTGAGCGCCTTGGCGACCTCGGCGGAACGGTCATCGAGCACCCGCTGCTCGGCCTCCCAGTGCTGCACCGCCACCGCGTGGGCCTTCTCCCGCTTGTGCTCCTCGTGACGTTCCCAGTACGTCGACGGAGCAGATGCCGGTGCACCCGCCGGGAGGCGCGTGGGCACAGGCGCGGGGGGGACGGGCGGTGCAGGATCCGTGTGAGACGGGGGCGCGGGTGGGATGGCGGGAACCCAGAACGTCCACCCGGGAGGAGCGGGCGGCCAACCGGGATCGGGCTGCCAGCCGGCCGGTGGCACCCATCCGGCCGGGGGGGGGCGGGCCAACCCGGGGGCGGGTCGAACCGCCACTGCATCCCGGACATCGACTCGGCCATCCGGACAGCGTAGGCAGCCTGCTCCCCGCCCGCCCGGCTCGCGACATCGGCCGGCACGACCCACGCCCCGACCCCGTGCTGACTACGTTGTGGGGACCGATGCGCCACCGCCCAGACCGCTCGACCGACCCGATACCGCCTGCCGCCCCCCGGGTCGCCATCCCGGTCACGGAGCAGCTGCGGCGGGCCCGCGGTCGTACGGTGGCGACCGCGGTGGTCGGTGTCGTCCTGGTCTCCGGCCTCGTGGCCGCGGTGCTGGCCGGCGGAACCAGCTCCAGTGCGACCACCACCTCCGGGACCGCACCCGGAGGGGTATCCCCCGGTCCCGGGCCAGGTGCGGAACCAGGGGGCGGGGGGAGCGCTTCCGGCGCCGGGGAGCCCTCGCGGGTAACCACCGCATCGTGTCCGTGGCTGAGAGAGGCGATGGCGAGGGGGGACACGCCGGCTGCGCTCGCCTCCCTGGTGGTGGGGAAGATGACCCTGAAGGAGAAGCTCGGCGAGATCGTTCTGGTGAGCACCCATGGCTACGAGAACGTCGACTCCGGGGTGCCCCGCCTGTGCATCCCGAGCCTCTCCCTCCAGGACGGGCCGGCCGGCCTCGCCTACGGCGATACCAACGTCACCCAGCTCCCGGCTCCGCTCGGGATCGCTGCCAGCTTCGACACGACCCTCGCCCGGCAGTACGGGACGGTCCTCGGCTCGGAGGCCCGGGGCCAGGGCCTCGATGTCGTCCAAGGTCCCAACCTGAACATCGACCGTGTCCCGCAGAACGGGCGCGCGTTCGAGGGGTTCGGCGAGGACCCGTTCCTCGTGTCGTCCATGGGTGTGGCCGACATCGAGGGCATCCAGTCCCAGGGGGAGCTGGCCCAGGCCAAGCACCTGGTGGCGTACAACCAGGAGACCAACCGTGGAGCGTTGGACGCGGTGGTCTCCAGTCGCACCCTCCACGAGATCTACCTGGCTCCCTTCGAGGCCGCCGTGCGCACCGGGCACGTCGCCTCGGTGATGTGCGCCTACCCCCAGCTCAACGGCGTGTTCCAATGTCAGGATCCCCAGCTGGTCCAGCTCCTCGACCAGTGGGGGTTCAGCGGGTTCGTCCGTTCCGACCTCGGAGCGGCCCACGATCCGGTGGCGGCACTCGAAGCCGGGGTCTCGCTCCTGAAGCCGGGGAGTGTCGCCGCCCTGGCCACCTCGGTCCACGAGGGTATTCTGCCCGTCCCCGTGGTGGACGCCGCCGTCGAACGGGTGCTCACCGAGATGTTCGCCACCGGCCTCGTCGGCCGCCAGCTGACCGGGACCCCCGGGACGCCGGTCGATACCCTCGCGCACCGCCAGTTCGCGCTCCGTGCGGCCGAGGATTCGACCGTGCTGCTGCGCAACCGGGGTGCCGTCCTCCCCCTCCGGACGGCGCGGCTCCACTCCGTGGCCGTGATCGGCGCCGACGCCGACTCGGTGCCGGTGACGGCCGGGTTCGGAAGCGCCGGGGTGGTCGCCCCGTACACGGTCACCCCGGTCGCCGCCATCCGCGCCCGCGTCGGCACCAAGGTCTCGGTCCGGGTCGTCGACGGGGGAAGTACCACCCGCCCCTACCCGCCGATCCCGTCCCGGTACCTCACCCCGTCGGTCGGCACCGGCCACGGGCTGACCCTCACCGTGACCCCCCAGGCCGGCGTCACCGGGACCCTCCAGATGGTCGATCCCAACATCGCCGTCGACCTGCGGGCCCACCCCTCCGTCCTGGCCGTCACCCCGTCCGCAGGGGCGAACCCGCCCCCCGACCAGGCCCACCACGGCCTGGGTGCGTCCCGGTCCGGGTTCTCGCCCCGGACCTCGCTGGAGCTCCCCGCCTCGTGGACCAACGTCAGCGCAACGTGGACGGGTACCCTCACCCCGCCCCAGACCGGCGTCTACGCCTTCTCCCTCGACGGATCCGGTGGCGCCGTCTTGAGCCTCGACGGCGCACCTGTCGTCTCCGACCCCGAGAGCCACGTGCACGGGATCTGGTCGCAGTCCGTCTCCCTCGTCGCAGGCCATGCCTACCGGGTGCTCCTCAGCTGGGACCCGTTCGACTCGACTGCGCTCGGTGGTCCACAGCGACTGATCCCGAGCAGCCTCCGCCTCGGTTGGGAGTTCGCCGGGGACCCGATCGCGTCGGCCGCGGCGGCGGCACGGCGCTCGTCCGTGGCGATCGTGTTCGCCGGCGACTACAGCTCGGAGGGGTTCGACCGGCCCTCCCTCTCCCTGCCGGGTGACCAGAACGCCCTCATCGCCGCGGTCGCCGCCGCCAACCCTCGCACCGTGGTGGTCCTCAACACCGGCGGGCCGGTGACGATGCCGTGGCTCGACCGGGTGGCCGGTGTCGTGGAGGGTTGGTACCCGGGCCAGGTGGACGGGGCCGCTATCGCCGCCGTGCTGTTCGGAGCGGTCGACCCGTCCGGTCACCTCCCGGTCACCTTCCCCGTCAGCATGGCCGCGTCGCCGATCAACACGCCTGCCCAGTGGCCCGGCATCGGCCTGACCTCCACCTACTCGGAGGGTCTCGACGTCGGGTACCGCTACTACAACGCCACCGGGGTCAAGCCCCTCTTCCCCTTCGGGTTCGGCCTGTCCTACACCGGCTTCTCCCTCCACCACCTGTCCGTGCACCAGACCGCATCGGGGGTGACGCTCACCGTCCGCGTCACCGATTTCGGCCGTACCGCCGGCACCGCCGTCCCCCAGGCATACCTCACCTTCCCCACCTCGGCAGGCGAGCCACCCGACCAGTTGGTGGCCTTCGCCCCGGTGACCCTTCGAGCCGGCCAGACCACCACCCAGGTCCTGCGCGTGCCCTCCAGCGCGTTCCGGTGCTACCTCGGGGGGGCGTGGACCACGGTCCCCGGCACCTACGGCATCGCGGTCGGACAGTCCTCGGCGGTCCTTCCGCTGCGGGCCACCGTCACCGTCACGTCGTGACGGGTGGCACGAGCACGCCCACCAGCTCGACGTGCTCGGTCATCGGGAACAGGTCGAAGGCCCGGAGCGAGGGCATCGTCCACCCGGCGTCCGTGAGGACCCGTAGGTCGCGTGCGAACGTCGCCGCATCGCACGAGACGAAGGCGACCCGCCGGGGAGACGGGCGCAGGTCCCTCAGGGAGGCCATCACCGGTCGGCCGGCGCCCTCGCGCGCGGGGTCGAGGACGACCAGGTCGGGGCTCCCGATCCGGGATGCCACCAGATCGGCGTCCACCGCGGCCCGCAGGACGGACACCTGCGGGAAGCCGCGCGCCGAGACCGTCAGGTCCTCGCATGCCCGGGCGTTCCTCTCCACGGCCAGCACCGATCCACTCGCGCCGACGGCATCCGCCAGCATCAGGGTGAAGAGTCCGGCACCGGCGTACAGATCGACGGTCCGCTCCCCCGCCATCGGCTCGAGGCCGTCGAGCACGGCAGAGGCCAACACGGCGGGAGCACCCCGGTGGGCCTGCCAGAACACGCCCCCGGAGACCCGGTACCGGTGCCCCAGCACCTCGGTGTCCATCCCGCCGGGCTCCTGCACGGTCCGCCCGTCGACCACACAGCCGGCGTCGAGCCGGGGCACGTCCATCGGCCGGCCCCGGGCGGTCGTGACGGTGACCACGGCGCCGGACGGCCCGCCACCCGACCGGGCGGGCAGGGCCGCCACCTCCACGGTCCGGGCCCCGCGCCAACGGTGCCGACCGGCGTCCACCCCGTTGACGTCGTCGGAGGCGACCGGGCAGGACGCCACCGGTTCGACCTCATGGGACCGGTGCCGGCGCAGCCCGATCCGCCCGCTGCGGTCCACGGAGAACCGGACGCGGGTGCGCCACCCCATCCCGTCGGTCTCCCCCGGGGCCGGCTCGACGACCACCGATCGCGTGTCGCCGGCGACACGGCGGAGCTGCTCGGCGACGAGCTGCTCCTTCAGTCGGCGCTGGGCGGGGAGGGCCACGTGCTGCCAGTCGCAGCCCCCGCACCTCCCGGGTCCGGCGTGGCGGCACGGCGGCGCCACCCGGTCGGGGGAGGCGGAGAGAACCGCCACCGCGTCGGCGCGCAGGAAGGACGCCGTCTCCGCGGTCACCTCGGCCACGACCCGCTCTCCGGGGAGGGCATGGCGGACGAACACCACCCGGCCGTCGGGCGCCCTCGCGACGCAGCCGCCTCCGGCGGCAGGCGCTCCCGTCTCCAGCTCCATCCGTGGCATGCCAGCGTCATAGCACGCATCCCGGGACCGGGAGCGGGCGGCGACGAGGGTACGGCGGGAGGAGGTACGTTGCCACGGGGGTGCACTGTCCACCGGTCACCGCGCCCGCCGCCGAGCCAGGAGAGGAACCACCACCATGGACGTCTACGAGGCGCTGTACACGACGCGGGCGATGCGGCGGGTGAGGCCCGACCCGGTTCCGATCGAGGTGCAGGAGCGGATCCTCGACGCGGCCATCCGGGCGCCGTCGGGGGGAAACACCCAGAACTGGCGGTTCCTCCTCGTGGACGACCCCGGCGTCATCGGGCGCATCGCCCCCCTGTACCGGAACGCCATCGACCAGCTCTGGACGACCGTCTATGCCGACCGGCTGGCGGCCGCCGAAGCCGACCCGGAGGCGCCCGAGAGCATCCAGATGCTCAAGGTGAGACGATCGGCCGACTGGCTGGCCGACCACTTCGCCGACGTACCCCTGTACCTGTTCGCCTTCGTCCAGGCCGATCCGACGGGAGGGTCGATCTTCCCCGCCGTGTGGAGCGCGCAGCTGGCGGCGCGGGCGGAGGGCGTCGGCAGCTCGCTCACCGCGGTGCTCGGCTTCTTCCACCGCGACGAGGTCCTCGGCATCCTCGGCGTCCCGGAAGGCCAGAGTTGGACGATGGCGTGCTGCGTCAGCTTCGGCTACCCGACCGGCCGATGGGGTGTCGCCCCGCGCCGTCCGGTGCAGGAGGTGTCCTTCCGCAACCGATGGGGAGATCCGGTGGGGTTCGCGGTCGACCAGCCCCTCTGGCAGCCTTGACCGGGGTCGCGGCCCGACCGCCCACGCACCGCCCGCAGGTGTGCAACACTCTCGCGTATCGCGGCCCGTCCCGGAGCGGAACCCCGGGCGGCAGCGGCCCTGGCCTGCCCGGCGACCGCCGCGGGGTGCCAGGGAAGCATCGCGGGTGTAGCTCAATGGTAGAGCCTCTGCCTTCCAAGCAGATTACGCGGGTTCGATTCCCGTCACCCGCTCTCGAGCTTTCGTTCCGGAGCCTCCGGTCAGGGCATCGATCGAGGGCGCAAGACAGCGGGAACCGAGTCCGGATGGTCCACACCACTCGCTGGAACTCGACTCCCTGTCTGGTCGACGGAGGCGGGTCCGAGACTGCGGCCTCGCCCGACCTGAGCCCGGATGGCTACCGAAGGTCGGTGGGGTACGCGACCGCGATCTCTTCGATCACCGGGGAGAACTCGCGTCGATTGTTGGTGATGAAGCGGTCGGCACCGGCCGACACGGCCGTGGCGAGATGTACAGCATCCGCCGATCTCAAGCCGTACGAAGCACCGAGCGCCACCGCCAGTGAGGCGATCGCCTCGTCCAGAGGGCAGAGGTCGCGCCGACCGAGCAGGGCGGCAAGGGCCCGGACCTCGTCGTCAGTACCGGAGCGGGTCGGCTTGGCGAGCACCTCGGGCACGAGCAGCATGGACCCCACTCCGGCGAAGACGCCGGAATCGTGTGGCGGAGGATCCGGGAACAGCGCCAACACCGGGTTGCCGAGAGGATGGCCTGGCACCGCGGCGTACATCAGCACATCGGCGTCGAACGCGTCCATCAGGGCCGTGCATCCCGAGCAGTCCTGATCGCGCCCGCCAACTCGTCGGCACGATCAGCAGTGACGGCCGTGGTCGACGAAAGGGGACTGCGCCGTCCGGCCGCGAGTGCCGCCAGGATCTGGTCCGCCGTTCGCAGTGCCCGCTCCGCGCGACGGTGACGGAGCGCGTCCGGGCGCACGACGACCGCCACCGGTCGACCGTGACGGGTGATCGTGACGGGTGATCGTGACCTCGTCCCCGCTCCCGACGCGGTCAAGGACCTCCGGAAGCGTCTTCCGGGCCTCGCTGATCGACATCGTCCCCATGTACGCAAGTGGACCTTGTGCTACAAATCACGCCTGTTTCCACGGCAAAGCGGACCGAGGGCGCCGCCCGACGCGCGCCGACGACCGGGCCCGGTCAGGCCGGAGGAACCGACTGCTGGGTGTCGAGCATGGCGGCCATGACCGTCCGGATCAGGTCGTCGGCTTCGGCGCTCATGCCACCGGTGACCCCGCCGTAGATCGCGCCGGAGGCCGGCTGCTCCGCCGCATGGACGCGGGCATAGCTCACGGCGTCCGACAGGTCGGCGGCGAACGCCTCCACCACGCCCGGTCGGGTCTGGGGGCGGGTGACCGCCATGTGGATGGCATTGGGGTACTGCTGGCCGTTGAACCGCCAGCCGAGCTGCCGCATCCGGTCGTTCACGTGGTAGATGTCGAAGGCGTCGGAGGTGAAGCTGAACAGGAACGACGGGCTGCCGATGATCCGCAGTTCGGGGTGCTCGCGCACCGCCGCCTGCATGCGGTCGCTGGTCGAGAAGATCTCCTGCGCGTGGCGGCGGTACCCCTCGCGCCCGAGGTGGACCATCGACGCCCACGTCGCCGCCAGGAGCCCGACCGACCGCGATCCCTCCATGCCCGGGGAGGTGTACTTTCCGCCGCTCCAGTCGGTCAGGGCGAAGTACTGCGAGTTCCGCAGCTCCTTGTGCGCGAACAGGAGCGTCGACGTCCCCTTCAGCGCATACCCGTACTTGTGGGTGTCGGCCGAGAGGCTGGTGACGCCCGGGACCTCGAAGTCGAAGGCGGGGATGTCGTAGCCGAGCTCCCGGCCGAACGGCAGGATGTACCCGCCGAGGCACCCGTCGACGTGCAGGCCGGTCCCCCGGTCCAGCGCCATGGCGCCGAGCTCGGCGATCGGGTCCACGGTCCCGTAGCCGTAGTTGCAGGCCGATCCGACCAGGGCCACCGTGTCGTCGTCGATGTGCGCTGCGACCCAGTCGAGGTCCACCTGGGTGGACACCGGATCGATCGGCGCTCGACGGAGCTCGATCCCGAAGAGATGGCAGGCCTTGTCGAACGCGGGATGGGCCGTCTCCGGCTTGATCACGTTCGGGCTGGCGATGCCCCTGGCCGCGCCGTGCTCCCGGTACGCCAGCATGGCGTGGGCGATGCTCCCACTCCCCCCGCTGGTCACCATCCCCACCGGCGCCCCGCCGACGGCCGCGTCAGCGTGGAAGAGGTCGAGCGCCATGGCGATGATCTCCCCTTCGAACTTCGTGGCGCTGGGGCACATGTCGCGCTGAAGCGCGTTCACGTGGGCGTAGCGACCGAACGCCTCGGTCAGGAAGGCGTAGTGGTCGTGGTCTCCGCAGTACATCGTCCCCGAGCACTTCCCGGACTCCCAGCCCGCGTCCTCCTCCTCGGCCATGGTGGCCAGCTCGGTCAGGATCTCCCCGCGCGGACGACCGTGCTCGGGCAGCGTGCGGTGGACCGGAAAGCGGTCACGGTAGGGGAAGTCGTGGCTCACGGGCGCTCCTTCGGGCGGAAGGCTCTGACGGTGACGGCGACCGTCTCCGGCGCGGCGCACCGGGTCATGATGGCACACCGCCGACCCGGCTCTGGTCCGGATCGCGCACGGTTCGCAGCCGTCCGGCCGTGCCCGGGGCCTCCGGTCCCGCCGCGGTCGCCCCCGGCCACCGCCCATACTGGTGGGATGAGCCATCCCGCCCGTCCGAGAAGCTGGTTGTGCGACATGGATGGCGTGCTGGTCCACGAGGGGGCCATGGTCCCCGGAGCCGACCGGTTCGTCCGCGCCCTCCACGACCACGGCCGGAGCTTCCTCGTGCTCACCAACAACTCCCGGTTCACCCCACGCGACCTCGCCGCCCGGCTCGCCAGCACCGGGCTCGACATCCCGGCGGGCTCGCTGTGGACCTCGGCCCTGGCGACGGCCAGGTTCCTCCACAGCCAGCGACCGATGGGGACGGCGTTCGCCATCGGCGAGGCCGGGCTCACCACCGCGCTTCACGACGCCGGGTATGTGCTTACCGACCGCTCCCCCGACTACGTGGTGCTCGGCGAGACCCAGACCTACAGCTTTGCCGCCATCACCACGGCCATCCGGCTCGTCGCGTCCGGTTCCCGCTTCATCGCCACCAACCCCGACCCCACCGGTCCCTCCCCGGATGGACTGCTCCCGGCGTGTGGATCCGTGGCCGCGCTGATCACCCACGCCACCGGCGTCGAGCCGTACTTCGTCGGGAAGCCGAACCCCCTGATGGTGCGGGAGGGCATGAACACCCTGGGCGCCCACTCCGAGACCACCGTGATGGTCGGCGACCGCATGGACACCGACATGGTGGCCGGGATCGAAGCCGGTCTTGAGACCATCTTGGTGCTCTCCGGGATGACCGCCGCCGCCGATGTCGACCGCTTCCCCTACCGCCCGTCCCGGGTCGTCGCCTCGGTTGCCGACCTGGTCGCCGAGGTCGAGGACGAGCGTCCCTGACCGGGACACCACCCGAGGCGGCGCCTCACCGGGTCTTACGCAGGAGCAGGTAGACGTTGTCGTCGATGGCGAACGACTCGACGACCTCGAACCCCTCGGTGCTGGCCGCGTCCAGCTGCGCCTCGAGCTCCTCCCGCCGCTCCTCAACCACCAGCCTCCCCCCGTGGATGCGGAGCAGCCGGTGCGTCGAGGACACGGGACGATCGTAGCGGGCGTCCCCGGTGGGTCCGCCCACCGACGGGTGTCGGGGGCCCGGACCCGGTTGGTGGGCCGGTCCAGTCGCCGGCTGTCGGTCTGCCGGCCCGGTCGCCGGCCGTCAGCCGAGCGGGAGGCGGGGTTCCTCGGTCAGCGGGAGCCGCCCCCGGGTCCCCGACCCGCACCGAGATCCAGCCGTGGCATAGATCCGCTCCGGATCGAACGACCGGACGGCCGTCGCTCCCGGTCGACCCCCGACGACTTCCACCCACTCGGCACCGTTGTGCCGGTTCAGGACGTGGCAACGGAAGGTCCAGGTCGCGCCGGTGAGACCGGAGTCCGCCACGTCGACCGGCTCCCCCGCCCGGACGCCCTGCCACACCTCCGTACGGACCAGGTGCGCCCCGGCCTCCGCGGCCACCCGTTTCGCCGAAGGCCGCCGGCCCACGCTTCGCTCCTTGTGATCGCCCGTCGGGCTATCGCCCGTCGGCGAGCACGGCACCCATCTCGCGGAGGAAGGTCAGGAGATCGTCCGCATGCTCTTCCTCGACCGCCAGGATGTCCTCCAGCATGCGCCGCGTCGTCACGTCCCCGTCGCCCAGCCACGAGATCATCTCGGCGTACGACGCGATCGCCACCCGTTCGGCGACGAGGTCCTCCCGGAGCATGTCCTCGAGTGTCGTCCCCTCCTGGTACTCGGCGTGGCTGCGGTCGACGAGCGTGGCGGGGTCGAAGTCGGGCTCCCCCTGGAGCTGCACGATGCGGGCGGCGATCAGGTCGGCGTGGCCCTGCTCCTCCACCGCGTGCTGGAGGAACTCGGCCGCGATCGGCGCCGAGTTGATGCCCTCCGCCATGTAGTGGTGCCGCTTGTACCGGAGCACGCACACCAGCTCGGTGGCGAGCGCCTCGTTCAGGACGGCGACCACCCGGGCACGGTCGGCGCCGTAGGCCGAGGTGATCGGACCGCTGTCGATGTGCTGACGGGCGTTGCGACGGAGGGTTTCCACGTCGGTGAGGAAGTCGGTCATTGTCCGAGGCTACCGGGCCGGTGGGGGAGGTGTACCGCCGTCGCCAGGCACCGTCCGCCACCGTCCCCTGCCGGGCGCCCGGTCCCCCGGCCCCAAGCTCACGGGGACCGTCGCCGGTGGGCGGGCACCTTCCCCGTCCGGGACGGGGACCCGGACCGCTCGCTGCGGAGGACGCGGATGCGGTGGGCGAAGAGGAGGACGATGGCGATGACCACCAGCCCGGCCGCCACGTAGCCCGCGTCGCTGAACGCCTTGAGGACCCGCTGGTAGCTGCTGCCGAGGCTGTAGCCGAGGATGCCGAGCGCGGTGACCCAGATGGCACAGGCGGCGGCGGTGAAGATGGCGAACTTCCGCACCGACATCTCGCCCAGCCCGGCGGCCAGCGAGACGAAGGAGCGGACCAGCGGGATCAGCCGCCCGAAGAACACGAACGGATCGCCACGGCGGTCGAGCCAGGCCTCGGCCCGATCGAGGTCCCGGTGGGTGAGCAACACGTACTTACCCACCCGGTCGACCAGGGGCCGTCCCCCGAAGTAGCCGATCCCGTATCCGGCGTACGAGCCGATCTGCTCCCCGAGCCAGGCCACCACGATGACCACCACCAGTTGCAGGTGGTGGGGCTCGTGGGGGATCTGCCCGCTGGCCAGCACACCCCCGTAGATGATGGCGGCCTCGGACCCGACCGGCAGCCCCATGGTGGAGAGGAACGTGAGGAGCAGCACGGCCACGTAGCCCCACGTCTCGAGGAAGTGCTCGATGCCCATAGGGGGTGCAGGCTAGTCGCACCGGTTCCCCCCGGCGCGCCCGGCGTGACGCCCCGGCGCTCGACCCGTGCTGGGCTACCGTCGTGCCGTGCGCACCGACGAGCAGACGGCCGAGAGCGGAGCCGGGCGCTGCACGACCCCCGACGGGGTCGTGCTCGCCACCTACGACTTCGGGGGGAGCGGGTCAGATCTCCTGCTGGTCCACGCCACCGGCTTCTGTGCCGGGGTGCTCACGCCCATGATCCGCTCGCTGACCGACCGGTTCCACTGCTGGGGTGTGGACCTGCGGGCCCATGGCCGTTCGGGGAGGCCCGCCGACGGCGACTTCGACTGGTCGGGCTTCGCGGTCGACGTCCTCACTGCGGTGGACCACCTCGGGCTGGTGGACCCGATCGGGTTCGGGCACTCGTGCGGGGGTGCCTCGCTGCTCCTGGCGGAGGAGCGGCGTCCGGGTACGTTCGCCTCCCTGTACTGCTACGAACCCGTGGTCTTCCCCCCGGAGCTGCTTCCGTCGGACCACGGGGAGAACCCGCTGAGCGCGGGGGCCCGCCGCCGGCGGGAGACGTTCCCGTCCGCGACCGACGCCTTCCTCAACTTCTCCGCGAAGCCACCGTTCGCCGGCCTCGACCCCGAGGCGCTCCGCGCCTATGTCGACTGTGGCTTCGAGGTCGTCCCGTCCGAAGAGGGTGGCGACGGGGCCGCGGTCCGCCTCCGGTGCCGGCGGGAAGACGAAGCCCTGGTCTACGCGGCCGGCGGATCCCACCATGCCTTCGGGCATCTCGACGCGGTCCGCTGCGCGGTGGCCCTGCGCTGCGGGGCACTGACCGACAGCTTCGGGCCCGCCATCCTCGACCGCGTGGCCGGGGCGCTCCCGTCAGCCACCGTCGAGGCGATTCCCGGGCTCGGCCACTTCGGACCGCTGGAACAGCCGGCCGTCGTCGCCCGGTCCGTTCTCGACTGGGTGACGCACCCGACCGCGTCACCCCCGGCGTAGCCTGCCACCGTGCCCACACCCCCCCGGTCGCTCTCGCCCTCCAAGGTCTCCGCCTTCCGGGACTGCGCCCTGGCCTTCCGCTTCACCGCCATCGACCGGCTACCGGACCTGCCGACCATCTGGACGGTCAAAGGAACGCTGGTCCATACGGCGCTCGAACGTCTGTTCTGGCACCACCCGCGCGGCAGCCGGAGCCAGACGGCGGCTCTGGCCGAGCTGGCGTCCGCCTGGGACGACCTCCAGTCCGATCCGGACTACCTCCAGCTGGGCCTCTCCGCCGCCGAGCGGGACCGGCTCCGCCACGAGGCCGACTCCCTGGTGCGGAACTACTTCCGCCTCGAGGACCCGGACGACGTGACCCCGGTCGGTATCGAGCTGACCCTCGAGGCCCGGCTCGGCGAGCTCCGCCTGCGAGGGATCCTCGACCGTCTCGATCGGCGGCCCGACGGCGAGCTGGTCGTCATCGACTACAAGACGGGCCGGGCGCCCTCGGCCGCCTACGAGCAGGCCAAGCTCGCCGGCGTGCACCTCTACGCCCTCCTCTGCGAGGAGGTGCTGGGCCGTCCACCGGCGGAGGTCCGGCTGCTCCACCTCGCCGAACCCACCGTGATCGCCGCCCAACCGTCGGCGCAGAGCCTGCGGGGGCAGCGGGTGAAGGCGCTGGCGGTGTGGTCCGCCATCGAACGTGCCTGCGAGGCCGACGACTTCCGACCCCGGCAGTCACCACTCTGCCGGTTCTGCCGCTTCCAGCCCTTCTGCCCGGCGTTCGGAGGGGACCCCGCCGGTGCGGCGGAGGCGCTCGGCTCCCCGTCCGGACCGGCATCCCGGTGACCACCACCCGAGGCCGGCCGGTTGCGGACCTCGGCGGCCGCATCCGCTCCTTCGACGACCGTGTGGACCGCGCCTTCGAGCACCTGCGTGGTCGGCCCGTCGCCGACGTGACCGCCAAGGTCGTCTCCGGGCTCGGCGACCACGGGCTGGTGTGGGCCCTCTCCACCGCCTGGATCGCCCGGCGGCCCGGCGGCCGCCGCTCGCGGGCCCTCCGGTCGCTCGCCGCCGCCGGGGTCGGATCGGCCGCCGTCAACGCGGGCGTCAAGGCCGTCGTCGGCCGGTCGCGCCCGGAACGCTCGGATCTCCAGCTGCGAGGCGATCCCGTGCCGCTGCGCGAACCGGTGACCAGCAGCTTCCCGAGCGGCCACACGTTGGCGGCGTTCTGCGCGGCGACCGTCCTGGCCGAACCGGGCAGGCCGGTCGCCGGCGCCGCACGGTTCGGCTTCGCCGCCTCGGTCGGCGCGAGCCGGATCCACGTGCGGGCGCATCATGCGTCCGATGTCGTGGGGGGAGTGGTGATCGGGGTCGGCCTGGGGCTCGTGACCAGGGCCGTCCTCCGCCGGTGGTGAGCCCGGGCGCCACGCCTGGCGTGGAATGCCATGCCCCGGGCCGGGGTTGGGGAACCATGGCCACTCCCCCACCCTTCGCCGTCACTTGGGACTACCGGTGCCCGTTCGCCCGGAACGCCCATGAGCACCTCCTCGACGGACTGGCGGGCGGTGCCGGCTGGGACGTGCGGTTCGTGCCCTTCTTCCTCAACCAGAGCCACGTCGACGAAGGCGGCACCCCGGCGTGGGAGGACCCGGCGCACGTGCCGGACCTGCTCTCCCTCGAAGCCGGCGTGGTGGTGCGGGACCGCTTCCCCGACCGGTTTCCCGCCGTCCACCGTGCGCTGTTCGCCGCCCGGCACGACCAGGGAGGCAACCTCCGTGATCGGACGGTGGTCGCGGAGGCGCTGGAGGCCGGGGGTGTCGACGCGTCCGCGGTCCTGGCCGAGGTCGACGACGGGTGGCCCCGGTTGACGGCGCGGGCGGAGCACGAGCAGGTGGTCCGGGATCTCGACGTCTTCGGCGTCCCCACGTTCATCGTCGGCGAGAGCGCCGTCTTCGCCCGCCTGATGACCCGACCCGGTGGAGACCGCACGGTCGCCCGCACCACGATCGACCGGGTGCTGGACCTCCTCGTCGACCACCCGGAGCTGAACGAGTTCAAGCACACCCGCGTCAGTCGGTGAGCGCCCCGACCGGTCCTGGGAGGCCCGGTCGCCCTCGGGGCTCTGGCCCGACCGGGCGAACGGAGACCTCCGCTCAGCTCCCGACGAGCCCGGCGAGGACGCCGATGGACGCCTTGATCTCCTCGGACGTGCCGAACGGGGCCCCGCAGAAGTCGGTCGCCCCCACCGCCGCGATCCGCCGGACCTGGTCGGCCACCTCGGCTTCGGTCCCGACGAGGGCGACGTCCGCCGGCCCCTGCGCGCCCTCCCGGTCCAGCATCGCCCGGTACGACGGCAGGGTGCCGTAGATCGAGAAGACCTCGGCGGCCTTCGCCCGGGCCGCGGCCGCGTCGGTGGTCACGCAGACCGGCAGCCCGACGCACACCGCGGGCCGGGGCCGTCCGGCTCCCTCCGCCGCGGCCACGATGGTGGGGACGATGTGGTGCTCCACGGTGGCCGGACCGGTCATCCAGGTGATCGTGCCCGCGGCCATCCGACCGGCGATCCCGAGCATCACCGTGCCGAGCGCAGCCACCAGCACCGGCGGTGCCGGGGCGCTGATCCCGAGGGGACCGAAGGTCGAGGCACGCATCGTCTCCCCCGCGAACGCCACCTGTTCGCCCTCGATCGCCGGGACGAGGATCGACAGGTACTCGCGCATGTGGCGCGCCGGCTGGTCGAACGACAGCCCGAACACGTTCTCGATCACCACCTGGTGCGAGAGCCCGATCCCGAGGGTCAGCCGCCCCCCGCTCGCCGCCTGCACCGTGAGCGCCTGGGCGGCCAGCATCAGGGGATGCCGGGGATAGGTCGGCACCACCGCCGTACCCAGGTCGATCCCGGGGCACTCGCGGCCGATCACCGCAAGCGTGGTCAGTGCGTCGTAGCCGAAGATCTGCGAGGTCCAGGCTGTCTGGATGCCGGCGGAAGCCAGCGAGGCAACCTGCCCCACCACCTCCTCGAACGGCCTGTCGATGTCGAACATCACGCCGATGCGCATGTCTCTCCCCTCTCTCGTCGTGGTCTGGCGACCGCCGCAGTGGTCGAACGGGTCCGTGGTCCCACAGGCCCGGTCTACCGGGCGGGGTCGTCCGCCCGTCTCCCGGGACGTCGTCCTCCCGAAAGGTCACCGTGCGGCCCGACCCCGGCCGTGCCCTGCCGACGGTCGGGAGGGGCACGGAACGGCTCCGACCCACCGTACCGGCATCACCCACCCCAGGGCGACAGGTTCGGATCCATGCCCGCGGCGTCCCCACCGATCGGCCAGACTGTCCCCATGTCAGTCGCCATCGTCATGGGAAGCTCGTCCGATGCGGCGATCATGGACGACGGTGTCCAGGTCCTCCGCTCCTTCGGTGTCGAGGTCACCGTCCGGGTCCTGTCGGCCCACCGCACCCCGGACGACGCCATCGCCTTCGCCCGGGGTGCGGCCGAAGAAGGGACGAAGGTGGTCATCGCCGCTGCCGGCGGTGCCGCCCACCTGGCGGGCGTCCTCGCGGCCGCGACCCCCCTCCCGGTCATCGGGGTCCCGATCGCGCTCGCCAATCTCGGCGGGCTCGACTCGCTGCTCGCCATGGTCCAGATGCCCAAGGGCGTGCCGGTGGCCGTGGTGACCGTCAACGGCGCCCGGAACGCCGCACTGCTGGCCGTGCGCATCATGGCCCTTTCCGACGAGCGGTTGGCCGGCGAGCTCGAGCGGTTCCGGAAGGAGCTGGCCGAGCAGGTCCGCGACCAGGACGCCGAGATCGTCGCCCGCTACCGGGCCTGAGCGCGCTTCCGGTCCAGATGGCCTCGCCCCCACCGGGAGCGGGCCCCTTCGGTCACCAGGGCGGGGCCAGACCGCGGACCGCGGTGGCGAGGTCCACGCCCACCGGCAGCACGGCCATCACCGGGATGTCCACCCCGTTGGCGACGTACCGGGCCAGATGCCGCTTGCACGAGTCGAACGAGCCGTGGACGATCAGGGAGTCGACCACCTCGTCGGGGATGCGCTCGAGTGCACCCTTGCGGTCCCCCGCCTGCCACGCCTCCCACATCGGTTCGAGCATGGCGCCCCTCCCCAACCAGCGGTGGAACTCGGCGTACACCGAGACGTTCAGGTAGGCGGCGATCATCCGCCGTCCGACCTGGCGGACCAGGTCCGCATCTTCGGAAGGGCAGACGAAGATCCGCGCGGCGACCGGCACCGCACCACCGGTCTCGGGGACCACGGTGGCGACGTCGTCGGCGGAGAGCCAGTTGATGATGACCCCGTCCGCCTCCCGGCCCGCCAGGCGCAGCATCCCCGGACGGAGCGCGGCCAGGTACAGGGGGGGCGGCTGCTCGACGGGGCGGCTGAGCCGGAACCCCCGGACGGTGAACGTGTCGTAGGCGTGGTCGACCTTCTCCCCGGCCAACGCCGATCGCAGAAAGCGCAACGTGTCGCGGACGCGCTTGTAGGGCTCGACGAACGGCGCCGCGTTCCACCGGGTCACGATCACGTCGGACGAGGTCCCGAGCCCGAAGACGAACCGTCCCGGTGCCGCCTCGGCCATCGAGGCGACGCTCTGGGCCAGCAGCGCCGGACCCCGGGTGTAAGCGGGGATGATCGCCACCCCGAGCCGGAGCGTCGGCTCCCACGCCGCCGCCAGGGCCAATGGAGTGAACCCGTCCGTGCCGTCGGTCTCTGCCGACCACACGTCGGTGTAGCCCAATTCGACCAGTTCCCGGTACGTCTGCCGGTGCTCGAGGAGCGTCACCCCGTCGAAGGGGATCGTGATCCCGTAGCGGGGGGCGGGCGGGGACACGGGGGTCGAGTCGGCGTGCATGCCCCCGTACTACACCCTTCTGGCAGGGTGGCGTCATGAACGACACCACCGGCGATGCGACGGGGCCCGATCAACTCCGACTGCCCCTGTCCGTCGAGCCCGAACCCGGGTGGCGTCTCGATCAGCGGACGCGCCAGATCGGCCGGCGCGGCGTGGCCGCCGCCCGGGCCCTCCTCACCCCCGCTCCGGCGGCCGCTCCCCCGTCCGGTCCGGATGATGGAGCACCCCGCCACCGTCCGTTCGAGGACGCCGCCTGACCCGGGGAACGTCCCGGGACCTCCAGGCGCTACGGTCGACGCCATGGTGACGATCGCCGAACGTCTCGGACACCCTCCCGAAGCCCGGCTGTTGCTGGTGGAGTGCGCCGGCCTGGGGTTCTGTCATGCGGCGAATCTGGGGGTGTTCGAGACGCTCGCCGCGGGGATCGGTCGCTCCGCCTCCCTGATGGTTCCCGCCCCATGGTCGAGGGAGGCGGCGTCCCGCTACCGGGGTGAGGACATCGGCGTCTGCCTGACGCTCAACGCCGAGCACGAGCGCTACCGGTGGGGGCCCATCACCCACGCGCCGTCGTTGCTCGACGGTGACGGCGGGTTCCCGAGGACGGTGGCCGATGTCTGGGACCACGCCGACCTGGACGAAGTGCGCAACGAGTGCCGGGCACAGATCGAGCGGGCGATCCTCTGGGGGTTCGACGTCAGCCACCTCGACACCCACCTCGACGCCTTGCTCCTGCGGCCGGAGTTCTTCGACGTCTACCTCGAGCTGGCGGTCGAGTTCTCGCTGCCCGTCCGACTCCTTGCCGCCGAGGAGGAGCACAACGTCGGCTTTCCCATCCGGCAGCTCGCCGCCGACGAAGGGGTGCTCTTCGCCGACCAGTACGTCTCCCTGCCCTCCCGCCGACCCCACCGGGCCCTCGTAGAGCTGCTGCCGGAGCTCGCCCCCGGGCTCACCCAGATCACGGTCCGACCCGCGTGTGACACCCCGGAGCTGCGGGCGATCGTCGACGATTGGGACGAACGGGTCGCGGACCACGTCGGGGCAGCCGACGGCCCGGGGCTGGGTCGGGCCATCCGCGAGGCAGGCGTGGTGACCGTCGGGTTCGTCGCCCTCCGCGACGCGATGCGCCACCCCTGATCCAGCGACCAGCCGGGTCGTGATGCCTTCCGGACACAGGAGGCCCACGCCGGGCTCCCGCCCTACCAGGCTCGACGGGTTCCCCCGGGACAAGACACCGGTGCGGCCGACGGTGGCGGTAGCGTGACTGGCCACCGATGGGAGCGACCACCATGGCTGAAGAGACGTCGGACCCCGGCGACGAGCCACGCACCGTCGGGGCGCGAACGGGTTCCGGCCGATCCTCCGAACCGCTGCGACTCGAGGACCTCTACCTGGTCTCCGTCGGCCCGGACGGGCGGATCGCCGTGCAGCTCGACCGAATCGTCCTCGCGTTCGACCGCGACGGGGTCCGGGTCGAGCGGTCGGGGGAAGGCGTCCCGCGGGTGCTTCCGTGGACCTCCCTCACCACCCACGTCGTCGAGCCGTGGCGGGGCGGGATCACGCCGGAGTGGTGGGTGGACCCTGAACTGAACCGGGCCGCCCCGGCCGGGGCGGCCGGACCGACGGTGGTCGACCCCGACGCCACCAACCGCCCGCTCCCGGACCCGGAGAACGGGTCACTGATCAGCCTGCAGACCCCGTTCGCCACCTACCGGTTCCTCGCTCCCGGCACCGACCCCGTCGGGCTGGCCGACACGCTCGCGTCGCTCGCGCTGAGCCATCAGGGGCCGTCCGGTCTCCCTGCCGTGACCCGGGTGGTGGAACGTCCGGTCCCCCGCACCGCCCGGCGGGACGACCGGATCACCTGGCAGCAGGTCCAGCCGGTGCTGGTGGTCGTGCTGGTGGTCTTCCTCGCCTGCGCCGCCACCCTGATCCTCCTGCAGAGTGCCGGGTCCATCCACCTTCCGTTCCTCGGGGGTGCCAACCCCGGCGCCATCATCGGTCCCGTTCGGCGGTGATCTCCGTCACCCGCTCCCGGAACCTCCGGAATTCGGGTGTGGCGGTGGCGGCGAGCAACGCGATCCAGCTCCGCATCGACCCGTCCGCCCGGATCCGCCCCTGCATCCACGCCACGCTCGGATCGAGGGCGCCTGTCCGCAACGCCCGGGCGACCTCGCCGTCCAACCTCACCGTCACATCCGGCGGCTCGGGTCCGACCGACGGGCCGGCGGCCGCCTCGTTCAGGGCCCCGTCCGCGAGGACCCAGTGCGAGACGACCGGCACCGGCCCGCCGGTGACCTCGCACTGCACGCCGGCCGACACGCCGGGGAGCACCGGTCCATCGGTGGACTCGGCCAGCACCGCCGCGAACCAACGGCCGCTCCCGGCACCTTCGCTCACGACACCTTCGCCTCCGGGGCACCCGTGACCGGGCCGACGGGGACGTCTTGAGGGAGGTCGAGCCCGTCGAACAGGTCCGACTCGTGCGTGTTCGCCGGATCCACCTCCGCCAACTCGACCGTCTCACCGGCGCGCACGACGCCCGACGGGGTGGCCACCAGCGCCAGCTGGTAGTCGTCCGAAGGATGGATGGCGTCCATCACCTCGGGGGGAAGGCCGAACCAGAAGGGTGACTTCGGGTCGACCTGGGTGGCATGGGCCAACAGGGCTCGCCGGCGCACGTCGGCGAAGCCCGAGATGTCGATGGCGGTGGTGACCGGCTGGTCGGGGATGTCCTCCCAGCGGGCCCGCCACTTGTCGTCGAAGGGCGACTCGAGACCGAGCTCGAGGAATTTGGCATGGACCTCGCGGAACCGCGCCGCGGAGAAGACCGTGTAGTACAGCTTCGCCGGCTGCCACGGCGCCCCTGCCTCGGGGAAACGGGCCGGGTCGCCGGCCGCGCGGAACGCCGCCAGTCCGACCTCGTGGACCCGGAGGTGGTCGGGGTGGGGGTAGCTCGACTGCTCGTCCCCGTAGATCACCATCACCTGAGGCCGGACCCGCCGCACCACCGCCACCAGCCGGCCCACCGCCTCGTCCAGCGGCGCCCGGGCGAAGCACGCCGGGTTGGCGTTGGCCTCCGACTCCGGCATACCCGAGTCGCGGTAGCCGAGCATCACCACCTCGTCGTAGCCGATGATCTCCGTGGCCCGACCGAGCTCCTCCCTGCGGCGGGCCGGAAGGTCGGCCCGGACGTCCGGCGTGTCCAGGGCCGGGTTCAAGATGTCCCCCTCCTCCCCTCCGGTGCAGCACACCAGGACGGTCCTGACCCCCTCGGCGTGGTAGCGGGCCACGCTCCCCGCCCCTTTCGAGGACTCGTCGTCGGGGTGGGCATGGACGGACAGCAGGCATCTCGGGGCAGGCACGCCGCTCACGCTACCGGGCACCGAGCACCTAAGCTCACACCATGGCGAACGAGGGAGGACCCACACCATGAGCGTGATGAAGCGCCTGTCGGGGATCGTGCAGGCGAAGACCAACAAACTGCTCGACAAGGCGGAGGACCCCCGGGAGTCCCTCGATCTCTCCTATCAGAAGCAACTCGAGAGCCTGCAGAAGGTGCGCAGGAGCGTG
This sequence comes from Actinomycetes bacterium, assembly GCA_021801235.1. GTDB lineage: Bacteria > Actinomycetota > Acidimicrobiia > Acidimicrobiales > RAAP-2 > DASZIT01. The sequence goes on from JAJYYG010000115.1 coordinate 55,891, forward strand.
GCCGACGTCACCACCGCCAAGAAGCGGATCGAGCTGCAGGCGACCCAGCTCCAGCAGCAGGCCGACAAGCTCCAGCAGCAGGCGAAGGCGGCCCTGGGCCAGGGCAACGAGGATCTTGCCCGTGAGGCGCTGGCGCGTCGGGCCGCCCTCGCCGAGCAGCTGACCGACCTGCAGACACAGCACCAGCAGGTCGCGGCCCAGGAGGACAAGCTGGTCGACACGGCCAAGCGACTCCAGGCCCAGGTCGACGCCTTCCGCACCAAGAAGGAGACCATGAAGGCCACGTACACCGCGGCGGAGGCCCAGACGAAGATCGGAGAAGCGGTGTCGGGCATCTCCGAGTCGATGAGCGACGCCGGCATGACCCTCCAGCGCGCCCAGGACAAGATCGACGGCATGCAGTCCCGGGCAGGTGCGATGGACGAGCTACTGGCCTCGGGAGCGCTCACCAACCTGAGTGCCCCGGTCGACGATATCCAGGCGCAGCTCGACAAGGTCTCCGCCACCGACCAGGTCGACAACGACCTCGCCGCGCTCAAGGCGGAGATCGGCGCGGGCGGCCCGGCCGGGGCGCTTCCGTCGGCGTCCCCCGCCGCGGGCGGGTCCGGCCCGGAGGATGCCGCGGCCGGTGAGGCGGCGTCGTGATCGTCCGGATCCTCGGCGAGGGCCAGTTCGACGTCGACGAGCGGTACCGCGACCAGCTGGGGAAGCTCGACGCCGCCCTGATGGAGGCCGTCGACCGGGGTGATGAGCGGGCGTTCGGCCCCGCCCTCCTCGCCCTGGCCTCCGAAGTCCGCTCGGTGGGAACGGCGTTGGCGGACGACGCCTTCGTCCCCTCCGAGCTGGTCGTTCCCTTCGCGGATGCCACGTTGGCCGAGACGAGCGCCCTGCTCACCGACTCCTCCACGGCCGACGAGGGATGACGCCCGCACGATGAGCACCGCGCGCAACATCCCGTCCGACCGGGGGCTCACCCTGCGCATGTTCACCACCGGCCTCCTACTGGTCGTCCTCTACGGGGCGGTGGTGGGACTGCTCATCGCCTTCGGGGTCTCCACCGTGGCCGTCCTGGTGTTCGCCGCAATCATCCTCTTCGTCCAGTACTGGTTCTCCGACCGCATCGCGCTGTTCGGCATGGGAGGCCGACTGGTGACCCCCGAGGAGGAGCCGAGGCTCCACGGGGTCATCGACCGATTGTGCGCCCTGGCCGACATGAAGAAACCGCGGGTGGCGATCGCCAACACCGACGTGCCCAACGCCTTCGCCACCGGCCGGAGCCCCGATACCGCCGTGGTGTGCGCCACCCGCGGCCTCCTCCGGCGGCTCGACGAGGCAGAGCTCGAGGCGGTGCTCGCCCACGAGCTCTCCCACGTGGCCCACCGCGACGTCGCGGTGATGACCATCGCCAGCTTCCTCGGGGTCGTGGCCGGGCTGATCACGCGGATCATGTTCTGGACCGGGATGATGGGAGGGTTCGGGAACAACCGGGGCGGGAACAACAACGGTGGCAACGACAACGCCGCGCTTGTCGAGCTCGGCGTCCTGGTCGTCTCGGTGGTCGTCTACGCCATCAGCTTCCTGCTCACCCGGGCCCTGTCCCGCTATCGGGAGCTGGCGGCGGACCGTTCCGGTGCGCTGCTGACCGGCCAGCCGTCCGCGCTCGCCTCCGCGTTGGTCAAGGTCACCGGCGACCTGTCGAGGATCCCCACCCGCGACCTCCGAGCCGCCGAGAGCTTCAACGCCTTCTACTTCACCCCGGCGATCGCCGGACGGGGCGTCAGCCTGTCGACGATCTTCTCCACCCATCCCTCGCTCGACACACGGCTCGCGCAACTGGCACGGATCGAGGCCGAGCTGGGCCGCCCCTCCTGATGGGCCTCCTCTCCACCCTCCTCGGGCGGACCAAGCCGGTCCAGGCCAACCTCGACGCCCTGTTCGCGCTGCCCTCGGTGGCGATCACCCTCCAGAGCGCGGCGGGGATGACCACCTCGGGCCGGGCAGGTGTCTGCTACAAGCCTCCGACCGGCCAGGGCTTCGCCGACATGCAGGCCGAGGTCACCAAGCTCCTGTCCCTCGAGAGCGGGGAGACCCTGCGCACGGCCGAGGACGCCTACGGGTACCACTGGGTGGTCATCGAGCAGGCCGACATCGACACGCTCGTCACCCAGGTCCACCTCGTCAACTCCTCGCTTGCCGACGCGGGGTGGGGTCCCCAGCTGCTCTGCTCGGTGTTCGGCGTGGCGCCAATGCCCGCCGGGGAGGACGACGGCGACGGCACGCAGGTCGGTGCCGGACGGGTGCTCCCCTCGACCGCCTACCTGGTCTACCTGTTCAAGCGGGGCACCTTCTACCCGTTCGCTCCCGACGGCCACGAGCACCGGGACACGGCCCAGGAGCTCAAGCTGAAGAGCCTCGTCGCCGACGACCTGACCGTCGAACCCGAGCTCGATCGGTGGTTCCCGCTCTGGGACGTCCCGCTCGGCTGACCCAACCGGCCGGTCAGGCCCGTCCCGCGGCGATGGCGTCGATCGTCCGGGCCAGCTCCACGTCCCGTCGGGTCACGCCCCCGGAGTCGTGGGTGACCAGGGCAAGCTCGACCCGGTCGTAGCGGATGTCGATGTCGGGGTGATGACCGGCCGCCTCGGCCGCCTCTGCCACCGCCACCACGAACGCCACGGCACCGACGAATCCCCGGCAGGCGACCGTGGCGATCAGCCGGCCGTCCGAGAGCTCCCAGGCCGGACCGTCCGGGCCGGCCAGCAAGGCCTTCAGCTCCGCCTCGCCCAAGACCGGATCACGCATGACGGCCACCCTCGGTCGGCATACGACCGGCCGGGGAGGGGCCCGCCCTCACCGGTCCACCCCGACGGGCGCGCTCGGCGTGAAGGACACCGGGACGGACTCGAACCCGGAGACGAAGTTGGCCGGCCGGACGGGGAGGTCTGCGCCACCGACCAGCTCGAGGTCGGGCAACCGGTCGAGCAGCCGGTCAAACATCACCCGCAGCTCCAGCCGGGCCAGCCGGTTCCCGAGGCAGAAGTGGGACCCGAACCCGAACGCCACGTGGTCGTTCGGATCCCGGGTGATGTCGAACCGTTCCGGCTCCGCGAAGACCGCCTCGTCCCGGTTGGCGGCCGGGTAGAGCAACAGGAGCTTCTGGCCGGCGAGCAGACGCCGGCCGTGCAGCTCCACCTCCCGGGTCACCGTCCGGGCCATGTTCTTGATCGGCGAGACCCACCGGAGCATCTCCTCCACGGCCCCCGGCAGCAGCGATCGGTCGCGGCGGAGCGCCTCCCACTGGTCGCGATGACCGAGGAGCTCGACCATGCCGCCGCTCAGCACGTGTCGGGTGGTCTCGTCTCCGCCGATGAGGATGAGCAGCGACTCGTAGATCAACGACTGCTCGTCGAGACGGTCGCCGTCGATCTCCGCGTGGACCAGGGTCCCGATCAGATCGTCGGAGGATCTGTTGCGGCGGCGCTCCTCCGTCACGCCGGTGATGTACCCGGCGTACTCGATCGCAGCAAGCATGGCGGCGTCCATGGCGCCGGGATCCGGCGACCCGAGGGCCCTGACCATGTCGTCGGACCATCGCAGCAGATCGTCGCGGTCCGACGGCGCCACGCCGAGCATGTCCCCGATGACGATCATGGGGAGTGGGGCGGCGATGTCCCGCACGAAATCGGCCGAGCCCGCCCGGCACACCCGGTCGATGATGTCGTCGCAGACGGACCGGATGCCGGCTTCGCTGTCCCGGATCCGGCCCGGGGTGAACCCGGCGCTCACCAGGCGACGCCGGCGCACGTGCTCGGGTGCGTCCGTGTCGATCATCATCGGGAGGGCTCCACTGTCGGGTCGGATGCCGCCGGCGTTCGAGAACGTCTCCGGATCCTTGGAGATCTCCTTCACGTCCGCGTACCGGGTGATCCCCCAGACCTCCCCGTGCGCGTCCCAGTACGCCGGGGCGTGGCGGCGCATCCAGGCGAAGGCGGGATAGGGATCCCCCGCATAGAAGGCGCCGTCGGTGAGGTGGACGGCCGGGTCGTCCACTCCGACCGAGCCCTCCGGTTCCGGGGGCAGGTTCATGGTCCTCCTTCGGATGGAGCCGCACCGGGGACGCTCCCGTCGCCGGTCCGGACGGACGGGTAGAGGATCCCCGGGATCAGGGATGGGTCATCGACTCCGGTTGCACCGCCTCGTCGAACTGCTCTCCGGTCAGGAAGCCCAGGGCGACGACCGCCTCCCGGAGCGTGGTCCCCTCCTTGTGGGCCAGCTTGGCCACCTGGGCGGCCCGGTCGTAGCCGATCAACGGGTTGAGCGCCGTCACCAGCATGAGCGAGTTGTCGAGGTGCTGGCGGATCCGGGGGAGATCGGGCTCCAACCCCTCCACGCAGAAGCGGGTGAACGTGCCCGAGGCGTCAGCCAGGAGCGCGATCGAGTGCAGCAGGTTGTGGATGATCACCGGTTTGCACACGTTCAGCTCGTGGTTCCCGCGAGCGCCGGCCATGGCGATGGCGGCATCGTTGCCGTACACCTGGACGCACACCATGATCAACGCCTCGCACTGGGTCGGGTTGACCTTGCCGGGCATGATCGACGAGCCCGGTTCGTTCTCCGGGAGCCGGAGCTCGCCGAGCCCGCACCGCGGGCCGGATCCGAGCCACCGGATGTCGTCGGCGATCTTGATCAGCGAGGTGGCGAGGGTGCGGAGCGCACCGCTCGCCATCACCAGGGCGTCGTGGGCGGCCAGGGCGGCGAACTTGTTCGGAGCGGTCACGAACGGCAGCCCGGTGAGCTCGGCGATCGCGGCCGCTACCCTGGTGCCGAACTCGGGGTGGGTGTTCAGGCCGGTACCGACCGCGGTCCCCCCGGCGGCGAGCTCGTAGAGACCGGAGAGCACCGCCTCGATGCGGACGAGGTCGGCGTCGAGCTGGGCGACGTAGCCCGAGAACTCCTGGCCGAGCGTGAGCGGCACCGCATCCATCAGATGAGTGCGGCCGATCTTCGTGATTCCGGCGAAGGCACGGGACTTGGCATCCAGCGCGTCCCGGAGGTGCCGGACCGCCGGAAGCAGACGGTGGGTGATCTGCTCGACCGCGGCGATGTGCATGGCGGTCGGGAACGTGTCGTTCGAGGACTGGGACATGTTGACGTCGTCGTTCGGGTGGATCGGCGACTTGGAACCCATCACCCCTCCCGCCATCTCGATGGCCCGGTTGGAGATCACCTCGTTGGCGTTCATGTTGCTCTGGGTGCCGCTGCCGGTCTGCCAGACCCGCAGGGGGAAGTGGGCGTCGAGCTTGCCGTCGGACACCTCGCGTGCCGCGGCGATGATCAGCTCCGCCTTCTCCGGGGCCAGCTTGCCGAGCTCCGCGTTGACCTCCGCCGAAGCTTCCTTCAACACGCCGATGGCCCGGATCAGCGGTCCGGGCATGCGATCGTCCCCGATCGGGAAGTGCTCGAGGGACCGTGCCGTCTGCGCCCCGTAGTACCGGTCGGCAGGGACCTCGACCGCACCCATGCTGTCGGTCTCCGTACGGGTCCCGGTGGTCGTCATCGCCAGCTCCTTTCGCGGGTGGATCCGTGGGCTGCCACCCCGCTGTCGCCGGATGGCGACGTTACTCCGTCGCAGCCGCGGCGGGAACCGCACCGTCCGGTCGCTCCCCGGTCGCGCCCGTCGGGCTGCGCCACGCTCTCCCGGGTCGCTCCCGGATCAGCCGTCCCCGTCCGAGGCCCCCTGGCGTCGCACTCCGAGCTCCCATGCGCGCCGGGCCGTCGCCACGTCCTCCGACCGCGGTCCCTCCCCCGCTCCCGGCACCTCGAGGATGGCCGGGACGGCCTGCAACGCCGGCCTCCCGAGCAACGCCGCCAGGGCGTCGATGCCGATCGTCCCCTCGCCCAGGTTGGCGTGCCGGTCCCGGTTGGCGCCGTACGCCACCTTGGAGTCGTTGAGATGGAGGCACCGGAGTCGCTCGACGCCCACGGTGGAACGCACCGACTCCACCACCGCGTCCGCCTCGGCGTCGGTGGCGAAGGAGATCCCCGATGCCCAGAGGTGCTGGGTGTCGAGGCACACCCCGAGTCGCTCGTCGCCTCCGGCTGCGTCGATGACCATCGCCAGCTCCTCGAAGGACCGCCCCACGGTGTCCCCGGCCCCGGCCGCGTTCTCCAGCAGGATGGGACAGGGCGACGGAGCAGGGACCGCGGCGTCGAGCGCACCGAGGAGCGCGGCCACGATGTCCGGGAGGGCACGGTCCAACCCGCTTCCCCGGTGGCTCCCGATGTGCAGCACGAGGCCGGCCGCCCCGATCCCGACGGCGGTGGCGAGGTTGGCCTCCAGGCAGGTCCGGGACTTGGCGGCCAGTTCGGAGTCGGGGGAGGCCAGGTTGATGAGGTAGGTCGCATGGCAGAAGGTGGCGCTGACGGACGGGTGGTCGGCCTGGGCGAGCCGGTACGACTCGAGGACCTCGGGCCCGTACTGGGACGCCTTCCACTGCCGCGGGCTCTGGGTGAAGATCTGTACGACGTCGGCACCGACCGCGACGCCGTGCTCGAGGGCAGGGACGAGGCCGCGCCCCGCCCGGACGTGTGCGCCGATACGCATGGGGCACGGTACCAGGACGATCGGGGAGCCGAGGACGGAAGCGGACGGGGCCGGTAGGGTGGGACGCGGACCGTTCGTCCACCGGGGACACCGGCCTTCCAACCGGGCGGGTCCTCCCGGGCCCACGACCGGCCGGCCACGCGACGGCCGGCCACGCGAGAGGTGAGAGCACACCATGACGACATCTTTGACCCAGGCAGCACGGACCTTGGCCGACCGGCCGGTGATCGCCACGGTCGCCACGGTGGACGCCGAAGGACGACCCCAGCTCACCCCGGTGTGGATCGACCGAGACGGCGACGACCTGGTGTTCAACACCGCCAAAGGCCGCGCCAAGCAGGCGAACCTCGACCGGGATCCCCATGTGGCCGTGGCCGTCGTGGACCCGGACGACGCCTACAACGTCCTCGTGGTCCGCGGCACGGTCGAGCGGAGCGAGGAGGGGGCCGACGCCCATATCGACGCGCTGGCCCACAAGTACCTCGGGGTCGACTCCTACCCGATGCGCCAACCCGGGGAGGTGCGGGTCAAGTACCGGGTCCGGACCGACCGGGTCGTCATGCAGCCTGCCGACGAGGCCTGACCGGCAGGCGGTCGCCGCCCCGGTCCGGGATCCTCAGGTGGGCGTGCAGCTCGTCGCAAGCGACGCGACCGGGGACGCCTGCACCGCCGCGGTCATCGCTGCGAGCGAACCCGGTCGATGCCAGAGGTAGTGGTCGAGGAAGTCGATGCTCGCCTCTGCCACCAGGGCCTCGTAGCTGTCGGAGGTGGTGTACGCCTCCAGGTGGTCCGCTCCGTCCAGGCAGACCAGGTACTTCGGTTGGGGAGCCGAAGTGAAGAACTGGTCGGTGTAGGCAGGCGGGTTCTCCACCGTGTCGGCGGTCCCCTGAAAGGCCAACAGAGGGGGTACTGCCGCCCCGGAGGGGAAGAACGTCCCCGGGAAGCCCCCGTAGGAGTGGAGCTCGGCACCCGAGAGGATCACCGTGGCACCGACCTCGATGAAGCGGCAGCAGGTGTTGTACGAGAGCGCCAGCGCGGTGTCCCCGCCGTCGGACTGTCCCGCCACACCGACCTCGGAGCCGTTCACCGCCCCGTGGAGCGGACTCGACGGCGTCGAAGACTCGGCCACCAGGTCTTGGACGACCGTCGCCATGTCCGCCGGCTGGTTGAGGATGTCCGGACGGTAGGGACCGCCGGGCGCAGCCGGATTGGTGAGGGGGAACGTGATGGCCGCCACCACGAAACCGTGGGATGCCCACGCCTCCAGGATCGGGTCGTAGCTCGCCGTGGCCTCGTCGAAGCCCGGGCCGAACACCACCAGGGGGAACGGGCCACCATCGGCCACCGGAGCTCCCGGGATGGGTGGGCTCCCGGCCACACCGGTGGCCGGGTACAGCACTTCGACGCTGACCTGCCTCGGGGCAGCGGCGGTACCGTCGGGGCTGTGCGGCGGCAGGAGCTCCTTGCCCGGTTCGTCGTAGACGCGGGTCAGGGATCCGATGGCGGTGACGCGATCGGCTGCTGGCACCGTCGTCGGGCTCACCGGGGCGGGCCGGCCCGTCGGCGCGGTCGTCCCGCCCGTTCTCTCCGCAGTCCGCCCTGGCCCGGAGCCGGACCACGGATGGATGGCAACCAGAACCAGGACGATGGTCACCAGAAGCGCCACCGCGGCGGTCCTCCGGCGGCGCCGGCGGAGGACCATGCGACGGCGGACGTAGCGGTCGGAACCGGTCACCTGCCTCCCGGTGACCACCACCTGCCTGCCTGCGACCACGGGAAAGGGTACCCCGATGCCGGCAAGGCTCCCGGTCGCCTGCCACGTCGCCCCAGGCGGGTCGGGAGAGACGAGGTCCTGGTGGACCGGCCAGATGACCGTCGCCGGCCGCATCCCGCGGCGCCGTGCTCGGGTGACCGTCAGGTGGCCTCCACCGCAGTCCGGAGCACCGTTGCCGCCCGCTCGATGGCTGCGGTGGTGGCCGTCGCCGGGAAGGAGACCACCCAGCCGGAGACCCCGGCCTCCACCAGGCCGGCCAGCCGGGTGGCGACCGACCGCTGCGATTCCCCGGGGTCCGGAGCCGGGCCGGCCCACAGGAGCCGCACCGCGTCAGCCGGTCGTCCCCCGCTCGCACAGACCTCCCGGACCGTCGCGGACGCGGCGGAGATCTCGCCGGGTCCGCCCCCGAGGACCACGGCGTCCGCGTGGAGCGCGGCGGTGGGGAGCACGCAGGCGCCTCCGGCCACCACCACCAGCGGGACGCCACCCGGCTGCACCGGTCGGGGGAGGTTCGGTGCGCCGTTGATGCGGTGATGACGGCCGTCGAACGACGCCGGACCACCGTCGGGGGAGAGGAGCTCCCGACAGATCCGGAGCCTCTCTTCGAGTTGTTCCACCGTGGCCCCTCCGCACGGACCCGACCCGAAGGCGAGCACCATGCGGCCGTGGGAGATCACGTCGACCGCCGCTGCCGCCTTGGCCACCATCGACGGCTCTCGCGGGTCCGGGCCGTCGGCGAAGGCGGCGAGTCGGATCGAGCCGGTGCGGACGGCCAAAGCACCGAGCAGGGCGTACGGCTCCAGGACCACTCCGGCCGGGGCCGGGCGGCTCGCCTCCGATCCACCCGTGGCACCGACCTCCCCGGGAAGGACGCCGCTCTCGACCCACACCGAATCGAACCCGCCGGCCTCGGCCGTCACCGCCCGTCGGACCGAGGTTTCGAACGCCGCCGGATCGTCGGGGGCGAGCGCCAACGGGGGGAGACGGATCCCGACGATCGGGATGCGTGGAGGCACGGAGCTGTCCGGCATGCCTCGACGCTAGCGCCGGCAGCGCTCGGCCGGCAGAGCCCTGGCTGGTCACCCGCAGAGCCGTGGCTGGCCACCCGCAGAGCCCTGGCTGGCAGCTTCCAGCCGCCACTGGCCGTCCCTGGCCGATGTCAGCGGAGTGCGTCAAGATGGTGAGGCGCTCTTGACGGCGCCAGGGACGTTCGGAGGTGGAGGTGCGCCGGAACCGGGAGAGCGGGTTTTCGATGGTGGCGACGGTGGCGAGCCTGCTGGTCACCGCGGTGCTGGTGGCCATCGTGCTCGGTGCCACGCTCGGTTCCACCCACAACGGCAAGACGCAGCTCTCCACCTCCCCCGGTGTCGGTTCTGCCGACAATCTCGTCGCCCAGCAGACGCTCAACGACGTCCTGACCGGCACGGCCAGCGCGGCGGACGCCGCCGGCGGCCTCGGCTCGCTCACCCCCGCCGAGCTGGCGGCGGCGGATCCTTCGGTGACGTTCGTCGCCGGTCCGTCGACCAACGTCACCACGGTGAGTGTGGCCACGTCGGGAGCGGGCACCCAGTCGGGGGTCGGAGGGTCGGTGACCCTCGCCGTCCGCGCCGCGGACGGCACCTGCTGGCTCGCGTGGAAGGGCGGCACCGAGGCGGCCTGGTTCGGTGCCCAGCTCGACCTGGCGTCCTGCACGGCACCGGCCCTGCCCGGCCCGCCTTCCGCTTCGCCCGTGTCGTCCACGACCATCGGCTGGGAGCAGGGAAGCTTCCCCGCCGTCCCCTGACATCGGGCCGGAACCCGGCAGGTGGACGCCGCCGATGTCGGGTGCGCACCGGCCGCGCCGCCACTCCTGTTCATCGCCTGGCCCACCAGCCGGCACCGGACCGCAAGAGGCCGGCTGCAACCAGGCGTTCGCAGGCCTCCGCCGTTGAGGCGATCGAGAGGCCGCTCCGTAACAGGATGGTCTCGACGGTGGTCGGGGTATGGTCGACCGCCTCCAAGACCGCCCGCTGTGGGCTCCCCGGCTCGGGCGTACGACCGTTGTCACGGCTCCCTCCGGATCGGGCGGGGATGCCACGATCGGGGATGGCCGCCACCGTGCCGCGTCGGTCGCGTCCCCTGGCCGCCACCAGGGTGGCTGTGCCCTGGCCCGGGGCCGGCCTCTCCCTCCCGACCCGGGCGAGCGACACCGCCACCAGCACATCGGCGGCGTCACGGACCGGCACGCATCCGTCGACCAGCAGACCGTTCGTCCCCTCCGAGGAGCGGCTGCGCACCGATCCAGGGACCGCGCAGACCGGGATCCCCCGTCGGGCCGCCGCTTCGGCCGTGGTCAGCGACCCACCGCCGTGGTGGCTCTCGACGACGACGACCACGTCGGACAGGGCGGCGATGATGCGGTTCCGTGCCGGGAACACCCGCGGGAGGGGTTGGGTCCCGAGCGGGGACTCGGAGAGGAGTGCACCGCACCGGGCGATCTCCACCCAGAGCCCGCCGTTCGTCTTCGGGTAGACCACGTCGAGGCCCGTACCCACCACGGCGACCGGCGGGGCGGGATCTCCGGCCCCGCAACGCAGGGCGCCGGCGTGCGCAGCCCCGTCGATCCCCCGGGCCAGCCCGGACACGACGGTCACCCCGGCCGCCGCCAGGTCCCGCCCCAGCTCCGATGCCACGTCGCGGCCGTAGGGGGTCGCCGAGCGGGTGCCCACGATCGCTACCCGCCGCCGATCTTCGAGGCACGTCGGGTCGCCGTGCGCGAACAGGACGGCCGGTGCGCCAGGGTCGGACCGGAGTGGCGCGGGATACCGGGCCGAGCTGCGTCGCAGCACCGCCACCCCGGCCCGGATGTAGCGGGCACCCTCCTCCTCCGGGTCGACCAGCCGGACGTCCGCCGCGAACCGTCGGTCGGGATCAGCCGGATGACGCCCGGCTCGGAGCAGGCCCCAGGCTTCCGTCGGTTCCCATCGGGACAACACGGCGGCCAGGCGCACCGGGGTCATGCCGGCCAGACCCACCAGGGCCGCGGCATGCGCCTCCTCCCCCGCCTCGCTCACCACCCGCTCTCCCCGCCCAGGAGGAGCTCCCGCCGGCACCGGAGCAGGAGCGCCTCGCGCACGTGGCCGACGGCGATTGTCGGACCGGCTACGTCGAGATCGGCGAGGGTGCGTGCCAGGCGGTGCACCCGGTGCATGCCGCGGGCGCTGAGCATGCCGGAGCGGAGCTCGTGCTCGACGAGCGCAGTGGCCTCGTCCTCCATCGGGACCTCCCGGCGCAATGCCGGGCCCGCCAGCTGGGCGTTCGCCCGGACCGCCCGGGCCGACGCCCGTGCCCGCGCCGACGCCACCCGGTGGGCGACCGTGGCAGTGGACTCGCCCCCCGGGCCCCCGATCAGCTCGTCTATCTCCGGGCGGTCGAGGCGGACAGCCAGATCGAACCGGTCCAGCAGGGGTGCCGACAGCCGTCGTGCGTACCGCTGCCGGGCCGCATCCGAGCATCGGCACCGACCGGGCATGCCTCCTTCCCCGCATGGGCAGGGGTTCATGGCCCCGACGAGGATGAACCTGGCGGGGAACGACGTGGAACCCCGGGCCCGGCTCACCCGCACCTGGCCCTCTTCGAGGGGCTGGCGCAACGCATCCAGGACGGTGGCGGGGAACTCCCCCATCTCATCGAGGAAGAGCACCCCGCCGTGGGCGAGGCTGATCTCGCCCGGGCGCATCCACGTGGTGCCGCCGCCGATCATCGACACCGGTGACGCGCCGTGGTGAGGCGCCCGGAAGGGTGGCCGCGTCACCAGGCCGTCCGGCGGGAGCGGAGCGCCCGCCACCGAATGGATGCGCGTGACCTCCAACGCGGTCGACCGGTCGAGCGGGGGGAGGAGGTCCGGCAGGCGGTTCGCCAGCATCGTCTTCCCCGATCCCGGTGGTCCCACCATCAACAGGTGGTGACCTCCGGCAGCTGCGACCTCCAGGGCGCGACGGGCGAACCGTTGGCCCCGAACGTCCCTCAGGTCGCCGGTCGACGGGATGCCGTCCGCCCCCGGTGCCCGTGCGCCGGCCCTGCCCGCCCGGCTCTGGGGAGATGGACGGCACGGCCACTCCTGGTCACCACGGACACACGCCACCAGCGTCGCGAGATCGGGGGCGCACCTGATCCCACGGCAGTCCGACAACGAGGCCTCGTGGGAGCTCGCTTCCGGCACCACCAGCATCCTCGTCCGCAGCTCCTCCGCCAGGACCAGCGTGCCCGGGACCCCGCGGAGGGATCCATCCAGGCCGAGCTCGCCGAGGAAGGCCATCCCGTCGACCAGCTCCGGAGCCAGCTCACCCGATGCGACCAGCAGGCCCACGGCGATCGGCAGGTCCAGCCCGGCGCCGCCCTTGCGCACGCCGGACGGGGCGAGGTTGACGGTGACGCGCCGGAGCGGCCATGCGAGCCGGCTCGACAGCAGGGCGGCGCGGACCCGGTCACGTGACTCCCGGACCGCGGCGTCGGGCAGGCCCACCACCGTGAAGCCGGGGAGCCCGTTGGAGACGTGGACCTCCACGGAGACAGAGCGTCCGTCGACGCCGATCAGGACAGCAGAGGGGATGGTGGCGAGCATGGAACCTCCCGAGAGGCCGGCCGGGCCACCATCGATCGACCGCGCGGAGCGGGAGACCAACGGGAACCGGCCGTGACCACGGCTGGTGGGAGGCGTGGGCACCGGTGCCCGAACGTGCCTCGATCGTTGCCCGCACACCGTAGTGATCGGGTGTCGCACCGCACACCGTAGTGATCGGGTGTCGCACCGCACACCGTAGTGATCGGGTGTCGCACCGCACACCGTAGTGATCGGGTGTCGCACCGCACAGGGGGTCGCCCGGGGGACCCCCTGTGCCGGAGCGGGGTCAGCGTCCCTCGAACCGCGGCTCCCGCTTGCCCAAGAACGCGGCCAGCGCCTCCCTGGTGTCCGACGACGCGAAGTTGGCGGCTTGGGCGCGCGCTTCGTCCTCGAGAGCCTGGTCCATGGACACCGCCAGGGAGTTGTTCAACATGGACTTGGTCATCGACAGCGCGAGCGGCGGCCCGGCCGCCAGCCGTCGGGCCCAGGCCCCGACGAAGCTGTCGAGCTCGGCAGCAGGCACCACCCGGTTGACCAGGCCGAACTCGGCAGCCTGGTGGGCATCGATGATGTCGGCGAAGAACGCCAGCTCCTTGGCGCGGTGCAGGCCGATGAGCCGGGGGAGCAGCCACGACGAGCCGAAGTCCACCGAGAGCCCCCGGCGGGAGAAGATCTCGGAGAAGCGGGCGGTCTCGGACGCCACCACCAGGTCGCAGCCGAGCGCCAGGCTCATTCCGGCGCCGGCGGCGATGCCTCCCACCTTGGCGATGGTGGGCTTGGGCATGCGGTGGAGACGGAGCGCCACGTCCGACAGGGCGCGCATCTGGACGAGGTAGGGATCTCCGGCCCGGCCGGCGACGTTGTCCCCCTCCCCGAGGTCTGCGCCCGAGCAGAACGCGTCACCGGCGCCCGTGAGGACCAGCACCCGCTGATCGCGATCGGCAGCTGCGTCCTCGAACACCCGGAGCAGCTCGCGCCACATGGTGCCGTTGGCGGCGTTCTTGCGCGCCGGCCGGTTCATCGTCACCGTCACCACACCGGCGTCTCGTTCGACGATCAGGGTCTCGAGGTCAGGAGCCATCGTCGGATCCTACGGGACGCGCCCTCCGCCCCAGCGCCGGCCGGTCGATCGTCGCGGTGCCGACCCGCCGCGGTGCCGCCCTGCTGCAGCACTGCGAACGGGGACACCGCCTCAGAACGCGCCCTCGATCACGGCGACGCCCTCGCCCGTCACCTCCGCCACGTCGAAGCGCACATCGAGGCGGTCCCGGCCGACCGCCGGTGTGAGCTCGGAGAGCCAGCGCGCGCCCAGCCGTCGGATCCGCCGTTGCTTGGCGGCCACCACTGCTTCTGCCCCCGAACCGAAGCGATCCCCACTGCGGGTCTTCACCTCGCAGAAGACGACGGTGCGCCCGTGACGGAGCACCAGGTCGATCTCACCTTCCCGACGGCGCCAGTTCCGCTCCAGCACCTCGTAGCCCCGTTCCTCGTACCACGCCGCCGCCAGCGCCTCCCCTACGGTCCCGAGCGCCCGCCGGCGGTCGGACGGCGCGGTCACAGCTCAGGCTCTGGCAGTCTCTCGATGTTCACGTCGCGGAACGTCAGGACCCGCACCGACGGGACGAACCGCGCCGGGCGGTACATGTCCCAGACCCAGGCGTCCTCGAGCCGGACCTCAACCCAGGGGGCACCACCGGCGTCGCCGACGGACACCTCGACTTTGTTGGCGAGATAGAAACGACGTTCCGTCTCGACCACATGGGAGAACATCGGGAGCACCGCCCGGTACTCGTGGACCAGTGCGAGCTCGATCTCCGACTCGTAGCGCTCGAGGTCCTCCTCGCTCACGGCCGACACCGCCCGTCGTCGAGCGCCACCGGTGCCCCGACGGAGCAGCGTCCGGTCCCGTCAGGGGCGAGCAGTCCGGAGCTCCTTGATCTTCGCCGCCTTCCCGTGACGGTCACGGAGGTAGTAGAGCTTCGCCCGGCGCACATCCCCGAGCGAGACGACCTCCGTCTTGGCGATGACCGGGGAGTGGACGGGGAACGTCCGCTCCACGCCGACACCGAAGCTCACCTTGCGCACAGTGAACGTCTCGCGGACCCCGGTGCCCTGCCGACGCAGAACGGCCCCCTGGAAGACCTGGACGCGCTGCCGGTTGCCCTCGACCACCCGCACATGGACCTTCACCGTGTCGCCCGGCCGGAACGACGGGACGTCCTCCCTCAGGCTGTCACGGTCGATGATGTCAGTCGGGTTCATGGGATCGTCTCTCCGCAGATCGTCGGGCGTCTCAGGCCACCGGTATCCGACCGTCGGCGGACCGCCCACGCCTGGTACCGGCTCCCCGGACGGGAGCACGAGCGGCTACCGGTGGGGCTCAGCAATGGTAGCCGTGATCGCGCAGGAGCTGCACCTCACCGGCTTCGACGAGGAGCTGCACCTCACCGGCGTCGAGTCCCCCCCGGGACACGACCAGATCGGGACGCCGGCGCAGGGTGCGCGCCAGGGACTGCGCACGCCGCCACCGCATCACGCGTCCGTGGTCGCCCGACAGCAGCACTTCGGGCACGCTCCAGCCCCGGAACTGCGCCGGACGGGTGTACTGGGGGTACTCGAGCAGCCCGCCGCCGAAGCTCTCGTCCTCGGTCGACTCCCCGTTCCCGAGCACGCCGGGAAGCAGGCGCGCCACCGCTTCGACGACCACCAGCGCCGCCAGCTCGCCACCGGCCAGCACGAAGTCGCCGACCGAGAGCTCCTCGTCCACCAGATGGTCCGCCACCCGTTGGTCGACCCCCTCGTACCGTCCGCACAACAGCGAGAACCCCTCGCCCGCCGCCAGCTCGCCCGCCACGGACTGGTCGAACCTCCTTCCCGACGGGGTCAGGAGGATGAGCGGGCGTGGCATGCCCCCGTGCCCTCCCTCCAGCCGCTCGACCACGGTGAACAGTGGCTCGGGGGAGAGCACCATGCCCGGGCCGCCACCGAACGGGGCGTCGTCGACCGAACCACGGGCGTCCACCGCCCCCGAGCGCAGGTCGTGGGCACGGAGATCGAGCGCCCCGCTCCGTCGGGCGCGCCCGAGCACCGAGGTCTCGGTATAGCGGTCGACCACGTCGGGGAAGAGGGTGAGCACGTCGATGCGCAGGGGAACGGTCTCCCTTCGGAAGGGCTGGTCGGAGCCGGGGATCGGTGGTCCGGGTCAGTGCCCGTCGAGGAGGCCGTCGGGGATGTCCACCACCACCCGCACCGACGCCTCGACCTCGATCACGAACCGCAGCGGGATCAGGCCGCCGTCGTCGAGCACGAGGAGATCGCTGGCCGGATTGGCCTGCACGCTCTCGACGGTCCCGAGCGGGCGACCGGTCACGTCGACCGCCTCGGCTCCCACCAGCTCGTGGACCCACAGCGTGTCGGGATCCTCGATGGGCGGGGCGAACAGCGGGGTCTCACGCAGGGCGTCCGCCGCGCCGATGCCCGACACCCCCTCGAACGCGACGATGAACCTCCCGTGGTGGGGCGAGGACCGCGACACCACGTAGCGACCGCCGTCCGGACCGGTCAGCACCGACCCGGGGGCGACCCGTTCGTCGCGGTTGGTGGTGAGCGCCACGATGACGTCGCCCTTCAGCCCGTGGGGCTTGACGATCCGTCCGACGACGAGCAGCCGGTCGGAGCCCGGCTCCGGCCCGCTCACGTCGGCCGGTTCAATCGTCGACGATGTCGACGTTGGTCTGCACCCCGTCCCGGGCACCGGCGGCCGCCACCACGGTGCGGATCGCCTGGGCCACCCGGCCCCGGCGGCCGATCACCCGCCCCATGTCCTCGGGGGCGACGTGGATCCGGAAGCGCACCCCCCCGTTCCGCTCCTCGGTCTCGATCACGACCGCGTCGGGCTCCCCGGCCAGGGAACGCACCAGATAGGTCACGACGGCCAGCGCCGTCCCCCCCTCCAGGCGGTTGCCCCCGTCGTCATCGAGGTCGTCGCCCCCCGGGCCCGTGGCGTCACCGACCACCAGCTCGTCGGTCACCCTGCCGCCTTCGCACTGGCGAACTCGTCCAGCGCGCCGGACTGCTGCAACAGCTTCGCCACCCGCTCCGTGGGCTGTGCGCCCTGGGACAGCCACTTGACAGCCTTGGCGTTGTCGATGCGGACCACCGCATCCGGCTCCGCCAGGGACTTGCCCCTCGGGGCGTAGGTCCCCACGATCTCGATGAACCTCCCGTTCCGGGGCGAACGGCTGTCCGCCGCCACCAGCCGGTACGTCGGCTGCTTCTTCTTCCCGATCCGCACGAGGCGGAGCTTGACTGCCACGATGTGCTCCTCTGCATAGTGTCGATAGCGCCGCACAGTCTCCCACCAATCCGGGATGGACGTGTGCAGGCAGGTGCCGGACCGGCACCGGGGTCCGCCGGCCCGACCGTCAGCGGGCCTTGGGGGTCACCCGTCCACCGCCCTTGCCCTTCTTTGCGCCCTTGCCCTTCTTCACCCGGGCGCCACCCCGTTGGCCGGTGCGTCCGTCGACGGCGCCGGGGGTCAGCGCGTCGGACGGGAACGGGCCTCCGCCGCCCGGGACACCGCCCGGGGTCCCGTCGAAGGTCCCGCTCATCGCGGCCAGGTCCGCCATCCCCTGGGGAGACAGTTTCGGACCGCGGCCGAAGAGGCTTCCCAGGCCGCCCACCGCCCCGGCCATCCCCCCCTTGCCGAAGCCCTTCATCATCTTCTGCATCTCCTTGAACTGCTT
>JAJYYG010000047.1 GCA_021801235.1 Actinomycetes bacterium
GGGTGCGTCCCGCATCGTCACCTGCGCCTGGCCAAGCACCTCGATGGCTCGGACCAGCGCGGCCAGCCCCAGCCGCCCGGCCAGGTTGGCGATCCCCTCGCGCTCGGCGCCCGTGACCGAGACGAGCTCGGGAGCGACCGTGGCGAGGAATCCCTCCCGCAGCAGTTCGACGAGGTCGCCCGCCAGCTGGGCCGGCCCGAAGCCGCCTGCCGACAGGCGGCCCACGGCCACCAGGGCCCGCCCGGCGTCCCGGTCGGCGAGCGCCTCGATCACCCCGTCGAGGTCGGGGAGGTCGTCCTCCACCGCGTCGGAGGCCGCCACCTGGTCGAGCACGGACAGGGCGTCCCGTGCCGACCCGCGACCACGTCGGACGGCGATGCCCACCGCGTCGTCGCCCACCTCGAGGTGGGCGTCGCGCCGGACCTGCTCGAGCAGCGCCTCCAAGGTCTCCGCACCGAGCAGGTGGAACTCGAAGTGCTGGGTGCGACTGCGGATGGTGGGGAGCACCTTCTGCGGATCAGTGGTCGCCAGCACGAAGACGACGTGGGCCGGCGGTTCCTCCAGGGTCTTCAGCAGTGCGTTGGAGGCTGCGGTCGACAGCATGTGGACCTCGTCGACGATGTACACCTTCTGGCGACCCGGCGTCCCGAGCGCCGCCCGGGAGACCAGGTCGCGCATGGCGTCCACCCCGTTGTTGGAGGCGGCGTCGAGCTCGTGGACGTCCAGCGAGCTCCCCCGGGCGATCTCCACGCACGAGGAGCAGACACCGCACGGCTCGCCCTCGTGGGGATCTGCGCAGTTGAGGGCCTTGGCCAGGATCCTGGCCGTGGACGTCTTGCCGGTGCCGCGCGGGCCGCTGAACAGGTACGCATGCGCCACCCGGGCGTCACGGACTGCGTTGCGCAGGGCGAGGACCACGTGGTCCTGCCCCTTCACCTCGGCGAACGTCGAGGGCCGGAACCTCCGGTACAGGGACTGGTACGGCTGGTCGTCGGCCACGTCGGGGCAGCCTACCGGCCGCCGGATGCGACGGGCCCCGCCGTCCGGTGCGGCGGCCAGGTTGGCTGCGGCACACAGCCGGGCCTGCTGAGAGCTGCTGCCTTCCGACCCTGACTCGATTCACAGGGGACCGTTGCGCAGGACCCAGCCACCGCACGGGACGTCGGGGCGGTGCCAGCGTAGCCCGTTCCCGCCGGCCGGCCCAGTGTCACCCGCCTGCCGGCCGTCGCCCCCGGTCCCGGCGGGGAGGACGGTCGGTCGGCGGCCCGGCTCAGCGCACCCGACGCACCGCCGGCGGGGTCCACGGGCTCCCGTCGGGCCGAGGGAGGGGCGAGTACAGGCGCATGGTCACCCCGAGCGGTCCCTTCGGGGCGGGAAGCCAGTTGGGCTCCCGGTCCGGGCCGGGCGACTCGTGCTGCAGGAGGAGGTCGAGGGAGCCGTCGCCGTTGTACACGAGCGGATCGCGGTCCCCGAGGGCGAACCGGTCGAGCGGATTGGCAGCCTGGAAACCCTCCTGGTCGTACATGGTGACCGACCAGAAGGCCTCCACCGGGGGGAGCTGGTCGGCGTCGAAGTGGAGCACGTAGTCGCCATCGCCGTCGAGCGGGCGGCCGTCCGCGTCGGTCAGCGCCATGGGATAGAAGGCGTCCTCCGGGGGAAGCGCCCCGAGACCGGCCATGGCGATCGCCGCCCGCTTGGCGTAGAAGTTGCCGTAGACGCCCATGGTATCGAGCGAGCACTGCCAGCCGTCGGTGACCCGCACCGATGCCATGCCTCGGCGCATCATCACCTGGCGGGCATCCCGCGGCACCGTCGAGAGCGCCCGGAGGTCGGCGGGATCCAGCGAGGACGGTTCGAACGGGTGCCCGGGGACGATACCGATCCGCTCCATGCGGGCCACCGTCGACCAGTCGGTGGCGTGGACCGGGTGGCGGGCCAGCAGCCCGGCCGCCATGGCAAAGAACTCCTCGGCGCCGAGCGCGTTGACCTGGCGGAGCGGGGGTGTCTTGTCGTCGACTCCGGGGTCGACGGTCCCGGGGACGGGCTCCGCGGCCGGATCGTCCCACCGGGACAGCGGTCGCGTCTCGAACCCGTCCTGGACGGCGTGGACGGCGGGGTAGTCGTCCGGACCGTTGGTCTGGGTCCGGCCGATGATCCAGACCGTCGGGGTCGGCGCCTCGATCCGGACCGCCCCTTCGGGCAGCGCACCCTCCCAGCCGCGGGTCACCACGGCGAAGAGACCGCCGTCGTTGCCGGTCGCACGGGAGCCCGGCGCCGCGAACACGTCGGTCCACATGTCCATCAGCGGCACGATCACATACCGGTCGGGTGTGGGAGGGACCCGCAGGATCGCCGGCTCCTCGCCGACGTCGAGCCAGGCCACCGAGTAGAGCGTGTCGAAGTTCGGTCGCACCACCACCCTGGACGACGCGGACGGGTAGGACCGGGCGTGCCCGAACGAGCCCATGGGGCTCCGGCCTCTGGGGTCGGCCCGGACGCAGTTGGTCATCTGACGCCGGGTGAGCTCCATCAGCACCAGCGGGTAGAGGAACAGGTAGGCGTCGACGCCGAGGTCGTGGACGGCGGTGGACGGGTCGGACGCACGGGAACGATCGGGGGCCATGGCCAGATCGTTGCACGCTCGCGGCCGGCCCGCCGTTCAACGGCGCCGGCCGCTCACGGCGCTACTTCTTCGCCGCCTCGTAGTACGGGTTGGTGCCCGAGGCGTGGTCGGTGACGTCGACCACGCGGAGGATCTCGGGGACCGACTCACGGATCGCCACCTCGATGCCCTGGCTGAGGGTGACCGCCGCCATGCCGCAGCCGGCGCATCCGCCGCCGAGGCGCAGGTAGGCGGCGTCGTCCTCCACCGCCACCAGGTCGGCGCGCCCGCCGTGGGCGGCGATGGACGGGTTGATCTGCTGCTCGAGGACGGCGAGCACCCGCTGGGCCACGTCGCCGGAGAGGTCGGCGGGCGGTCCGGCCATGGCGGGGCTGGCCACACGGGGAGCGGGGGGCTGGTTGGGATTGACGATGACCATCCCCTCCTCGCCGCCCTCGCCGCTGACGTCGAGGAGGGCGCCCCGCAGGTCGTCGATCGACCCGGCCGGCACCACCACGCGCAGGTCGCCCTGCCGGTGCGACCAGTCGTCCGGCCGGGCGTCGTCGGCCGCCTGGAAGTACATGTCGTAGGTGAACGAGGACCCGCTCACCCCGGTGACCTCCACCCACAGCGCGAGCGTCTCGGGCTGCTCCTCGGCCGCCCGCACGTCGAGCACCATGGCCAGGGCGCTGTCGCTTACCCGGAGGACGGTGCCCCGGTCGGAATCCACATCGGTCATGTCGTGCCTCGGTGCTCGTCGTTCGCAACGGCCATCATAGGGCGATGCCCCGGATCCTCCTGTTGCTGCCGACCGCCACCTACCGGGCACCCGACTTCGTGTCCGCGGCCGGCCGTCTGGGCGTCGAGGTGGTCGTGGGCTCCGAGCAGCCCCAAGCCCTCGCCTCCGCCATGGGGGACCGGGCGGTGGTGCTCCCCCTCGATGCCCCCGAAGCGGCCGTCGAGGCCATCGCGGCCGTCCACACCCGGACGCCCCTCGACGCGGTGGTGGCCGTCGACGACCAGGGGGTGGCCGTCGCCGCCCTGGCGGCCGAGCGGCTCGGGCTCCGGGGGAACCCGCCGGCCGCAGTCGCCGCCACCCGGGACAAGTCGGTGATGCGCCGGAGGCTGGCAGCGGCCTCCGTGCCGCAGCCCGAGTTCCGGCTGGTGCCCGCCACCGGTGACGCCGGGGCGGCCGGCGCCGAGGTCGGCTTCCCCTGCGTGGTCAAGCCGCTGTCCCGTTCGGGCAGCCAGGGGGTGATCCGTGCCGACGACGCCGGTGCGGCGCGCGAGGCCGCCCGGCGGATCGCCTCGATCGCGGGCGGCCGACCCGAGCCGGTGCTGGTCGAACGGTTCGTGCCCGGGGCCGAGGTGGCGGTCGAGGGGCTGCTCGACGGCGGGCGGCTCGAGCTGCTGGCCGTCTTCGACAAGCCCGACCCGATGGACGGGCCGTACTTCGAGGAGACGGTCTACGTGACGCCGTCCCGGCAACCACCGGCCGCCCTGGCCCAGCTCCACGCGGTCACCGCCGACGCGGCTGCGGCCCTCGGGCTGCGCGAGGGCCCGTTGCACGCCGAGGCCCGCATCGGCACCGACGGCACGGTCACCCTCCTCGAGGTGGCGGCACGCTCCATCGGCGGGCTGTGCTCCCGGTCGCTCCGCTTCGGTGCCGGGGTGAGCCTGGAGGAGGTCATCGTCCGCCACGCCGTCGGGCTCGGCACCGGCGACCTGGTGCGGGAGGAGCGGGCATCCGGGGTGATGATGCTCCCGATCCGGGCGGAGGGGATCCTCGTCGGGGTGACCGGCCAGGACGAGGCACTGGCCACGGACGGGGTGGTCGGCCTCGAGATCAGCATCGCCCCGGGCCGGCCGCTGGTGCCGCTGCCCGAGGGAGACCGGTACCTCGGCTTCCTCTTCGCCCGCGGGGACACGCCCGAACAGGTCGACGAGAGCCTCCGCCGGGCCGAGGCCTGCCTGACCGTGACCGTCCGTCCGCAGGGCTCCTGACCGGGACCGTCCGCCCGCAGGGCTCCTGACCGGGACCGTCCGCCCGCAGGGCTCCTGACCGGGACCGTCCGCAGGACTGGCTACCGGTCCGCCCGCACGGCCCCTGGGCGGGACCTGCGCACCCGACCGGTAGCCTCGACCGGGTGCGCGTGCTCCTGGTGTCCACCTATGACCTCGGCAACCAGCCCTTGGCCCTGGCCGCCCCGGCGGCGGCCCTGGAAGCCGCCGGCCATCAGGTGCGCTGTGTCGACGTGTCAGTCGACACCCTCGAGCCCGAGGACGTCGACTGGGCCGATCGGGTCGGGCTGTCGGTGCCGATGCACACCGCCATGCGCTTGGCGCTGGCCGTGGCGGACGGGATCCGGGAGCGGCGCCCGGAGCTCCCGCTCTGCTTCTACGGCCTCTACGCCACCGTCAGCCGCGACCTCACCGTGCGCGGCCCGCAGGACGCGGTCATCGCCGGTGAGTACGAGCCGGGCCTGGTCGCCTGGGCGGGTGGCGGGTCACCCGGCCCCGAGGTCCAGCTCGGCCGGACCACCCGCCCCCCCGCCGCTCCCGCCCGGCGCCTGCTGGCGCCCCTCGAGCGCTACAGCCGCCTGGCGGTCGGCGACGAGCGGAGGCTGGTGGGATCGGTGGCCGCCAGCCGGGGGTGCTCGCACCGCTGCCGGCACTGCCCCGTCCCGGTCGTCTACGACGGCCGGGTCCGGACGGTGGACGTGGCGGCGGTGCTCGCCGACGTCGACCAGCTGGTGGAGGCCGGCGCGCGCCACCTCACCTACTCCGACCCCGACTTCCTCAACGCGCCGCACCACGCCCGACGGGTGGTCGCCGCCGTCCACGCCCGGCACCCCGGCCTGACCTTCGACTGCACGGTGAAGGTGGAGCACATCCTGCGCTACCCGGACCTGTGGCCCGAGCTCGCCGGCGCCGGGTGCGCCTTCGTGGTGTCCGCGTTCGAGTCGGTGGACGATGCCACGCTCGCCATCCTCGACAAGGGCCACACCGCGGCCGACGCGTCCCGTGCGGTCACCGCTCTGCGGGCGCACGGCATCGAGGTCCGTCCCTCGTGGCTGCCGTTCACCCCGTGGACGACGGTCGGCCACCTGGTGGACCTGCTCGACTTCATCGCCGCCCACGACCTGGTGGAGAACGTCGATCCCGTCCAGATGACGGTCCGGCTGCTCGTCCCCGAGGGATCCCTCCTGCTCGACCGACCCGAGATGCGCCCGCACCTCGGCCCTTTCGACCCCGACCGTCTGGGCTGGACCTGGACCCACCCCGATCCGGCGGTGGACGCGCTCCACGCCGAGGTGGTCGCGGTGGCGGAGGCCGGCATCGACGGGGATGCGGCGCAGACGTTCGAGCAGATCGACGCGCTCATCCGGACCAGGCAGCCGTCGAGCCCGCCGCGGCCCGCGCCCGGCTCGCGCTCGACCGGCCCGGCCGGGGGGCGGATGCGCCTGACCGAGCCCTGGTTCTGCTGCAGCGAGCCGACACAGGCACAGCTCGCGCCGCTCGCGCTGACACCCCACGGTTGAGCCCGGGGCCGGGACGGATCCCCCCCGTCCGGCTTCCCCCGTCCGCCCCCGCCTGGCCGCCGGTCCCTCGAAACCCGCCCCGGCCCCGGTCGACCCCCTCGTCCCCGACGGTCAGGCCCGCAGTCGGCGGTCAGGCCACGGTCGGCGTGAAGCGCAACGGGAGCCGGGCCGGTCCCCAGATCCCGAAGGTCGGCGGCTTCCAGGTCACGGGCCCGTCGAGAGTAAGGTCGGGCATCCGCCGGGCCAGGACGGTGAGCGCCTCGGCCAGCTCGGCCCGGGCCAGGGCCGCGCCCAGGCAGTGGTGGATCCCCGATCCGAAGGTGAGCTGGGGGGCGGACCCCTCCCGGGTGATGTCGAACACGTCCGGAGCCTCGAACACCCCGGGGTCACGGTTGCCGGCGGCGAGCACCACGCTCACCAGGGTCCCTTCCGGGAAGCGGATGCCGCGGTAGTCGATGTCCACGGACGCGAACCGGGCGGTCCCCCGCACCGCCCCCAGGTACCGCATCGACTCCTCCACGGCCCGGGGGGCGAGCTCCGGGCGGGCCCGCAGCAGGGCCCACTGGTCGGGATGGCCGGCGAAGACGGCGATGGAGCAACCGAGCTGGTTCCGGGTGGTGTCGGTGCCGGCCATCAGCACCGCCTCGGCCAGCATGGCGACCTCGTCGGTGTCGAGCCGGTCGCCGGCCTCCTCCGCGGCGATCAGGGCGCTCAGCAGGTCCTCGGTGGGATGGGCCCGGCGGTCCTCGATCATCGCCCGCACGTAGTCGGCCAGCTCCTCCGAGGCGCGGGCGATGGCCGGCATGTCGGACTCGAGGTTCTGGTTGAAGATGCGGAAGATGTCGGTGGCCCAGGCGGAGAACCGGCGCCAGTCCTCCTTGGGCGCCCCGAGCAGCTCGCAGATGATCGGGATCGGGTAGGGCTCGCAGACGTCGGCCACGAGGTCGCACCTCCCGGACGGTGCCACCGCCCCCACCAGGTCCTCCACCACCGTGCGCATGAAGGGCCGGAGGCGGTCCGCCGAGGCGGGCGTGAAGGCGGGCGCCACCAGCCGGCGGAGGCGGGCGTGCCCCTCCCCCTCCATGGACAGGATGGAGGGACGGCGGGAGGCGAGGTACTCGCCGGCCTCGACCCCGGCCATCTGGGGGATGAGCGAAAGGGCCGAGTGGAAGCGGCGGTCCCGCAGGATCGCCACCGCGTCGGCGTGACCGGTGATGGTGAACCCGATCGGTGATCGCGCCAGCCAGTGCTGCCGGCGGGCCTCGGCGGTGGCCTCGAGCGCGTCGGCGCGCTCCATGCCGGCGGTGTCGAGCTGCGGGAGCTCGAGTTCGAAGACGGACGTGGTCACGGTGTCACCCCCCGACGCCGTGCGCACCCGGTCGGGCCGGTCCGGCGGTCGTTGACGCGGATCGTAGCGCCGCGCCGGTCCCGGCCACCAGGCGCGCAGGGCGCCGCCCGGTCACGCCGCCGGGGCGGCCGCCGTTGCGGGCGGTGGCTCGGTTGCAGTCGCGTCCGACGGACGGGGTGCCCGGAGCACCACCAGCGCCACCACGAACGCCACGCCGGCGGCGATCGCTCCCCCGCGGAGGGCCGCCTGGTACCCGGGGACGCTGGTGGCGGCGGCCATGGCGTGACCGGCCAGGCGGTGGCCGGCCTGGGCGACCGGATGGTCCCGGGTCACGATGGCGGCCACGGTGACCAGGGCGGCGAGACCGATGGATCCGCCCAGCTGCTGGCTGGTGTTGAGGAGCCCCGAGGCGAGCCCCGCTTCGCGGTTGCCCACCGAGGCAACCGCGTTCAGGGTCAGGGGGACGAACGAGAGCCCCATCCCCAGCCCGACCAGGACCAGGGCCCCGAACAGCATGGGGTAGGTGGTGTGGGCGGTGACGGTGGACATCCACCACATCCCCGCCCCTACCAGCAACGGGCCCACGGTCAGAAAGGGGCGCACCCCCAGCTTCCCCACGAAACGCGAGACCACCAGACCGGTCGTGCCGACCATGAAGGGGATCGGCAGGTAGGCGAGGCCGGCGTGGATGGCGCTGTAGTGCAGCACGTCCTGGAGGAACTGGGTGAGGAAGTAGAGGAGCGAGAGCATGGCCCCGCCCAGGAGGGCCATGATGGCGAAGCCGGCGGCGCGGTTGCGGTGGCGGAGGAAGGCCATCGGCACCAGGGCGGCCCGGCTGCGCGCCTCGACCAGGACGAAGGCGGCGAGGAGCACCACGGCCGCCACCAGGGATCCGACCGTCGTCGGGTCCGACCAGCCCGCGGTGGGGGCGCGCTCGAGCCCGTAGACGAGGAGGGCGATCCCCGCCGAGACGGAGAGCGCGCCCGGGAGGTCGAGCCGCCCGCGCCGGCTCTCCACCCTCGGCAGCACGAACGGGGCGGCGGCCATGAGCGCCACCCCGATGGGCACGTTGACGAAGAGGACCCATCGCCACGAGGCCGCCCCCACCAGGATCCCCCCGAGCAGCAACCCGAGGGCACCGCCGGCGCCGGACATCCCGGCGTAGACGGCCATGGCCCGGTGGCGGGGCTTGCCCTCCGGGAAGGTGGTGGCCACCAACGAGAGCGCGGTCGGCGAAGCGATGGCTGCCCCGATCCCCTGGATGGCGCGGGCGGTGATCAGCCAGGCGGGGCTGGTCGCCAGGCCTCCGGCCAGCGAGGCGGCCGTGAAGAGGGCGATCCCGATGATCAGCATGCGCTTGCGGCCGAAGAGGTCGCCGGTCCGTCCACCGAGCAGGAGCAGGCCACCGAACGACAGCACGTAGGCGTCGACCACCCAGGAGAGCCCGGTGACCGAGAACCCGAGCTCCCGTTGCATCGCCGGGAGGGCGATGTTCACGATGGTCAGGTCGAGCATCACCATCAGCTGGGCGGTGGCGATGACCACCAGGGCCAGTCCGAGGCGGGGAGGGCGCGCCCCGCCGGGCGGGGTGGTGCCCGGCGGGCCGGGTGGAGACGGGCGGAGGGTGTCGGAGGTGGTCACCGTGCCACCGCCGTATCCGGCGCGTCGGCCACCTCAGGACGGACCGCCCAGAGGACCACGTCCCGAAGCGGCGCCTCCGGCCCTCCGGCCCGGCGGTCGGAACGCTCCAGGCGTTCGACGGTCAAGGTCGGGAAGGCGTCGGCGAGCACCGCTTCCGTGTAGAGACGCTCCGGATCGGGGGGACCAGCCCGTCCGAGGTCGTCGACGTGGTGACCGACCACGTAGAGATGGCCGCCCGGGGCCACCGCGGCGGCCACCCGGGCGAAGAGGGCTTCCCGTTCATGCGGCGCCGGGTGGATGTTCGCCAGCACCACCAGGTCGAACCCGCCCGCCGGCGCCTCGTACTCGGTCAGGTCGGCCAGGACCGTCTCGATGGAGGTGCCGGCCTCGGCGGCGCGCTGTCGCGCCTGGCCGAGGCCGACCGAGGACGTGTCCACGCCGGTCACCTGCCAGCCGCGGCCCGCCAGCCACACGGCGTTGCGCCCCGGCCCGCAGCCGAGGTCGACGGCGGTGCCGGGCACCAGCGGTGAGACCAGCTCGACCAGCATCGGGTCGGGTTCGGTCGGCCAGGGGTGCTCGGCGTAGCGCCGATCCCACATGGTCGGGCCGGCGGTGGTGGCCGCGGCCGCCGGAACGTTCGGGTCGTGCGGGGACGTGGGGACGGAGGGTGCCGTCATGGGAGCTCCTCGGTGTCGGTGTCGGTGTCGGTGTCGGTGTCGGTGTCGGTGTCGGTGTCGGTGTCGCTTCCCCCGAGGCCAAGCAACCCCTCGATCCGCCCGAGGGCGGCGTCGAGGGCGCGTGCCTCGTCAGGGGCGAGTCCCCCGGCCAGCCACTCCTGCTGGCTCCGGGCCAGTCGATCGGCAGCCCCGGCGAGCCGGGCGCCCGCGTCGGTGAGGGTCAGCGCCCGGGGGCGCCGGTCACCCGGGAGGCTGCCGCTCGCCACCAGCTCCCGGTGCTCCAGCTCGTCCACGCAACGCTTCACGTTCATCGGGTCGGACCCGAGGGCACGCGACAGCGCCCGCACGGAGCACCCCGGGTCCGCAGCCAGGCCGCGCAGCACGGCCGCCTGCGGCGGGGTGAGGCCGACAGGAGCCAACTGCTCGGCCCAGTCGCGCCGGAGGTTCCGGGCCAGCCGGCTCAGCCGGAACCCCAGTCCCTCCTGGAGGGAAAGGTCCGGAGCGACGCGCCCGGACCCACCGGAGCGTGCGGGAGCGACGCCGCCAGGAGGCGGGCTCACCGCTCACCGGTCCCCGCCGGAGGCGACCCGCCGGCATCCCGGGCCACCAGGTCGGCCACGATCTCGACGCCGAGGCTGTAGGCGGGCATCCCGGCGGTGATCAACGCCAGCTCGGCCACCCCTACCAGCTCCTCGACGGAGGCGCCCGCCCTATGGGCCGCACCGGCATGGAGACGGGCCGGACCCTCGCGGCCGAGGGCGACGAGCTGGCCGAACTGGACGAGCTGGCCCGTCTTCCGCCCGAGCGGGTTCGCCATGATCAGCTCGTCCCGGACCGACTCGATCGCCTCGACGGCCCGGATGCGGCCCGCCCGCTCCGCCAGGGTGAGCCGCGTCTCGATCGATGCCGGAACGCCGCCGGTCAGCTCGACATAGCTGGCGCGTATCCGTCCCACGGCAGCGCTCTCCGGGCCCGTCACGAGATCGTCGGCGACGCCGGGCCCCGGGCCCGTCACGAGATCGTCGGCGACACCGGGCCCCGGGCCCGTCACGAGATCGTCGGCGACACCGGGCCCCGGGCCCGTCACGAGATCGTCGGCGACGCCGGGCCCCGGGCCCGTCACGAGATCGTCGGCGACGCCGGGCCCCGGGCCCGTCACGAGATCGTCGGCGACGCCGGGCCCCGGGCCCGTCACGACGCCACCCGTGCCATCGACGCACGCACCTGGTCGAACGCTCCCACCGGGAAGTCGACCGCTCCCCCGAGCGCCCACGCAGCCAACTCCGCCTCGGCCGCCTCCTCGAGCACGGTGAGGATCTGGACGGCCTGGGCCGGGCTGTCGCCGAGCACCAGGACCCCGTGGTTCCCGAGCAGGACCGCCCGCGTCTCCGGCCAGGCCGCCAGGGCGTCGACGATGCCCCCGACGGAGCGCTCCGAGCCCCGGGGGGCCCACGGCACCACCGGCACGTCCACGACCTGGCCGAAGCGGAGCAATGCCTCGTACCGGCTCGGGAGCGCCCGATTGGCCAGGGCGAACGCCAGCAGGTTGGGGGAGTGGGTGTGGATGATCCCGCCGACCTCCGGTCGGGCGCGGTAGACCTCGGTGTGCATGGCCACGATCTCCGCGTTCGCCGGGTCGAGCGCGCCCTCGCGTACCTCGCCGTCGAACCCGACCAGGGCCAGCCCGTCGGCGGTGAGGCCCCGGACGTGGCCCTCCACGGTGAGCAGCATTGCCTCCCCGTCCGCCCTGGCCGAGAGGTTCGCATGCCCGGTGCGGGAGATCACCCGGTTGACGAACAGCGCTTCGGCGGCCCGGACCAGTGCCTGACGGAGGTCGGCGGTCGGCCCGGTGGTCCGGGGGGTCGAGCCGGTCGGAACAGTGGCGGTGGTCATGGCGTCCTCCTGGGGTGCGCGTAACGGACCACCAGCACAACCGTAGTAATCACTACAGTATTCCCCGTCCGGTGCGATCCCCCGGGTGTGGCCTGCTCTCAGCCGCGACGAGAGCCCCAGGGCGAGGCACCCCGCCGCGCCTGGAGCATCGACCACTGCACATAGCGGGCGATGTCGCTCGGGGAGACGATCCCGACCAGGCGGCCGGTGGCGTCGACGACGAACGCCCGGCCGTCCGCGGAAGCCTGCATCCGCTGGAAGAGGTCCGGGACGGGCTCGTCCGGGGTGCCGACCGGTACCTCGGCGAGCGGACCGGACACGTCGATCAGGCGGGTGGTCCGGCGGTGGTGGGCGGGGACGTGGCGGATGCGGCTCAAGGTGGTCAGGCCGAGCAGCCGCCCCGTCCGGTCGACCAGCGGGTAGGTGCTGAACGGGTAGCGGTGGAGGTGGTCGTCGAGCAGGTCGGCGAGCGTGGTGTCGGCGTCGAACGTGACCGGGTCCCGGGTCATGATGTCGCTCACGTGGACCCCGGACAGGGAGTCGCGCAGGACGGCCGTGCTCTCCTCGGCACGGGCCGCCGCCAGGAGGAACCAGCCGAGGAAGATGAACCACAAGCCGGCCAGCCCGACGGCGAGGAACTCGAGCACGCCCAGGACCACGAGGACGTAGCCGAACACCTGCCCCGTCCTCGCGGCCGCCGTCGCCGCATGCACCCGGTCGCCGCTGCGGCGCCAGAGCGCAGCCCGCAGGACCCGACCCCCGTCCAGTGGGGCCGCCGGGACCAGGTTGAACCCGCCGAGGAGCAGGTTGATCCACGCCAGCCAACCCGCCGCCGCCACCGCCACCCCGACGGACCCGGTGGCCCCGCGGGCGCCCACCGCCACCGCGCCGAACACCCCGGCCAACACGAAGCTGGTCAGGGGGCCGACCACCGCGATCCGGAAGTCGGCCCCGGGGGTCAGCGCCTCGCTCTCGAGCTCCGAGACCCCGCCGAACAGCCAGAGCGTGATCCGCCGGACGCCGATCCCGTTCCGCCGGGCCACCACGGCATGGGACACCTCGTGCGCGAGGAGCGAGGCGAAGAAGAGCACGGTGGTGGCGATCCCGACCCCCCAGTACAACGCGGTCGGCTCGTGGGCGCGCCATCCCGGGAGCACCAGATCGGACAGCTCCCAGGCGATGAGCCAGAAGACGAGCAGGATGCTCCAGTTCATGCCGACGGGGACGCCTGCGATGCGTCCGAGCCGGATGTTCTCGTTCATGGTCCTCCTTGGTCGGTGTCTCGGCCTGCGAGCGTCCTGGTCGCGGGAGCCGGTGCCGACCGGTCGTCCCGGGCGGGGCGGCGACGGGTCGCGGCCACGCCGCACGGGACCAGTCTTGTCCCTGGCCGCGGACACTGGTAGAGCAGAAGGGCCCGGCGGAGGAGGGCGGGACCTCGGAGGCATCGAGCCCGATAGGGTGGGAGCCCGGAACGAGCAGACGAGGCAGGCACCATGGCCGAGACGTACGACACCGCCATGAGCCTCCTGAAGGAAGCCTCGGTGCTGCTCGGGACGGCAGCCGCGATGTGCGAGGACGCCGAGGACGCTGCCGAGCTGGCCGACCTCTCCGGCCGGATCGCCGCCTACCTGACGTCGAGCCGCTCCTCCACCATGCTCGGGATGCCCCGGATCGTCTCGGCTCCGAACCCGCTGTCCGAGGAGATGGTGGTCCGCCGGAACGCGGACAGCGTGCGCGGGCACGTGCGCATCCTGCCCGACTGACCCCGTCCGGCGTCCGGGTTGGAGCGGACTAGCCTGTCGGCGCTGCACGCACCGGCTCTCAATTGCGGAACCGGCGGTGCGGATCCGGAGGCGTGCGAGAGCGGCCGAATCGGCACGATTGGAAATCGTGTGTGGGGAAACTCACCGTGGGTTCAAATCCCACCGCCTCCGCCAGGTCACCTGCACGTCTCAGCCGACACCCTGTGCACGTCCGGGTGTCTCGGTCGGCGGTCACCCCGTCACCTCCACCGCGCCCCGCTCGGTGGCCACGATCGCATCGAAGCCGATGCGATCCGGGGTTCGGGGTTCGGGGTTCGGGCCATCGACGCTGACCCCGCTCTCGCCCGACGTTCGTTAGCATCCCGCCCCATGAGCACCGACTCGTCCGGGCGGCCATCCGAGGTCTCCGCCATGATGGCCCTGGCCCTGGCGGAAGCCGGAGCGGCCCCCGGCCACGGGGACGTGCCCGTCGGGGCGGTGGCCGTCCACGGCGGGCGGGTGGTCGCGTCCCGGCACAACGAGCGGGAGCTGCGCGGCGACCCGACCGCGCACGCGGAGCTGCTGGCTCTGGCCGAGGCGGCAGCGGTCCTCGGCACCTGGCGGCTCTCCGGGCTGACCCTGTTCGTCACGCTGGAGCCGTGCCCGATGTGTGCGGGCGCCCTGGTGGCGAGCCGGGCCGACCGGGTGGTCTTCGGGGCCGCCGACCCCAAGGCCGGGGCTTGCGGATCGCTCTACAACCTCTGTGCCGACCCCCGCCTCAACCACGAGGTGGAGGTGGTCCCGGGCGTACAGGCCGGCGAGGCGTCCTCGTTGCTCACCAGGTTCTTCGACGGCCGCCGCCATCCACGGGCCGGATGAGCGACCCGGGAAGGGTGTACCATCAGCACTGCCTTCGGCAGTGAGGGTCGGCCGGGTCCCCATGACGGGCCCGCGAGGTCCCGTGAGGGAGCAGGCCATGCCGAATCCGGTGGGACCCAACCGGACGTTGTGCGGTACTTCCCCTCGGACTGGTGGGGGCGCGGTCGGCTCGGCCGAATCGGTCTTCCTCTCCGCGCGCAACGAGGCGGCCATCGCCCGCGGCCGCCTCTGCACGCTGACGGACCTGACCGATCAAGCCACGGGCACGGCGAAGAGCGGTTCCCTGACGACCATGGCCGGTCCACACCAGGGCGCCCAGCAGAAGGCAACGCCTTGAGCCGCGAGCACGAAGGCGGGCCTCCCGGACAAGCGTCGGCGGACCTCCTCACCAACGCCGCGCTCCTGGCCCTGGTCGCCACCCAGCTCGCCTCGACCTGGCACGCCGGAGGGATCGGTGCAGACGAAGCGATGGAGCGGCTGCTCGGCGCGGTGAGCGCGGCGGGTACCGCCGTCACTCGCCCGGACATCCCCACCGAGACAGGCGGGAGCGCCCCGGAGCGCGACCGGGAGCACCGGCACGGCCTCCACCTCGTTGCGCCATCTGGGCCCCTGCCCTTCGGGTCCCCCACCCCCCACCGCGTCGCGTCGCGTCGACCGTCCCGCATGCCGGACCGCCCCGACCCGGAATGAGGGGCCCTGGGGTGCCTCGGACTGTGCCCCGCCACAGGCCGGTCGTCGCAAGCCGCTGTCTCACGCCCCTCGCAGCACCGCGTACCACAGCCGGTCGGCCACGGCGATGACCGCGTCGGACACGACGAGGAACCGGCGGTAGACGTCCTGGCCGGCAAAGGCGCCACGGAGGTCGTCGGTCCGAAGGAGCGCGACCATCGCCGCCCGGTAGTCGCGCTCGACGTGGTGGACGGCGTCGCTGGCGGCATCCGCTCGGCGTCCCGCCTCGTCGGGGTTCTTCCGCAGCAGTTCCAGCCCGGTGACCAGCTCCCGAGTGGCGGCCGCGAGGCGCGATCCCATGGTGGCGGCGTGCGCGTCCGGCGACCAGCCGAGGACCTCGCCCTCACGCACCGCGTTGCGCGCCTCGTTCAGGATCCGGTCGATCCGCTCCGAGAGCACATAGAGGTCCTCCTGGTCGACGGGGGTGGACAGTGCCGACCGGAGGTCGACGAGCAGCAGGCGGCGGGCATCGTAGGCCCGATGCTGCGCGGTTCGGACCGCGGCCGCCGCGTCGGCCCCGCCGCCGTGCGACCACGCCTCGAAAGCCACCATCCCCTCGACCGTGATCCCGCCCTGGGCGATCAGCTGAGCGAGCACGTCCGGGGCCGCCGGCAGGAACATTCGCCGCCAGCGCCGTCGCCGGCCTCCCCGACCGGCGACCGGCCGGCTCTCCGCCCCGGTCTCCGGCCCGCCGCTCTCCGCCCCGGTCATGCCGGGACCGAACTGCCGGAAGCGCGAGTCACCACACCACCTCGAACAGGCGGCCGAACCCGACCAGCCCGGCTCCGAGCAGCGCACTGGCGGGCACGGTGATCGCCCAGGCAACCACCACCGTCCGCACGGTGGGCCAGTGGACGTGACGGCGGCGGCGGGCCGCGCCGACCCCGATCATGCCGGACGCGACGATCGTCGACGTGCTGACCGGAGCACCGAGCCATCCCGCACCAAGGATCGTCGCCGCCGACGCGCCCTGGGCGGCGAGGTCGGCGAGGGGACCCCCCCGGTAGAAACGCGAGGACACCGTGCGGACGATCCGCCGGCCGCCGGCAGCGGTACCGGAGGCCAGCACCACGGCCATCAGTGCGGTCACCCACAGCGGCACCTCGAAGCTCCGAAGGGTCCCGGCCGCGACGAGCAGCGCCGTAGCGAGGCCCATCGCCTTCTGGCCGTCGTTGGACCCGTCCGCCATCCCGACCAGGCCTGCGGTCAACCAGATGGCGCCGCGCAGCGGGCGTTCCAAGGGACGCGCGCCGCGGCGCAGGAGCCGACCGAGCCCGAGGCGGGTGGCGGCGGCCACCAAGCCCCCGAGCAGCGGGGAGAGCACGATCGCCACCAGGGTGCCGATCACGCCGAACGGTCGAACGCCGTGGAAGCCGCCCCAGCCGACCGCACCCCAGCCGCCCTCGACCGCGGCCGCCCCGGCCAGCCCGCCGACCAACGCAATGCTGGCACTGACCGGGATGCCACGCCGGGTCGCCGCCAACGTGAACGACAGGCTTGCCACCGAGGCCGCCAGGTACGCACCGGGCAACCGATCGGTCGGCAGGTGCACGAGGCTTGTTATCGTCAGGGCGACCGCCTGGCCGGCGATCAGGCCGCCCACCGCGTGGGTGGCGAACGAGAACGCCATGGCGCTGCGATAGGAGGCCGCCCGGGCCGCGATCAGGGACGCACTGGCATTGGGCGCATCGGACACGCCGAGCATGAAGGCGAACCCGACCACCGCGGCGAACGCGGCCACCCCCAGGACGTTCAACGACCGTGGCCCGCTCCGGCGATCCTCGGCCGCCGGCAGGAGCGGCCACGGGACGCCACCACACGCCCGCCCGCCCCGTCCGAGGTCCGCGCGCGCCGTCGCCTCGGACCGGGAACAGAGAGAGCCGGGTGCCGACCGCATCCTCGACACGTTCGTGGACCCGTCAGCCGATGTCCGAGGGCACGGGGGACGCCCTCCGGGGGCAGTCGGCGACTTCCTTCGAGCGATGCTGAGACATCCGACTCAAGGTCGCCGTCTCCAAGGTTGCAGCGGCCGGCATCACCGGCTCCCGAACCCGCGCTTTCGAAGGTGACCCGGATCCCACCCCTCATCCGGACATCATGCACCGTCCAGCCGTGCCGCGGGGCGGGGGCGGCGTCCCGTCTGGCCCGCGCCGTCGGCCCACGTCACCCGCGATCCGCGTCGCCGGCGTACGGCACCGGATGGTTGCCCCCCAGTTCGACGAACCGCTCGTTCAGGGCGTGGGCCACCACGTCGTGGTCGTGGTCGGTGGGCGCCAGGGCCCCGTAGAGGAATGCCTCGAGCTCGAGCGCGGTGCTCATCCCTCCGAGCTCGAAGTACCGGAGCCACAGCTCGCCCCGCGAGAGCCCCGCATCCCGGCGGAAGCGATCGAGCGCGTCGGGGACAGGCTCAACCATCGTCGACACGCGGCTGTCCCACGGTGTCGCTCGCCTGCTGTCCACCGGGGTCCGTCCTGCGGGTCCCCGGTACGCGGTCCCTGACGGCCGCCGGCCCCGAACGGGGGTGCTGGGTGGACGCGACCACGTCCTCGGCCCGATCGGCCAGGGGCTGGTTCGAACCCTGGGAGAAGTCGCGCAACAGGCCGTAGGCGGCGTCGGCCGAGATCCGCTCCCGCTCCATCACCACGCCCTGGGCCTGGGCGATGATCTGCCGGATCCGCAACGCGACGCCGAGCCGGGTGGCCAACTGCCCCCCGGCATCCCCGGCATCCCCGGCACCCGCACCGGTGAGGATGAGCGAAGCTTCGGTGGCGAAGACCGATGCCAGCTCCTGGTCCCGAGGGGCGAAGGCCTCGGCGGTGCGGGAGTAGATGTTGAGTGCCCCGACGGGCCGCTCCGAAGCGAGGAGGGGGGTGGAGAGGATGGCGTTGATCCCCAAGCGCCTGGCCATGGGGATGAACACCGGCCATCGGCTCTCGCCGTCGAGCGCATGGACGTGGAACCAGTGCCCCCTCACCGAGGCATCGACGCACGGGCCTTCCCCGGTCGCGTACTGGTCGGCGTCCATCTCCAAGATGGTCTGGTCGGACGCGGCCACCGTGGAGAGGCGACCGTCGCGGCTGAGCGAGACGCTCACGCCGTCTGCCCCGCCGACGGTCGCCCGGGCCAGGGCCACCACCAGGCGCAGGGCGGCGTCGACCATGTCGTCCCCCGCCGTCGCGGCGAGGTCCACCACCACCGACGGATAGCCGCTGGCGATCGAGGCGTCGATGAAGGCGCCGAGCACCGGTGCCCCCGAGGCGTCGACCGCGCCACGGACGGCGAGCAC
>JAJYYG010000118.1 GCA_021801235.1 Actinomycetes bacterium
GGCGTGGCCGGACCGTTCCGGGTCCCGGTCGGGGGCGGCGTCGACGGTCGTCGGCAACGAAGAGGCGTTGCCCGAACGGCACGCCAGGGTCCCCGTCGGGTGACCCCGTCGCCGGACCCCTCCCGTTAGCATCGGTGCCGTGTCCCGAGACGCCGCGTCCCGAGCCGCCGTGATCGTCCCGGTCTGCCGCACGGTAGACGTGGGGGGACCGGTGAACTACGTCGAGCTGGAGGGGCGGGCAGGAGGTCCGACGTTCGTCTGCGTCCACGGCCTCGGCGGTTCCCACCTCAACTGGATGGGGATCGCCCCCGTCCTGGCCCGCTACGGGAGGGTCCTCGCGCTCGACCTGGTCGGCCACGGGCTGACGCCGGTCGGTCGCAGGGACGCCGGGATCGGCGGCCACCGCCGTCTGCTCGAGGGCTTTCTCCGCCGCCTGACCGACCGTCCGGTCGTCCTGCTCGGGAACTCGATGGGGGGCCTGGTGTCCGCGCTGGTGGCCTCGGGCGAACCCGGAGCGGTGGCCGGCCTGGTGCTGGTCGATCCCGCGCTCCCGGTGCTGCCACCCGGCAAGGTGCACCCCGCAGTGGTCGCCAACGCCCTGGTGTGCGCGGTGCCCGGGGTGGGGGAGCGGTATCTCGCCCACCGGCGGCGGGTCCAGTCGCCCGAGGCGAGCGTGCGACGGGTGCTGGCCGCCTGCTGCGTCGACGTGGACCGGGTCGACCCGGAGCTGGTCGCCGCCCATGTGGCCCTGACCGCCCGGATGGACCGGGCTGCCGCGGACACCGCGTATCTGGCCTCGGCCCGTTCACTCTCCCGCTCCCTGTTCCGGCCCCGGGCGTGTGCACGGGCGCTGGACCGGATCCGGGTCCCGGTGCTGCTGCTCCACGGCGATGGCGATCGCCTGGTCCCGGTGTCCACTGCCATGCGCCTGGGCGCATCCCGGCCGGCATGGCGGCTGGCGGTGGCCGGTGACGTGGGCCACGTGCCGATGATGGAGGCCCCGGAGTGGACGGTCGAGCGGATCTCGGAGTGGCTGGTCGCCACCGATCTCGTTCCCCGGGCGGCGCTCTCCGCGGACTGATCTGCCACCGGCCGTCGGCCAGTTCGACGACCCCGGCGCAGGATTCGTCGGGGCGGGGGTCGGTCCCGGTCAGTGGACCTGTCGGTCGTGGCCCTCCCAGAACGCCTCCCGGAGCCGGAATTTCTGGAGCTTGCCGGTGGCGGTCCGCGGGAGCTCGTCGCGGAATTCGACCCGCTTGGGGCACTTGTACCCGGCAAGGCGACCACGACAGTGGGTGATGACGTGCTCCTCGGTGAGCACCGACCCGTCGGCGGTGACCACCAGCGCCAGCACCATCTCCCCCCACGTGTCGTCGGGAATGCCGATGACGGCCACCTCGGCCACCCCCGCCAGCGAGAAGATGGCGTCTTCGACCTCGACCGACGAGACGTTCTCTCCGCCCGTGATGATGACGTCCTTCTTGCGGTCGAGGATGTGGAGGTGGTGCTCCTCGTCGATGATCCCTCCGTCGCCGGTGTGGAACCAGCCGCCGGCCAGCGCCTGATCGGACTCCTCCGGCTGGTGCCAGTAGGACGCCATCACCGTGTTGCTCCGGGCGAGCACCTCGCCGTCGGCGTCGATCCTGAGCTCGGTCCCGACCGCCGGTACTCCGGCCCGCATCAGGCGACGGGCGCGTTCTGCGGAGGGCAGGTCGTCCCACTCGGCGCGGTTGCGGTTCACGGTGAGCAGGGGCGACGTCTCGGTCAGCCCGTAGATCTGGATGAACTCCCACCCCAGCTCCGCCTCGACCCGTTCGATGGTCCGGCTCGGCGGGGGCGCGCCGGCCACGATGATCCGGGTCCGGTCTCTACCGGGGACCGGACCGTCCCACCCGGACAGCGCGTCGAGGGCGGCGTTGACCACCGCCGGGGCCGCGCACAGGACGGTGACCCCGTGCCGTTCGACCCGACGGAGGATCTCGGTGCCGTCCACTTTGCGCAGGACCACCTGCGGGCAGTTCATGGCGGTGGTGGCCCAGGGCATTCCCCAGCCGTTGGCGTGGAACATGGGCAGCGTGTGGAGGTAGACGTCCCGCTCCGAGATCTGGGCGTGCCATCCGAAGACGGCGGCGTTGACCCAGCAGTTGCGGTGGGTCAGCTGGACCCCTTTGGGTCGGGCGGTGGTCCCGGAGGTGTAGTTGATGGTGGCGGTCGCCGCCTCGTCGGCCGACCACCCGCGCGGTTCGATCCCGGTGGGGAAGAGCACGGCGTCGCTTTCGCTACCCAGGACGAAGCGGTGGGGCGCGTCGACGGCGGCGAGCGACGTCTCGAGCTCCGGATCGACGAGGAGCACCGATGCGCCCGAATGCTCCACGATGTAGGCGACCTCGGCCGCGGCCAGGCGGAAATTGACCGGCACCAGGGTCCGTCCCCACCCGCAGACCCCGAAGAACGACGTGAGCAGCCGCGCCGAGTTGTGGGAGACGATCGCCACCCGTTCACCGGGGCCGACACCGAGCGCGTCGAGACCTGCCGCCTGGGCACGTGCCCGGTCCGCGAGGTCGCCATAGCTCAGCGTCCCCCACGAAGGAGCCGGTTGGTCGGGCTCGTCTACCACCGCGTGCCGCTCCGGGAACGCGGACGCCGCCCGGTCGAGGAAGTCGCGCACGTTGAACTGGACGATCATGGGGCACCTCTTTCGGCTCCCTCGGCCTGGTCCATTGAACCAAAGACGGCCGCATCGTGCCGGAGACGGCTTCCCCGTTCCGCGTCCCCAGGCGCGTCGGCCCCGTCTCTGCGTGCCTGCCCGGTGCCCACAGGGCGGCGGGCGGCGGGCGGCGGGCGGCGGGCAGTGGGCAGTGGACGCCGGACGCCGGACGGTAATGTCGTCGCCAATGGACCGTCCCCGCATCGCCATCGGACCCCGCCCGGCTTCGTTCGCACGGACAGCGGTCGAGGAGGGCAG
>JAJYYG010000131.1 GCA_021801235.1 Actinomycetes bacterium
CCCGTTCCGGGGCGGACCGGTGGCGTGTCGTACCTACCGCACCCTACGCGCCGGCGCAGCTCCCCGGGAGCGGCGGGGCCGTGGGACGGTGTCGGCGGTCGGGAGGTGTGCCGGTGGTACCGTCGGCGAGTGGGTGCGGTGGGCAGGTCCCGGTGGATGCACCGCGGCGGTTCGGTCGATCGAAAGGCGTCATCCATGGCACAACACGACAGTGACCGGTTCCGGTGAGCTTCTTCGGGCTCATCGTCCGGAACCTGTGGTCGAAGAAGGCGCGCTCCATCGGCATGGCCTTCGCGGTGGCGATCGCGGTGATGACCGTGGTGGCCCTGGCCGTCACCAGCAGCGGGCTCGAG
Organism: Actinomycetes bacterium; assembly: GCA_021801235.1. Classification (GTDB taxonomy): domain Bacteria; phylum Actinomycetota; class Acidimicrobiia; order Acidimicrobiales; family RAAP-2; genus DASZIT01. The sequence continues at coordinate 354 of JAJYYG010000131.1, forward strand.
CAGTCGGCCACCGCCATCATCACGGTGGGCAAGGCGGACTTCACCGTGACCCAGAAGGGCGCCTCCGACATCCTCTCCAGCACCATCGACACCCAGCAGCTGGCCCAGATCCGCCGGACCCCCGGCGTGGCCAGCGCAGTGGGCGTGCTGGTCGAGACGCAGAAGATCAATGCCGACAACCCGGTCTTCATCGAGATCGGGATCAACCCCGGCGACCTGGCCGCGTTCGGGGTCAGCGTGGTGGCGGGCCATCCCTACACCGAGACCGCGCCGAACCAGGTGATGCTGGGATGGCGGGCGGCAGCCAACCTCGGTCTCGGCGTCGGTGACCAGTTCAAGGCCAACGGGACCACCAACACCGTGGTGGGCATCTACTCGACCGGGAACGCGTTCGGGGACGCCGGGGCGATGTTCCCGTTGCCGGCCATCCAGGGGTACAACCGGGTCCCCGGGATCGTGACCCTCGCCTTCGTCAAGGTGACCCCCGGCGCCTCCCCGGCCGCGGTGGCGTCCCGGGTCGACCACGACCTCCCGGAACTGACGACGATCCGGACCGCCGCCCAGTTCGGCCGGGCCGATCCGAGCCTGACCTACCTGCAGGCGGCGGTGAACGGCAGCACGGTCCTGGCGATCATCATCGGCGCGGTCATCGTCGGCAACACCATGCTGCTCTCCCTTTTCGAACGCACCCGCGAGTTCGGGCTGATGCGGGCGGTCGGATGGACCCGGCGCCGCACGGTGGCCCTGCTCCTCGGAGAGAGCCTGCTGCTCGCCACCGTCGGAGCGGCGCTCGGGGTGCTGCTGTCGTTCGCGGTCACGGCCATCCTGGCCGACCTGCCCGCGCTCAAGGGGGTGCTCCACCCGAACTTCACCGAAGGGGCCTTCTGGCGGGCGCTGCTCACCGCCGCGGTGATGACCCTGCTCGGCAGCCTGTACCCGACCGTGCGGGCCGCGCGCCTGTCGCCGCTCAAGGCGCTCAGCTATGAGTGATCCCACCGGCTCCGGTCCCGTGATCGCTCTCCGGGGGGTGACCCGGCTCTACCCGGGTGGGGTCACCGCCCTCTCCGGGGTCGACCTGACGGTGGACGCCGGGGAGATGGTGGCGGTCACCGGCCCGTCCGGCTGTGGGAAGTCGACCCTGCTGCACCTGCTGGCCGGCATCGACTCCCCGACCTCGGGGACGGTGGTGGTCGCCGGCAACGACCTGGCCCACCTGCGCGACCCGAGCCGGTACCGGCGCGAAGAGGTCGGCCTGGTCTTCCAGTTCCACAACCTGCTGCCCCAGCTCTCCGCCGCGGCCAACGTGGAGCTCCCGATGTTCGGCACCGGTCGGTCGTCGGCCGAACGGAGCGCGCGGGCGAGCGAGCTGCTGGCCGAGGTGGACCTCGGCGGGTGCGAGCACCGGCTCCCGACGGAGCTGTCGGGCGGCGAGCGCCAGCGGGTGGCGATCGCACGCGCCCTCGCCAACGAGCCGAAGATCCTGCTGGCCGACGAGCCCACCGGCAGTCTCGACTCGGTGTCGACGAAGCGGTTCCTCGACCTCCTCGGCCGCCTGAACGGCGAGGGGACGACCGTCGTCATGGTCACCCATGACGCGGGGGTGGCGGCGCAGGCCCACCGGGAGGTCCGGATGCGGGACGGCGCCGTGGTGGACGACACCACGGCGCAGGTGGTGGCGCCCTCCCCGGCCGAGTGACGGGTCCCGGCGGCGGGACCGGGGGTCGGTGGTCGACCGGGGCGGCGGCCGGACCGTCCAGCGGTTCTCACCGGCGGCTCAGCGGTTCCCTCCGAAGATCTGCAGGAAGAACAGGAAGACGTTGAGCACGTCGAGGAAGATCGACGCGGCGAACGCGGGGGCCGAGGCGAGGTTTTGGGTCCGGCGGAGCCGCTGGAAGTCGAACAGGACGAGCCCGGCGAAGACCACCAGCCCGAGCACGGAGTAGAGCAGCTCGCCGCCGGGGATCCGGACGAAGATCAGGACGATGCCGAACACGATCAGCGCCAGGAGCGCTCCGAAGGAGATCCTCCCGACACGCGACAGGTCGCGCCGCGTGGTGTAGCCGGCGGCGCCGAAGCCGGCCATGAACAGGGCGGTCGCCCCGCCGGCCTGCCACAGGGCGCGCGGGTCCGTCTGCGCGTAGTAGGCGGTGACCGGGGCGACCGCCAGGCCCAGGAGGACCCCGAAGGCGAAGAGGAGGGCGGTGGCCGCCACCTCCGACCGCCGGGCGGCGACCCGCAGGAGGAGCAGACAGGCGAAGGCGGCGACGAACCAGACGAAGCCGAGCCGGTAGGAGAGGCTCCGACCCAGGTAGGCGCCCAGGGCGAAGAGCCCGGCGGTCGCCGCCACCAGGCCCATGGTCTGCCCGAACAGGGTCCGGGTGCGGTCTCGCCCGACTGCGCGCCCGGCATCCCAGGCGAGTGCGTCGCTCATGGCGTGGGTCCTCCTTCTCGACTGCGGCGATGCTACCGGGGGGGCGTGTCGCTCCGGAGGAGCCCGGACGTCGGCCCGGTCCACCCCGGACCGACCCGGGCGGCGGGACTAACGTCGCCACCATGGTCCTCGAACAGGCGTTGATCACCGTCCGTCCCGGCACGGCCGGCGAGTTCGA
>JAJYYG010000026.1 GCA_021801235.1 Actinomycetes bacterium
CGCTCCGGGCCCACTCGTCGCTCTCGTTCGACACGCACCTGATGATCACGGACCCGGGCCGATATCTCGAAGCGTTCCGGGACGCCGGCTCCGACGGGTGCACCGTCCACGTGGAGGTCGGTGAGACCGGGCCGCTCATCGCACGGATGCGCGCGCTCGGACTGCGGGTCGGGTTGGCGCTCAACCCGGACACGCCCTTCGACGCGGTCGCTCCGTACCTCGACGCCGTCGACCTGGTGCTCTGCATGACGGTGTTCCCCGGGTTCGGCGGCCAGTCCTTCATGCCCGAGGTGCTGGCCAAGGTACGCCAGGTGCGAGAGGCCGTGGACGCCGGGCGGCTCGAGGTCGAGGTGGAGGTGGACGGCGGCATCGACGACCGCACGGGCGCCGACGCCGTCCGGGCCGGGGCGACCGTGCTCGTGGCGGGGTCCGCCGTCTTCGGCAGGGACGACCCTTCCAAGGCGGCGCTCGGGATCCTGGAGGCGGCCCGGGAGGCCGTCGCCCCGGCCGGGGACGCACGGCGCTGAGGACCGGGAGCGAGCTGCGGGACGTCCGGTGGATGCTGCGGGCGGTCTCGCAGGCCGAGGCGGTCCGGGGGCTCACGTCCCCGAACCCCTGGGTCGGGGCCATCGTGGTCCCCCCGACGGTGGGGGAGCCGACCGGACCGGAGGTCCGGGGGATCCCGGAGGAGGAGGCGGACCCATCGGGGTGGTTCTCCGGGGTCACCGCTCCACCCGGCGGACCGCACGCCGAGGTGGCCGCCCTCGCCAGGGCGGGGGACCATGCCGAGCTGTCGACGTTGTATGTCACGCTGGAGCCGTGCGCCCACCACGGCCGCACGCCACCCTGCACCGAGGCGATCATCGCGGCCGGCGTGCGGCGGGTGGTCATCGGGACCGTGGACCCCGACGACCAGGTCGCAGGTCGCGGCATCGCCGCGCTCCGCCGTGCCGGCATCGACGTGGAGGTGGGGGTGGCCGGTGAGGCGGTCGCCCAGCAGTTGGCCGCCTATCTCCACCACCGGCGGACGGGCCGCCCGTGGGTGGTGCTGAAGTTGGCGTCGACCCTCGACGGTCGGACCGCCGCCCCTGACGGGACCAGCCGCTGGATCACCGGCGAGGCGGCTCGGATCGACGTCCACCGGCTCCGGGCCCGGTCGGACGCCGTCCTGGTCGGGGCGGGGACCGTACGGGCGGACGACCCGGCGCTCACCGTCCGGCTCCCGGCGGGCGATCCCGACCACCGGTCTGCCGACCAGCAGCCGCGTCGGGTGGTGCTCGGACGGATCCCTCCCGGTGCCGCGGTGCGCCCGGCCCTCGAGGTCTCGGGGAACCTGGAGGGAATCCTCACCGACCTCGGGGGCCAGGGGATACTCCAGCTCCTGGTCGAAGGGGGTGCCAACGTGGCGCACGCCTTCCACGTCGCGGGACTGGTCGACCGGTACGTCCTCTACCTGGCTCCCGCTCTGTTCGGCGGCGACGACGCACGGCCCCTCTTCTCCGGCCCCGGAGCCCCGACACTCGCCGAGGTCTGGCGAGGCACGATCCGGTCGGCAACTAGCCTGGGTGACGATCTGCGGGTGGAGCTGGCTCCCCCCGTCACGTAGAGGGAGACGAAGGGTCGATGCCCTTTTCAACAGTGGAGGACGCGATCGCGGCGGTCGGTCGCGGGGAGATCGTCATCGTCACCGACGACGAGGACCGCGAGAACGAAGGCGATCTCATCATGGCGGCCGACGCCGTCACGCCGGAGAAGATCGCCTTCTTCATCGCGCACACCTCGGGGCTCATCTGCGTGCCGCTGACCCCCGAACGCGTGGAGCAGCTGGATCTCCCCCTGATGGTCGCCACCAACACCGAGAACCAGCGGACCGCGTTCACCGTGAGCGTCGACTACCGGCACGGCACGACGACCGGCATCTCGGCCGCGGACCGGGCCGCCACCGTCAAGGCGCTGGCCGACCCCCAGACGCGGGCCGGCGACCTGAACCGCCCGGGGCACATCTTCCCGCTCCGCTACCGCCCGGGCGGGGTCCTCAAGCGGGCCGGTCACACCGAAGCCGCCGTGGACCTCGCCCGTGCCGCCGGGATGTCGCCGGCCGGGGTGCTCTGCGAGGTGGTGACGGAGGACAAGGCCTCCATGGCCCGCATGGCGGACCTCGAGTCCTTCTCGGAGGAGCACGGGCTCCACCTCATCTCGATCGCCGACCTGATCCGCTACCGGCGCCGCCACGACAAGCTGGTCCGGCGGATCGCCAGCGCTCGGATCCCTACCGTGCACGGCGAGTTCACCGCCCACGCCTACGAGTCGGTGCTCGACGGGGAGCAGCACGTCGCCCTGGTGATGGGCGACGTGGACGGCCGCCCCGAGGTGCTGGTCCGGGTGCACAGCGAGTGCCTCACCGGGGACGCGTTCGGCTCGTTGCGGTGTGACTGCGGACCGCAGCTCCAAGGCGCGATGGCGAAGATCGCCGAGAACGGGAGCGGCGTGGTGGTGTACCTCCGCGGCCACGAGGGGCGCGGCATCGGCCTGGGCCACAAGCTGCGCGCCTACAGCCTCCAGGAGGAGGGGTTCGACACCGTCGACGCGAACCTCGAGCTCGGCCTCCCCTCGGACTCGCGTGAGTACGGGATCGGCGCCCAGATCCTGGTCGATCTCGGCGTCACGACCATGCGCCTGATGACGAACAATCCGACCAAGTACGGCGGCCTCGAGGGATTCGGCCTCGACATCGTCGAACGGGTGAGCATCCCCCCGTTCGCCAACCCGGAGAACATCGAGTACCTGCGGACCAAGCGGGAGCGGATGGGCCATCTGCTGGAGGGTCTCGATGACGTCCTCTGACGCGACCCTCCTGCCTCCGGGGGCCAAGGAGTCCGCCGCCGCCCGGGTGCGCCGGTCGGTCGAC
>JAJYYG010000100.1 GCA_021801235.1 Actinomycetes bacterium
ACACGACCGCCCCGCCGACGTCGGCGGCGGCGGCTTCCCCCAGCACCTCGACCGCTCCCTTGGCGGGGATGGCGACGATCAGGACGTCCACCGGGCCCGCCTCGGCCAAGCTCTCCACGCCGCGGATGTCGGGATCCGGCTGGCGGGGCCGCAGGGCGACGACCTCGCCGTCGAACCCCGCCCCCCGGAGGAACTCGTAGGAGGCACGGCCCCACGCCTCGGGCCGCTGGGAGAGCCCGGCGATGGCGATCCGTCGCGGGAAGAACAGCCGGTCGAGACGACCGGCCGGCGCATGGCCGGTCTCCCCGCCTGCGGCGCCGTCCCCAGGGGGGGCGCCATCCGTGTGCGCGCCCGGGCCCGGCCCGGGCGTCACGCCGGTCCCCCCGCCAGCTCCGTCCGGACGGCGTCCTCGACCGTCGTCCCCGAGAAGAAGTCCGGGTTCACCTCGGTCAGGAGGTGCAGGGGGTTGGTGAAGACGAACCGGCGGAAATCGTCTTCGGTGAGCAGGCCGTGCTCGACCAGCTCGAACGCCTCCTCGAGCACCTCGCGCATGTCCGGCACGTCCCAGTGGCCGATATCCGACGAGAACACCGCGTTCAGGCGGGCCCCGGTCGGGTTCACCCGGGTGTCGAACGCCCACGCGTTGGTGGCGTCGTCGGCCTCGCACCCGAAGAAGAAGCTGGGGACGAACCGGTCGACCACCTCCTGGACGCTCGCCACCCCCGCCGCCGCGAAGTCATCGAGCCGCCCCCGGTCCTGCACGTCCGGCCACAGCTGGGCCACGTGCCGGTCCAGCTGGTCCACGAACGGCCGCTGCAGGGGGCTCGCGTACTGTTCCACCAGCTCGCCGAGGAGGCCGACATCGAGGAAGCGGGGATCGTAGTTGGCCATCGCCGTCCCGTTGCGCTTCTCCCAGTGTCCGACCAGGTCGCTCAGGAGCATGGTCGCCCAGCCCACCCCCGCCTCGAGGAACATGAACCGGAGCCGTGGGAAGCGGCGGGTCACTCCGCCGAAAAACAGCGCCTTGCAGAGCGCCTCCGAAGCGGCGGCGAAGTGCCCGATGTGGTTGTACATGTAGTTGGTCACCGACACCCGGCTCCCCCAACCCATCCCTCCGGAGTGGAAGGCGGGCACCACCCGGAGCTCCTCGCAGCGGGCCCAGACCGGGTCGTAGTCGTAGGCGCTGTCGAGGGCCAGGGGGTCGATCCACGTCCCATGCGGGCTCCCCTCCATGCCCGGAAGTGGCCGGCGCACGTGGCCCGCCATCATCAGCGCCTTCAGGCCCAGCTCGCCGACCGCATGGTCGAGGGCGGCCAGCGCCTCGTCGGGCGTATGCATGGGGATGGCCGCCGCCGGCGCCATCGACGCGGCGTGGGGCCCGAACACCTCGGCGTGGTAGCGGTTGACCGCCCGGCAGGCAGCCTGGCGGAGATCAGGGTCGGGGAGGTGGGTGACGCCGAGACCGACCGACGGGTACAGGACGGTGAAGTCGAGCCCGAGCTCGCCCATCCGCTCCTCGAGGAGCCCCGGGAGGACCGACGTCGCGTGGTCGACGGTGTGGCGGATCGGGAGGGCCCACCACGGAGGGCGGACCATCCGGGCGGCCAGGCGCTCCTGCTCGGTGTGGCGGTACCAACCGGGCAGCTTGGTGAACGCCTCCACCGCGCTCGCACCCCCCTCCTCGCGCAGCAGCTCGAGCAGTGCCGGCACGTACTCGACATCGTGGCCGTCGGCATCGATGACCGGGTGGCCGAGCTGCTGGCGGATCGCCGCCGAACGGGACGTCGTCACCATGGACACGGGCGCTCCCCCTTGATTTAGCGTTCTGTTAGTTCTGTAGCGTCGCGCCCGGTCACCGTCGCGTCAAGCGTCGGGTCGCTGCGGCGGCGGCGAGCACCGGCGCCCTACCATGCAGATATGGGTACGAGCGGGGGTCGGCGGTGAGCGGACGCAGGTGCGCGACGCGGTGACTGCAATCCCGGGTGACGAGGCGGTCGCCGAGACGGGTGACGAGGCGGTTGCCGGTGGGCAGCGCTCCGGGCGGGCAGCGACCGAGGCAGCGCTGGAGCAGGCAGCGACGAAGCTTCTGAAACGCGACGGCGTTCTCGCCGGATTGAACCTCCGGGAGGTCGCCGACGAGGCCGGCGTCAACCGGGGGCTCGTCTACCACTACTACGGCTCCCGCGGGAAGCTGCTCCGACGCGCGCTGCGCCGTCGGGGCCAGCAGAGCATGAGCGAGCTCGCCGCCCACCACGATCTCCCGTTCCTGGAGCGCTGGGCGCAGTTCTTCCACACCACCGTGCTCCGCCCCGACCCGATCGCGCTGACCACCCTCCTGATGCTCGACGGCTCCGAGCCCATCCGAACCATGCCGTTGCGCGACCGCACCCGCGAGGGACTCCGCCGCGACGTGGCCGAGGGGCACCTCGACCCCGACGTGGACCTGGTCGCCCTGCATGCCCTGCTCGTCTCCTCCGTCTTCGGTTACTCGCTCTACCGTGAGGCGTTCGCCCGGGAGCTCGGGATCGACGTCGGCGAGCTCGACGTCAGGGTGGACGCGCTGGTCTTCAAGAAGTTGCTCGGATCGATCGCCACCCTGCCGGCGGAGCCGGCGGACGCGGACGGGTCCGGCGGCCACGACTGAGCGGGGGGCAGCAGAGCCGGAGGCGACACCGAAGAGGCGGCTCGTCTCACGGACGGCTCGGAGCGTGGCGGGCACTTGGTCGGTGACCTCCGTGCACCCGGACATCGAGGATCTCCTGCGGCCCCATCCCGGACCCGACGGGGGTTCTCCCACGCCAGGAGCCGCGGCTAGCCTCTCCGGCGGAGGGATGCGAGAGTGGCCGAATCGGACGGTCTCGAAAACCGTTGTGTCGCAAGGCACCGTGGGTT
>JAJYYG010000030.1 GCA_021801235.1 Actinomycetes bacterium
TCCGATCCCGGTGCTGCGCGCCGAGGACCGGATCGTGCTCCGCTACGTGGACAACCCGAACGGCTCCGTCGACGGCATCGCCGGGATCTGCAACGAAGGGCGCAACGTGGTGGGCCTCATGCCCCACCCGGAGCGGGCGGTCGATCCGCTCACCGGCTCCGTCGACGGCGCGACCCTGTTGGGGGCGCTGCTCAGATCGGCCACGCGGCCGGCGACGGCCGACGCGCCGCCCGCCGTCGCCTGACCCGCATGGGGACCCGGCCCGCTCCCGGTGCGACCCGGGAATCGGCCCGGCCCCGAGCAGCGATGAGCCTCAGCCCCGAGCGCGGGTGATCTTCGCCTTTTCGAGCACCGCCGGGGTGACCCCGACCTTCCGCCACGCGGAGTACGAGATCCCCTTGCGCTCGCCGTAGCTGCGGGCCACGCGGACGAAGTCCTTCTCCAGGGACGCGGTGTCGACCTTGCGCTCGCCGATCCGAAGCTCGGCCTCGAGACGCTCGCGCTCCTGGACCATATGGAGCCGGCTCAACGAGTCCGTCTCGTCGATGGTGGCGTCGATCTCGGCGATGCGGCGGCTGATGGCCTCGGGTGAACGCCTCCGCCCGCGGCGCGGCTTGGCCTCTTCGAGCGCGTCGAGGTAGCGCCGGACGATCCGTCCCTCCTCGCGCCCCTTCGCCAGGGCGGCCTTGTGCGTGTCCGACATGGTGGGCTTTTTGCGAGTTTTGGTGGGGGTGGAGGTTGCCATTTATCCATTGTCGCCGATCTCCACATATGGTTCAAGTCGGGCCGTCCCGGCGCGCATGGAACCGTGGACGGGTCGGGTTCCTCTCCGGGCGGGGAGGGTCCGCTTCCCGGCCCATTGCCCGGACCGCCGATCTCGCCGGGGCCTCCTCCAGTGGCTGTCCGGGACGGCAGGTGGGCGCCGGCGGGTACGATGGACCGATGGTGAGCGTCGTGCAACCCGAGCCCGTCGGGAGGCGCGGTCCGGTCGACGGGCCGGTGGCCGCAGACGAGGGGCTCCACCGGGCGCTCGGGCTGACCGACGCCGAGCTCGACGAGGTGGTGACCATCCTCGGAAGGTCGCCGAACCACCTGGAGCTGGCGCTGTTCGCCGTCATGTGGAGCGAGCACTGCTCGTACAAGTCGTCACGGGTGCACCTCCGGCGGCTGCCCACCGAGGGGCCCCACGTGCTGGTCGGACCCGGTGAGAACGCGGGGGTCTTCGACGCCGGCGACGGGATCGCGGTGGCGGTGCGGATCGAGAGCCACAACCATCCCTCCGCCATCGAGCCCTACCAGGGCGCGGCGACCGGGGTCGGCGGCATCCTCCGCGACATCTTCACCATGGGTGCCCGTCCCATCGCGGTGATGGACCCGCTCTTCTTCGGCGATCCCGAACAGGCCAGACAGCAGTGGCTGATCGAGGGGGTCGTCGCCGGCATCTCCGGGTACGGCAACTCGGTCGGGGTCCCGACCGTGGGCGGCGAGCTCACCTTCGACCGGTGCTACGCGCAGAACCCGCTGGTGAACGTGCTCTGCCTGGGTGTCCTCCCGGTCGACCGGCTCGTGCTCGGGCAGGCGTCGGGCCCGGGGAACCTGGCGGTGCTCCTGGGCTCCGCCACCGGCAGGGACGGGATCGGGGGGGTGAGCGTCCTGGCGTCGGCCGGCTTCGGGGGCGAGGGGGACGAGGGAGCCGAGGCCAAGCGACCGAGCGTCCAGGTGGGCGACCCCTACGAGGAGAAGCGGCTCATCGAGGCGTGCCTGGAGCTCCTCGACGCCAGGCTGGTGGTCGGCATCCAAGATCTGGGCGGAGCCGGTCTGGTCTGTGCCACCAGCGAGACGGCCGCCCGCGGTGGCGTGGGGATGGACGTGGACGTCACCGCCGTCACCCGCCGCGAGCTGGGGATGGAGCCCTACGAGGTGATGACCTCGGAGAGCCAGGAGCGGATGCTCGCCATCGTCACCCCGGCCGACCTGGCGCGGGTGGAAGAGGTCTGCCGCCGCTGGGAGGTGCGGGCCTCGGTGGTCGGGCGGGTGACCGAGGCACCGCCGGGAGCGCCCGGTCGGCTCCGCATCCTCGACGGCTTCGAGGGCGAGGTGCTCGGCGACGTTCCCGCCGCCGCGCTCAGCGAAGACGCTCCACTCTACCACCGCCCGCTGGCCCGTCCCGCCGACCTCGACGCCCGCCTGGCCGACGACCCCGGACGGCTCCCCCCGCCGGACGACTGCGGGGCCGACGTGCTCGCCCTGCTCACCGATCCTTCCTGGGTCTACCGCCAGTACGACCACCAGCTGTTCCTCAACACGGTCGAGGGGCCGGGTGGGGACGCCGCCGTGCTGCGCCTCGCCGCCCCGGGGCTTCCGGCCTCCGAGCGCGGGCTGGCCCTGTCGACCGACTCGAACCCCGGCTGGTGCTCGTTGGATCCCCGCCGGGGCACGGCGGCGACCGTGGCGGAGGCGGCGCTCAACGTCGCCTGCGCGGGGGCGCGGCCCATGGCCGTGGTGAACTGCCTCAACTTCGGCAACCCGGAGCATCCCGAGGTGATGTGGCAGCTCTCCGAGGCGATCGACGGCATGGCCGAGGCCTGCCGGGCGCTCGGCCTGCCGGTCATCGGGGGCAACGTCAGCCTCTACAACGAGAGCTCGGGCGCCGACATCGACCCGACCGCGGTCATCGGGGTGGTGGGGCTGATCGACCGACTGGTGGCCCGCCCGCCGGGGGTGACGCTGGTGCCCGGCGGGTCCATCGTCCTGCTCGAAGGTGCGGACCCCTCGTCGTCGGGCGCCCCCGGCCGGATCACCCTGGGCGGTTCGCGATGGGCGAGGGTGGTCCGCGGCCACCGCGACGGGACGCTGCCGCCCCTCGACCTGGCGGGACACGCCCGCCTGGTGAACCTGGTCACCGGGCTGGTCGCCGATTCGTCGGCCGGGGGAGACCCGCTGGTCGTGGGCGTCCACGACGTCTCGGGGGGAGGCCTGGGCGTGGCGCTGGCCGAGCTGGCCGTCCGCTCGGGTGTCGGCCTGCAGGTGGCGGGTGTGCCCGACCACCACGAGCTGTTCGGAGAGGCGCCGTCGCGGGTGCTGGTGTGCACCACGTCGGTCGCCGAGGTCGCCTCCCGGGCGGCCGACGCAGGGGTCCGGTTCCGGGTGCTGGGAACGGCCGGCGGGGAGCGGATCGTGGTGGAGGGGCTGGTCGACCTCGGGGTCGGCGAGGCCCGGGCGGCGTCCGGGGCGCGCCTGCCCGCGCTGCTCGACGGGTTCGCCCCGGCCACAGCCGACTGAGCAACTGCCGACTGAGCAACGACCGAGCAGGTGGCCGGGTTCGGGCTCAGGCCGGGCGTCGGCCCTCCAGCTGCGGGAGGACCCGGTCCGGCACCGACAGGTCGCCCCGTCCGGTCCCCACCGCCAGATCCGGCTTGACCGTGCCGTGGTAGTCGGATCCGCCGGTGGCCACCAGGCCCTCCCGGGCGGCCAGATCGACCAGCTGGCGTCGCTGGTCGGGTGAGTACCGGCCGTAGTAGGCCTCGATCCCGGAGAAGCCGGAGTCCGCCAGCTCGGACACGGCTTCGGCCAGCTCCCGACCGGTGAGCCCGAGGCTGAAGGGGTGGGCGAGGACTGCCACCCCCCCGGAGGCGGTCGCCAACCTGGCGACGTCCCCGGGCTCCAGCCGGGCCTTGGGCACGTACCCCGGGCGCCCGTCGCCCAGGTAGCGGTCGAAGGCGTCCTGGATCGAGTCGGCGGCACCCGCCGCCACCAGCGCCGCGGCGAAGTGGGGCCGCCCCACGCCCGCCTCCTCCCCGCCCGCCTCGGCCACCACGTCGGCGTAGGTCAACGGCAGTCCCAGTTCGCCCAGGCGTTCGGCCAGCCGGAGGTTGCGGGCGAGCCGGTCCGCCCGTAGCCGTGCCAGCTCGGAGGGCAGCGGTCCGCCGTCGTCCTCGACGAAGTAGACGAGCACGTGCATGCCCCCGGTGCCCGCCCACCGGCATGAGACCTCGCACCCGGGGACAAGGGTGAGACCGAGCTCGGCGGCCCGGCGCCGGGCCTCGGGGAGCCCGGCCAGCGAGTCGTGGTCGGTGAGTGCCACGGCCGAACAGCCCGCCTCGGCTGCCAGCTCGGGGATGCGGTGGGGAGGGTCGCTGCCATCGGACACCGTGGAGTGGGTGTGGAGATCGATCATCGGCGCCGAGGCTATCCCGGCCCCGCCGCACGTCGAGTGGTCGCGGAGCTGTCACGCGGCACTAGGCTGTTGGCCTGGCGACGGCAGACTCCCCCGGCCCCGGCCGGCCGAGCGGCGCCTGCGGCAGCGAGCCCGACGACCCCCGGTGAGTGCGGTGACCGACCGATGATGGAGGCCAAGGAAGCGTGCGGAGTCTTCGGGGTCTACGCCCCGGGGCGGTCCGTCGCACACCTCACCTTCGACGGGCTCTTCGCGTTGCAGCACCGGGGGCAGGAGTCGGCGGGCATGGCCGTCTGCGACGGGGACGCCATCACGGTGATGAAGGACATGGGGCTCGTCACCACCGTCTTCGACGAGCGCAAGCTCTCGGGCCTGCGGGGGCACCTCGCCATCGGCCACACCCGGTACTCGACCGCCGGCACCAGCGACTGGATGAACGCCCAGCCGGTGTTCCGGGGCGTCGGCCGCGCCGGGTTCGTCCTCGCCCACAACGGCAACCTGACCAACACCGACGCTCTGGCCCGGGGGGCGGGCATGCTGCCCGGACTGGTGGACTCGGACAGCGACCTGGTGGCCGAGCTGCTCGGCCGGGCCTTCCCGCCCGACTTGCCCGAGCGGCCGCGGACCGACCACGCGGGGGATCTCGAGGCGGCCCTGCTGGCGGTCCTGCCGTCGGTCGAGGGGGCGTTCTCGTTCGTGCTGGCCGACGCGGACCGGTTGATCGGGGTGCGCGACCCCAACGGCTTCCGCCCGCTCTGCCTCGGGCACCTGCCGGCCACGGCCGAGGCCGAGGCGGGATGGGTCCTCGCCTCCGAGTCCCCCGCCCTCGACGTGATCGGGGCGACGTTCCTGCGGGAGCTCGAGCCGGGCGAGATGGTGGTCATCGACGGCGCCGAGGTCCGGTCGTTCCATCCCTTCCCCGCCGGGCGTATCGACCCCACCCTGTGCATCTTCGAGTTCGTCTACTTCGCGCGGCCGGACACCATCCTCTACGGCAACGAGGTGCACGGCGCCCGCCGGCGGATGGGCGAGCTGCTGGCCGGCCAGGAGCCGGTGGAGGCCGACCTGGTCATGGGCGTCCCCGACTCGGGTGTCCCCGCCGCCGAGGGGTACGCGCTCGGATCGGGCATCCCCTACGGGCAGGGCCTGGTGAAGAACCGGTACATCGGGCGGACCTTCATCGCCCCGACCCAGCTCGAGCGGGCCCAGGGGGTCCGGCGCAAGCTCAACCCCCTGCGCGACAACATCGCCGGCAAGCGGCTGGTGGTCGTCGACGACTCCATCGTGCGGGGGACCACCACCCGGGCCATGGTCATCATGTTGCGCGAGGCGGGGGCCCGCGAGGTCCATCTCCGGGTCTCGTCGCCCCCGTTCCGCTGGCCCTGCTTCTACGGCATCGACACACCGGACGAGGACGAGCTGCTGGCGTCGGTCAAGACCATCGACGAGATCGTCGAGTTCCTCGACGTCGACTCGCTCGCCTACCTCACGCTGGACAACCTGAAGACGGCCATCGACGCGCCGGGCGCGGGGTTCTGCGACGCCTGCCTGACCGGGCACTACCCGGTGCCGGTCCCGGTCGAGCTGCGCGCCGCGGGAACCCGAAGCCCGGTCGTCTCCGGATCGCCTCCGTGAGCCGCCCCGTCCCGGCCACCTACGCCGGGACCGGGGTCGACATCGACGCCGGCGACCGTGCCGTCGAGCGCATCCGGCCGCTGGTGGAGGCGACGCTCCGGCCCGAGGTCCTCGGAGGCCTGGGGGGGTTCGGGGGCCTCTTCGCCCTCCGCCCCGGGGCGTACCGCCGCCCGGTGCTGGTGGCGGGCACCGACGGCGTGGGCACCAAGGCGCTGGTCGCCCAGGCCACCGGTCGCTACGACACCATCGGCATCGACCTGGTGGCGATGTGCGTCGACGACCTGGTGTGCCAGGGTGCCGAGCCGCTGTTCCTTCTCGACTACATCGCCGCCGGCCAGGTCGAGCCGGGCCAGATGGCGGCCCTGGTCTCCGGGGTGGCCGAGGGGTGCCGCCAGGTCGGCGCCGCCCTCCTCGGCGGCGAGATGGCAGAGCATCCCGGCGTGATGCAGCCCGGGGAGTTCGACCTGGTCGGCTTTGCGGTCGGCGTGGTCGAGCACGACGAGATCCTCGGTCCCGACCGGGTGGTCCCCGGAGACGTCCTGATCGGGTTGCCGTCCCCCGGGCTCCGCTCCAACGGCTACACGCTGGCCCGGCACGTGCTGATCGACCGGGCCGGCCTTCCCCTCGACGGCCCGGCGTGGGACGGAGCGGCGACCACCCTCGCCGACGAGCTCCTCCGCCCGTCGGTGCTCTACACGCCGGCGGTCCGGAGCGCGCTCGCCGCCGCCGAGGTCCACGCGGTGGCCCATGTCACCGGCGGAGGGATCCCGGGCAACCTGCCCCGGGCACTCCCCGGGGGCCTGCGGGCCGTGGTGGAACGGGGCACCTGGACGGTGCCGCGTCTCTTCGGGGAGATCCGCCGGCTCGGGCCGGTGGACGATGCCGAGATGCTGCGGGTGTTCAACCTCGGCCTCGGCATGGTGGTGGCGACTTCGGCCGCCAGCGCCGGGGACGCGCTCGACGCGCTGGCGTCCCGGGGCGTGGACCCGGTGGTGGTGGGGCGGGTGGAGGCCGGTGGGGACGGCGTCGAACTGGTGGGGCCACGTCTCTTCCCGGACGGGCCGACGGTCGACGGGCCGTGAACGGGGCCGGGGCGTGAGCGTGGCCGGGGACGGGCCGGGTCCCGGAGGAGCGCCGGATGCCGGGCTCCCCCCGACCGGGTTCGGGGCGCTCCGGCGTCACCTGCTCGACCACTCGGTGCGCCGGGGTCGGTTCGTGCTGAAGTCGGGTCGGACCAGCAGCTGGTTCATCGACTCCAAGCAGACCGTGTGCCGGCCGGGCGGGATGCTCCTCGTGGCCGACGCCGTCCTCTCGTTGGTTCCCGACGACGCCGACGGGATCGGAGGGCTGACCATGGGCGCCGACCCGGTGGCGTTCGCCACGGCCGGGGTCGCGGCCGCCCGGGGCCGGCCGCTGAAGGCGTTCAGCGTGCGCAAGGAGCCGAAGGACCACGGAGCGGGTGGCCGGATCGCCGGGGCGCTCGACCCCGGGGACCGGGTGGTGGTCACCGAGGACACCGTGACCCGCGGCACCTCCCTCATCGAGGCGGCCGTTGCGGTGCGCGAGGCGGGAGGGCTCCCGGTGCTGCTGTTGGCCGTGGTCGACCGCGGGGGAACGGTGGACGCGCTGGCCCGGGCGGAGGGGATCCCCTTCCGCGCCCTGCTCACCGCCCCCGACCTCGGGTTCGACTACGAGGGGGGCTGAGTCCCGGGCCCGATTGCGGGAGGTCGCCCGGGGTGGGACACTGCGCCGTGCCCACGGATGCAGCGGACGGAGCGGCTTCCGGCACCCGGCTCCCGATCGTGCACCTCTCGACCGTCGTCAAGCGGCGCCTGGTGGACCGCTCGGGGGACCGGATCGGCCGACTCGAGGACGTGATCGTCCGGGCCGGCGAGCACCCGCATCCGCCGGTCGTCGGGGCGGTGGCGCGCATCGCCGGGCGCGACCTCTTCCTCCCTGTCGGAAGGATCGGTGGCATCGGGTCGGGGAGACCCGTGTTCGACGGGGAGCGGATCGATCTCCGCCGCTTCGAGCGGCGTCCCGGTGAGCTGCTCCTGGGCAGGGACCTGCTCGCCCGCCACCTGATCAACCTCCAGGGCGGGCGGCTCATCACCGCCAACGAGATCGAGCTGGCCGAGGTCGACGGGACCTGGGAGGTCGTCGGCGTCGATCCGAGCAGCCGACCGTTCCTCCGGCGGATGCTGCCCGGGCCCCTGGGCCGGAACGTGGGACCGGGACCCCTGGTGGACTGGGCGAGCATCGAGCCCTTCGTCGCCCACGTCCCGTCGGCACGGTTGCGCATCCCCTACCGCAAGCTCGCCCGGCTCCATCCGGCCCAGATCGCCGACATCGTCGAGGCCGCCTCCCACGACGAGGGGGAGGAGATCATCGAGGCGGTGCAGGCCGACCGCGAGCTTGAGGCCGACGTCTTCGAGGAGCTCGACGCCGAGCACCAGGTGGAGCTGGTCCGCACCCGCTCCGACGCCGACGTGGCCCGCCTGCTCGGACGGATGGCCGCAGACGACGCGGCCGACCTCCTGATGGAGCTCGACCAGTCCCGACGGCTCCCGGTCCTCGACCTGCTCCCCGATCCCCAGCAGCGCAAGGTCCGCACCCTGCTCAGCTACAACCCGGAGACGGCCGGGGGCCTGATGAACCCGGACTTCCTCGCGCTGGCTGCCAGCACGCCGGTCGCCGGAGTGCTGGAAGCGATCCGCCGGAGCACCGCCGCTCCCGAGGCGCTCCAGGTGGTCTTCAGCCTCGACGACCGGGGCGCGGTGGCCGGCTCCGCCACGGTGGTGTCGCTGGTCCGTGCGGCACCCGACGACCTGCTGGCGGCGGTGGCGGTCCGCACCACCGTCCACATCCACCCGGACTGGGACGTCCACGCCGTGGTCCGTACCATGTCCGACTTCGACCTCACGGTGGCGCCGGTGATGGACCGGGACCACCGGCGCATGCTCGGCGTGGTGACGGTGGACGACGTGCTGAAGCTGCTGCTGCCGACCGGGTGGCGGCGCGACGCGGGGATGACCGCCGCCGAGGAGTGACGCCGGCGGTGGGTACCGAGGGAGACAGGCGCCGTCCGGCGCGTGCAGGGCAGGCGAACGCGAAGGGAAGTGATCCATGCCGGGGACCGGCGCCAGCGACGAGAGGAGCGCCGTGCTCGACGAGGCCCATCTCGGCGACATCCGCGGCGCGTTCGGCACCATCGGCCAGCACGACACCGGCGCGCGCCGGTCGTGGAGGATGCGCCTGCTGGCCCTGCTCGCCATCATGGGACCGGGCCTCATCGTCATGGTGGGCGACAACGACGCCGGCGGGGTGTCGACCTACGCCCAGGCGGGCCAGAACTACGGGCTGACGCTCCTGTGGACCCTTCCGCTGCTCATCCCGGTCCTCATCGTCAACCAGGAGATGGTGGTCCGTCTCGGGGCGGTGACCGGTGTGGGGCACGCTCGCCTGATCAACGAGCGGTTCGGCAGGTTCTGGGGCATGTTCTCGGTCGGCGACCTGTTCGTCCTCAACTTCCTGACGATCGCCACCGAGTTCATCGGGGTCAGTCTGGCCCTCGAGTACTTCGGGGTGTCCCGCTACCTGTCGGTCCCCATCGCCGCTCTGGCACTGGTGGCGATGACCGCCTCGGGGAGCTTCCGCCGCTGGGAGCGGTTCATGTTCGTCTTCATCATCGTCAACTTCCTGGTGGTCCCGCTCGCCGTCTTCAGCCACCCGCACCTCGGGCCGTTCGTCCGCGGGTTCGTGGTGCCGGGGGTCAGCGGGGGGTTCAACTCCACGTCGGTGCTGCTGGTGATCGCCATCGTCGGCACCACCGTGGCGCCGTGGCAGCTGTTCTTCCAGCAGTCGAACATCGTGGACAAGCGGATCACCCCGCGGTGGATCAACTACGAGCGCGCCGACACCGTGATCGGCTCCCTCGTCACGGTGTTCGCGGCCGCGTTGCTGGTGGCGGTGAGCGCCGCGGCCTTCGCCGGTACCCACGCCTTCGGTCACTTCACCGATGCGCTGGGGGTGGCCCGGGGGCTCAACCACTACGTCGGGCACGCCACCGGGGCCATCTTCGCCATCGTGTTGCTGAACGCGTCGATCATCGGGGCCGCCGCCGTCACGCTGGCCACCTCCTACGCCTTCGGGGACGTCTTCGGCGCCCACCACTCGCTGCACCGGAGCTGGCGCGAGGCGAAGCTCTTCTACGGCACCTTCTCGGGCATGGTCGCGCTGGCCGCCGGGCTGGTCCTCATCCCCGGGGCGCCCCTGGGACTGATCACCACCGGGGTCCAGGCCCTGGCCGGCGTCCTCCTCCCCAGCGCGACGGTCTTCCTTCTCCTGCTGTGCAACGACCGGGAGGTGCTCGGGCCGTGGGTGAACCGACCCTGGCTCAACGTGGTCGCCGCGATCATCGTCTCGGTGCTGCTGATGCTCTCCCTGGTGCTGATGGTGACCACCCTGTTCACGTCGATCGACGTCAACCTGCTCGCCGTCGTCCTGGGCACCGTCCTGGTGGTCTCCTACGCGGTGGTCGGGACCGTCCTGGTGGTGTCCAGGCGGCGGCATCCGAAGGTGGCCGAGGCGGCGACCGGACCCCGGGACACCTGGCGGATGCCGCCGCTCAGCCTCCTCAGCCGGCCCACCTGGTCGCGGGGTCGCCTGCTCGGCATGTACCTGCTGCGGGGGTACCTGGTGGTGGCGGTGGTGCTCCTCCTGGTCAAGGCGATCGAGCTCGGGCTGCACCGGTAGCGGCCGGTCGGCCGGCACGACGGGACGGCGGTGCGCCCGCCGGGGCCGCGGGTACGGTGGGGGTATGGAGCTGCGCCGCCTCGGCCGGACCGGGCACCGGTCCTCGGTCGCCATCCTCGGGGGGGCGGCATTCTGGGGCTCCGATCCGTCCACCACCGCCGAGGCGTTCGGCGACGCGCTCGCCGCTGGGGTCAACCATCTCGACGTCGCGCCCCAGTACGGGCGGGCCCAGGCACTGCTGGGTCCGCTGATCCCGGCCGTGCGCGACCGGCTGTTCGTCGCCTGCAAGACGCTCCGCCACAACCCGGACGGGGTACGCGCCCAGCTCGAGGAGTCGCTCGGCCTCCTCGGGTGCGACCACTTCGACCTCTACCAGCTCCACGCGGTCACCGACCTGGACGAGCTCGACGCCAGGGCGGGAGCGGTCGATGCGCTGATGGCGGCCCGCGACGAGGGCCTGTGCCGCTGGATCGGCATCACCGGGCACGAGCTGTCCGCACCCGCCGCCCACCTCGAGGCGCTCCGGCGGTACGACCTCGACACGGTGATGTTCCCGGTGAACCCCCGCCTCTGGGCCGACCGGGAGTACCGCCGGGACGCCGAGGCGCTGCTCGCGTACGCAGTCGAGCACGACGTCGGGGTGATGGCCATCAAGTCGGTGGCCGCCCGGCCCTGGGGTGGACGCCAGCCGACCGAGACCACCTGGTACGAGCCCTACACCGCCGCCGCCGACGTGGCCCGGGGCATCCGGTTCGCCCTGTCGACCCCGGGGGTCCACGCGGTCTGCACCCCGGGGGACGTCGGGGTCCTCGCCACCGCCCTGGAGGCGGCCTCCCATGCCCGGCCGATGGACGGGGAGGAGCGACGGCTGGCGGTCGCCGCGGTCGCCGGCGAGACGTCGATCTTCCCGATGCCCGCGGCCTGAGCGCGATGCCTGAGGTCCCGAGGCCGCGGAAGACACCGCCCGGGCGTGCTCAGGCGTCGACGCGGGGCCCCGGGGCGTTGCGGAACCGGAACGGCTCGCTCTGGCGGCCCGGGATCACGTACCAGCACTCCCCGGTGCCGTCGCCCTCCACGATCCGGAAGAAGGCGTCGACCACGTCGGCGACGTCGAGGATGGGGAAGTGGGTCTCCTCGAGGAACGGCCGGATGCCTTCGATGATGTTCGTCTCGGCGAACGACGGGCACAGCGCGTTGACGGAGATGCCCGAGCCGGCGTACTCGGCGCCGAGGGACCGGACCAGGCCCACCACCGCGTGCTTGTTGGCGACGTAGACCGCGTCCATGGCCGGGGCGACGATGCCGGCCATGGACGCCGTGGCGACGATCTGGCCGCCGCCCCGCTCCCGCAGGGCGCCCAGGGCGGCATGGACCCCGAACACCACGCCGTCGAAGTTGACGGCCATGGCCCGGCGGTAGGAGGCCAGGTCGAAGTCGTCGCCGAGCCCGCACCCGGTGGTGACGCCGGCGTTGCAGAACATGAGGTCGAGACCCCCGTGGCGGGCCACCGTCGTCTCCACGGCGTGCTCCACCTCGCCCAGGTCGCGGACGTCGCAGTGCACGAAGCTCGCCCCGATGCGCTCGGCCACCGCCGCTCCGGCCGCGTCGTCGACGTCCGCCAGCACCACTGAGGCACCCCGGGAGCGGAGGCGCTCCCCCACCCCGGCGCCGATGCCGTTGCTCCCCCCGGTCACCAGTGCGACGCGTCCCTCGAACTTGTCGAATCCCATGCCAGCAGACTGCCAGAGTTCGCGCCCGGACGCCCGCCGGGCGCGAACCTAGAGTGGCCGGATGACCGCCGCTCTCTTCACTTCCGCCCTCGACACCGCCGCCGCTATCCGCTCCGGGGAGGTCAGTCCCCTCGAGGTGCTGGAGGCGACCCTCGACGCCGTCGACCGGCTCGACCCGGTCCTGGGCGCCCTGGTCTGGCGCAACGACGAGGCGGTGCGGGAGGAGGCCAGAGCCCTGGGGGAGCGGATCGCCGCCGGGCAGGGGGACCTCCCGCCCTTCGCCGGCGTCCCCCTGCCGATCAAGGACCTGACGCCCGCGGCGGGCCAGCCGGCCACCTACGGCTCGTTCGGGGCGCCCGACCAGATCGCGGAGGAAGACGAACTGGTGGTGGCCGCCTTCCGCCGGGCCGGGTTCCTCCTCACCGGTCGGACCAATACGCCCGAGTTCGGGTCGATCACCGTCACCGAGAACCTCCGCTACGGCCCCACCCGCAACCCGTGGGACCACGGTCGGACCCCCGGCGGCTCGAGCGGCGGGGCGGGCGCGGCGGTGGCGTCGGGCATGTTCACCGTGGCGCACGGCAACGACGGCGGGGGGTCGATCCGGATCCCGGCGTCGTGCTGCGGCCTGGTCGGCCTCAAGCCGGGCCGGGGCCGGGTGCCGTCCACCGTCCCCGCCTGGCAGGGCATGGCCGTCGAAGGGGCCCTGTGCCGGACGGTGGCCGATGCGGCGGCCCTGTTCGACGTGGTGAGCGGCCCCGACCGGAACGGATGGTGGCCGGCCCCGGTGGCCCCGGTGACCACCGGGGCGGCGGGGCCACCGGGGCGCCTCCGGGTCGTCCTCAACACGGTGTCCGCTCTCGGGATCCCGGTCGACCCGGTGGTGGTCGCCGCGGTCGAGGAGACCGGGCGGCTGCTCGAGTCGGCGGGGCACCAGGTGGAGCGTCTCGAGTCCGACCTGTTCGACCCCGAGGGGCTCGGACCGTTCCTCAACGTGGTGAACTCCGGCCTGGCGGAGTACGAGGGCATCGACTGGGAGCGGGTCGAGCCGCACAACCGCGCCTCCTACGCCGCGGCCCGGGCGGTGGACAGCGCCACGTTCGTCCGCTCGCTGAACGAGCTCGAGCGCCTCAGCCGTCCCCTGGTCGGGCGGTTCGGGACGGAGTTCGACCTCTACGTGTCGCCGACCATGGCGATCGAGCCTCCACCGGTCGGCCTGCTCGAGGCCGTGCACGCCTCGCCGGAGGCCCCGCCGCTGGAGGTGCTGAGCATGGCCGCCTTCACCGCGCTGTTCAACATCACCGGCCAGCCGGCGATCAGTGTCCCGGTCGCCATGGCCCCCTCCGGGCTCCCGGTCGGCGTGCAGCTGGTCGCCGGACCGTGGGAGGAGCCCCTGCTCCTGGCGGTGGCGGCCCAGCTCGAGGAGATGGTGGGGTGGGGGGACCGCCGTCCGTCCTGATCGCCACCTGACGCTCCCGGGGGGAACCGGGCGATCGTGAGCCCTTCCAGGCGATCGTGCGCCCTGCCGGGCGGTGCCGGGCCGTTCAGGGCCGCTGGTCCGTCGTTCCGAGTGCGGCGGTGGCGGCCAGCGACCGGAGCGAGGCGATCTGGTCGGCGTTCCCGATGACCACCAGGATGTCCCCCGCGCTGATCTCGACCTCGGGTGGGGGGTTGGTGACGAACTCCTGGCCGGGATGGCGCAGAGCGAGCACGAGGGCACCGGTCTGGGCGTGCACCTTGGCCCCCCGGAGGCTCCGGCCGACGAGCGCTGAGCCGGCGGCCACGTCGATCTGCTCGAGGCGGAACTCGAGGCTGCCGTCGTGCATGACCACGTCGAGGAACTCGGCGACGTCCGGCTGCACGGCCAGCGCCGCCATGCGGACGCCTCCGACGTCCTGCGGGTTGACCACCCGGTCCGCGCCGGCCTGGATCAGCTTGGGCACGGCGGCCTGCGAGGCGGTCCGGGAGACGATGAACAGGGACGGGCACATCGAGCGGGCGGTGAGGGTGACGTAGAGGTTGTCGGCGTCGGTGTTCAGCGCGGTGACCAGCACCCGGGCCCGGTCGATGCCGGCGGAGCGCAGCACGTCCTCGTCCGTGGCATCGCCGAGCACCGACGGCCCGTCGACCGATGCGATCCGCTCGGCCGAGGCGTCGACCACCACCACCTCCGACCGGGACGCCCGCAGGTGGGCGGCGATCGAGCTCCCCACCCGGCCCCAGCCGCACAGGATCACGTGGTCGTGCATGGCGTCCAGCTTCCGTTCCATCCTGCGCCTCCCGATGGTGTCTGCGAGGTAGCCCTCGACGAAGCTCTCGATCAGTAGCGAGAAGGTGTACGCCGCCGTGCCCACACCGGCGAAGATCAGCACGATGGTGAAGACCTTCTCGCCGGAGTTGAAGTTGTGGATCTCGCCGAAGCCGACGGTGGTGACCGTGATGACCGTCTGGAAGAGGGAGTCGAGGAACCCGAACCCGAACCCCATGTAGCCGGCGGTCCCCGCGGCGAAGACGAGGAGCAGGCCGAGCACGCCCGAGCGGAGGCGCCGGACGCTGCCACCCCTCCCTCCGTCCCGCCGACCGTCCCGGCGGCTGGAGGTGACGATCGGCATGGCCCATTGTGGCGTGCGGGGGCCCCTGCTGCGGTAGGTTCGGCGACCGTGCCGCACTCCCCGGGTTCTCTCGTGCTCCTCCACGGGTTCGCGTCGAGCTTCGAGCACAACTGGGTGCAGACCGGGTGGGTGGACATCCTGGCGGACGCCGGCGTCACCGTGCCGGTGCTCGACCTTCCCGGGCACGGCGGCTCCGACCGGTCCACCGACCCGGCGGACTACGGTTCGGTCGAGGAGGACGTCGCCGCGCTCCTGCCGGAGCGGACCCCGGCCGCCGGGTTCTCGGCCGGCGCCCAGATCCTGCTCCGCATCGCGGTCGCCGACCCGCGCCGGTTCGAGCGGCTCGTCCTGCTCGGCGTGGGCGACAACGTGTTCGAGGAGCCGGACAACTCGGCGGTCGTCGAGGCGTTGGAGAACGGCGCCGATCCGGAGAACGTCCGGGCCGGGGTGTTCACCCGCCTGGCGGCGTCGACCGGCAACGACCCGATGGCGCTCGCCGCCTTCCTCCGGCGCACGGCGCCCCGGCTCACACCGCAGGACCTCGCCGCAGTGACCTGCCCGGTCCTCGTGGTGCTGGGGGAGGACGACTTCGTGCCTTCGGCCGGCCGCCTGGTCGGAGCCCTGCCGTCGGCCACCCTGGTGTCCGTGCCGGGCGTGGACCACTTCGCCACCGTGTCCGACTTCGGGGTCATCGACGCCACCATGCGGTTCCTCGGCCTGGGGTGACGCGGCGCGGGGTGTCCGAGGGGGCGGACCCGCGTCCCGGCACCCCGGACGGTGCCGAGGCCCCGGGTCGCCGCCGGGGCGCGACCGTCGGGCCGGGCGTAGCCTGGGGACGACGACATGGCCCGGGCACGAGCGCGTCGCCCGGGAATTGACGACGGGAGAACCGATGAGCATCCGACGCGGGCTCGTCCCGAGGCCGGTCCGGCGTGCCATGCACCCGGTCCGCAGCACGGCCGGGTCGGTGAAGCGGCGGGCGACGCCGAAGCCGGTCCGCTCCGTCCTCTACGCCAGGCATCCGGTGGGGACCGCCACCACGCGGATCGGGCGGCGCCTCCGGCGGTCGTTCTTCCGGTAGACCGTTCTGGTGGACCGTGCCGAAGGGTGGCCGGTCCGCCCGACACCCCGGGCGGCGTGCCGGGGCCGTTCCTCAACACCCACACAGGACGCAGGGAGCGCCATGCAGACGAGCATCGATCGGATCCTCACCACCCACACCGGAAGCCTCCCCCGACCGGCATGGCTGCCGGCCGCACCGTCGGCAGAGGAGGTGGACCGGGCCGTCGCCGAGGTCGTGGCGCACCAGCGGTCCGCCGGCCTGGACGTCGTCAACGACGGCGAGACCGGGAAGCCCAGCTACGCCACGTACGTTCTCGACCGCCTGAGCGGGTTCGGGGACGTGAGCGACACGCCGTTCCTCGGCAAGGGGCGGGCCGACCTGGCCGACTTCCCCGCCTACCGGGCGCGCCTCGACCGCGACACCGCCGGGGCCATCGGCACGCAGCCGGTCTGCGTGGACGACGTCCGCTACGTGGGTCGTGACGCCCTCGACGCGGAGCTCGAGCACCTGGGGCGGGCCACCCGAGAGGCCGGGGTGCCGGACGTGTTCTGCACGGCGGCCTCCCCGGGGGTGATCGCCCGCTTCATGCCCAACCGCCACTACCCGGACGAGCGCGCCTACCTCGAAGCCCTGGGGGAGGCGATGAAGGAGGAGTACGACGCCATCGCCGCCGCGGGGTTCGTCCTCCAGCTCGACTGCCCCGACCTCACCGCCGGCTGGGACGCCCGGACCGGGGACGTCGCCGCCCACCGGAGGATGGTGGCCGAACGGCTCGAAGTCCTCGACCACGCCACCAGGGACATCGCGCCCGACCGGCTCCGGATGCACCTGTGCTGGGGGAACTACGAGGGTCCCCACCACCACGACCTCCCCTTGGTGGACTTCGTGGACCTGGTGCTCGCCGCCCGGCCCGCCGGCGTGTCGTTCGAGGGTGCCAACCCGCGCCACGAGCACGAGTGGGCCATCTTCTCCGACGGCCGTCTTCCCGAAGGGAAGGTGCTGATCCCCGGCGTGGTCGACTCGACCACCAACTACATCGAGCACCCGGAACTGGTGGCCCAGCGGATCTGCCGCTACGCCGACGCGGTCGGCCGCGAGCGGGTCCTCGCCG
The DNA here is from genome assembly GCA_021801235.1 of Actinomycetes bacterium. GTDB lineage: Bacteria > Actinomycetota > Acidimicrobiia > Acidimicrobiales > RAAP-2 > DASZIT01. The sequence continues at coordinate 17,084 of JAJYYG010000030.1, forward strand.
GCACCGACTGCGGATTCGCCACCTTCGCCGGCATGGCCACCGTCGACCCCGACATCGCCTGGGCGAAGCTGGCCTCGCTCCGCGAAGGCGCGGAGCTGGCCTCGGCCCGGCTGTGGAGCCGCCGGCCGCCGGTCTGAGGGTCGCACCGGTGACCTCCGCCCCACGCCTCGACGCAAGGAGCCGGTGACGGACCGAGGTCGGCTCGTCCGGGCGGCTCAGTCCTCGATCAGGCGGGCGAGCCCCTGCACGGACTCGATGAATTCGTCGACCATGTCGTAGACGACGTCCGCCGCCGGCCGCACCTGGTTCATGGTGCCGACCACCTGACCGACGAAGTAGTTGACCAGCTGCTCCGCCCCCGAGCCCTTCCGGTGGGCGGCCCGGTTGATCCGGGACTGCGCCTCGGCCACCAGCACCGGCTGGAGCGGCATGCCGAGGGGCATCGGGGTCTCGGGGTTCTCCCACTCGTCGGTCCACGCCGTGCGGAGCTGGCGGGCCGGCTTGCCGGTCAGCGACCGCGAACGGACGGTGTCGGCCGACGTGGCCCGCAGGAACTTCTCCTTCACGACCGGATGGGTCTCCGCCTCCTCGGTGGTCAGCCACACCGAGCCGCACCAGACGCCCTGGGCACCGAGG
>JAJYYG010000019.1 GCA_021801235.1 Actinomycetes bacterium
CCCCGCCGCCCCCGGGTGTGCCCGGGTTCGCCACTCCGCCCCCGGGCGTGACCCCACCCCCGCCGCCTCCCGGTGTGCCCGGGTTCGCCACCCCGCCGCCGGACTCGACAGAAGGGCCTGCGTGATGGAGTTCGCCCTGACCCGCAAGCAGCTCAACAAGAAGAAGGCCGAGCAGGCAGCGCAAGCTGCTTCCGCCGCCGCCCTTCCCCAGCCGACGGAGGTGGCCGGGTTCCCCGCCTCGGGCCAGGCGGGCGTGGGCCCGCAGGCCGTGACGCCGGTCAGCTACGAGCCGACCCTTCCGGCTGGGGACCAGGCAGGTTCCGACTTCTTCACCAGTGGGGGATCCGGGGTGTTCCAGGGCGGGGCATCCCAGCCGTCGGCGGCCGTCGGGTCGTTGATCCCGGAAGGTTTCGGTGTTGTGCCTCCGGCCGCACCTCCGAGCACGACGCCGCCACCACCACCGGGCTTCGACCTGACGGCGGCGACCGCGCCGGCGGCTCCACTCCCACCCGGGTTCCGTCCGTCCAACCCCGTGGCTTCCCCGCCACCACCACCGGGCTTCGACCTGACGGCGGCGACCGCGCCGGCGGCTCCACTCCCACCCGGGTTCCGTCCGTCCAACCCCGTGGCTTCCCCACCGCCACCGCCGGGCTTCGACCTGACGGCGTCGACCGCGCCGGCGGCTCCACTCCCGCCCGGGTTCCGTCCGTCCAACCCCGCGGCTTCCTCGCCGCCACCGCCGCCGGGATTCGACCTGACGGCGGTGCCCGCGGCGTCCGTCGAGCAGGCCGGTGCCGGTGGAGCAGTGTTGGCGAGGTCCCAGACGTTGGCCTCGTCGGTTCCCCGGCTTCTCGACGGCCCCCGACCCCGGGGCGGCGACCTGGTGCCGGTTCTGGCCAAGCGCTACGTGGGGGCGGTCCTGTTCGTGGTGGTGGCGGTGTTGCTGATCCTCTTCCTTCCGTCGCTCCGACACTCGGGCACCACGCCGTCCGGTATGGCCCCGGCGACGCAGGTACCTCGCGCCGGTCTGTCGACCGGGAGGGTCCCCACCGGACCGTCGGCATCCGGGACGGGGTGGGTCGACGGCGGGGCGGCCGCGACCGGAGTCAGCGCTTCGTTCCTCTGAACCCGGCGATCACCGGGCCGGTCCCGACCACGACGCATGACTCCCCTCGCCGGGTCGGCTCGGGCTGAACCCGGTGTTCCCGGGCGCGTCCTCGCCGCGGCCGGTCGGTAGGGGTCAGCGGCTTGGGCGGCGCGTTGACCCACCGGGAAGCACTCCTGGTTCAGGGTGTGACCGGGGCCGGTCCGGCCATGCCCACGATGGGCTGGTCGAGAGGCTTCCCGCCCATCGACCCGTGGAACTGCGCGTCCCCGAAGGCGAAGACCCCGCCGTCGGAGGCGACCAACCAGTAGCCCCCGCCGTCCGGGGTGGCGGCCATGCCCACGATCGGCTGGTCGAGAGGCGTGCCGCCCATCGACCCGTGGAACTGCGCGTCCCCGAAGGCGAAGACCCCGCCGTCGGAGGCGACCTGCCGATAACCCCCGCCGTCCACCGGGGCAGTGGGCGGCGGGGTGCCGAACACCGCCGCCGGACTGACGTTCCCCGCCGCATCGAACGCCACCACCCGCATGCCGGTGGTGCCCGTGGGCCCGGTCAGGGACTCGACGGTTCCGGCGGGACCTGACGGCGCGACGTCCGCCTGCTCTCCGGACGGTCCGAACGTGACCTGGTACTTGGCCACCTCACCGTCGTACCAGTTTCCGCCGGGGGCGGTGAACGTCGCGGTGGCCCGGATCGACCCGGAGCCCGGCGACCAGTGCCGGTTGCGGAGCGTACCCGGGGGCCGGCTGTCGACCCCGTAGTTCCCCGAGTTGTACTCGTCGTGGCGGCTGCTCCACCACTGGGTGTCGGCGGTGGCCAGACCGGGTGTCGCCCAGGCGTAGAGGTAGCCTTCCCGTGTCGTTGTCACCAGATCCACGTGCCCGTCGGAGAGGAGGTCGCCGACCGCCGGCGCGTACAGGTCCCACCCGCTGGTGAACTTGGGGAAGCCGGGTGCCTCCTTCCCCGATGCCGTGACGGCGGTGATGGCAGAGGAGTCGCCCCCCTCGATCACCGAGGCCTGGCCCGTGCCGGTGACATCCGCGATCACGGGCGAGCTGAGGAACCCCTGGCCCTGGCGGGGGCCTGGGAAGCCGGGAAGCTGCGCTCCGCTCGGATCGGACGCCGCGTCGGCAGGGAAGGCCGACTCGTAGTTGGTAAGGCCGAGGCCCGCGTCGGGGTACTGGAGGCAGCCGAACGCGGCCGCCCCGATCTCGGACTGCGCGTACGCCAGGGTGTCGCCCACCACCCCGAACGCTCCCGACGACGTGAACGGGATGGGAACGTCCGGGGGCGGCGAGGTCTGGCACGTGGTGACGGAGCCCCCGGAGGAGGCCAGGGTCGCCAGCAGCGACGATGCAGCCGTCCCGAAGCTCCCGTACGAGCCGACCACCGCACCGGTACCCGAGAGCTCCACCGGTGGTGTCCACACCGGGCTGTCCGCCACCACGTCCTTGCCACTCCCGTTGACGTCGGCCGCCACCGGCGAGCTCGTACCCTCGGTGATCGCGTCCTGGGCCGAGCCGTAGTACTCCAGCAGGCCCTGGACGGTGGTCGGCCAACCCGGGAGCGACTTCCCGTCGGGCCCGAAGGCGAACACCTCGGAGTAGGGGAGGGGCTGGGTGCCGGCCCCGGTGATCTCGCTGAACTGGCTGCGCTCCACGATGTCGGGGGGCGTGTACGCCCCTCCGGGTCCATCGGAGGGGACCTTCCCGTCCAACCAGGCCACCGTCGGCGTCGCCACCAGCCGTTGGTCGTTCTCGAGGAGGTACCCCGGCTTCAACTTGAACGAGGCGGGGAGGGCGACCTTGACCGGCCAGCCGGGCACGTCCTGGCCCGCCGCCGTCCACGCGTGGAGGTACCCGTCACCCCCCGCCATCACGATGTCGAGCTGCCCGTCCCCCTCCAGGTCGGCGAGCACCGGACTGGCCGTCGACTCGGCGACCGGGTTGCGGACGTTGGGCTCCTCGGGCCGGGGGACGGGTGGTGGGGTGACGCCCCGGTCCATCACCTTGGGCCAGCCCGGTTCCAGCCGGCCCTGGCTGTCGAACACGTCGACCGTCCCGTCGAGCGCGGAGACCACCACCGAGAGCTGCCCGTCGTCCGTGAGGTCGCCGACGGCCACGGTGGAGATGATCGGCTGGTAACCCGGGTTGATGCCCGGGTGGGGGACCACGTCGCCGATCGCCTGGACGTGGACCGGCCATCCGGGGAGCTCGTCGCCCGTCGTCGGGTCGATGGCGTGGACCATGCCGGCACTGTCACCGAAGATCTCGTCCAGCACGCCGTTGCCCTGCAGGTCCGCCAGCTGGGGGGAACCCTCGGCACTGGCCCGGCTGTCCGTGCCGGTGGGGCCGGCCGTGCCGGGTCCCGCGCTGCCCGGATCGATGGCTTTGGGGTACCCGGAAAGGAGAGTGGGGTCGTGGTGGACATCGATCGCCCGGCGGTCCTCGCTGATCGGACCGCTCCCCTCGGTCACCACCAGCCGGAAGGTGACGGCGTACTGGTCGTTGGTCGAGAGCGTCTTGTCGGTGGACAGGGTGAAGGGAGCCTCGGAGAAGGAGGTGGGGATGGTGGAGAGATCGAGGGTGCCGAGGGTTCCCGAGAAGGATCCGGTACCGGCTCCCTGGCCGATCACCCCGCCGGCCAGCGCAGCCTGGGAGGGCTGGCCGCCGGTGGCTGCTTCGAGCTTCCAGGTGAACGTGGTCGACGGGGTGGCGGCGGTGATGGTGCCGGTCACCGGGACGGTTGCGGTGGTCGTCGGGTCGAACGTCGAGTACCAGTCGGGGGACTCGATGGCGGCGGCTGCCGGGATCTGGTCGGCGGCCACCTGGGCCATGGCGGCGTCGAGGTTGGGCATGCCGTAGCCGTACTGCTCGTTCCAGTCGTCGGGTGCACCGGGGGTGAGCGGGGTACCCGGCCACCCGAGCGTGGTGTCGGTGAACGGGGTGGCGGTGCGCTCGAGGATCTGGACCGCCTCCGGTCCGGTGAGAGGCGCGGGGATCAGACGTTGGCTGAGGGCCAGGTCGCCGTAGGAGAGCAGCAGGCCGATCACCCCGCCGGTGGTGGGGGTGGACTCCGACGTGCTGCCCCCGGAGGTGGCGACGGTGAACCTGGCATGCGTCCCCCACGAGGTGAGGTCCGAGCGGATCCAGGCGGTGCCGTTCGGGGTGGGGACGGCCCCGTTGCCGGGGATGACGTACGGCCAGAACATCCCTCCCTGGTGGTCGGTGGAGTCGAAGTCGTTGGACGCCTCGACCACCACGATGCCCTTCTGGTGGAGCTCGTCGATGACCTGGCGGGCGAACGGTGCGTACCCGAGATCGGCGGTGACCGACACGATCACCCGGGCGCCCTCGTCGGCGGCGAACTGCCAGGCTTTGGCCAGGTTGTCCGTGGGGTCGAGGGCCTCGTCGCCCGCCTTGACGGGAAGGATCGTGCAGTCGGGACACTCGTGGTGGATCACGTCCATCTGGTCGTTGGCGTGCTGGTAGGCCGAGTCCACCGTGGCCGGGTCGTCCTGGTTGTGGTAGAAGTCCCAGCCGGAGATGTCGCAGGGGAGGCCGGCGGCATCCAGCGGCGGGTGGTAGGACGACGTGCAGAACGCGGAGATCAGGTCCTCGGGGTCGATCACGCCGTTGTGGTTGGCGTCGGAGACCCGGGGGTCGTGGGCCCACTGGGCCGCGTTGACGACACCGGACCCGTCGGGGTCGTAGTCCGCTTCGTCGGGGGAGTAGACGGTGGCACACGGCTCGGTGACCCCGCCCACCACCATGGTGGCGTCGGCCAACGTGGTTCCGGTGCAGGGGACCGGGGTGACTTTCCAGTTGACCGCGACGACGCTCGCCAGCGTGGCGGCGTCGCTCAGATGCCAGTTGATGCCACCTTCGATATAGGCGATGGTCACGTTGGGATCCCCACGGGTGTAGGTGGACCAGGCGGCGTCGAGGTTCATGCCGGTGGCGTTGTCCGCGTTGACCGGGACGCCGGTCGCCCCGGCGGCCCCACCGCCAGCGGTGAGGGGGACGAGGACGACGAGCAGGGCCAGGAGGGTGGCGACGGCTCCCGCCTTGGTGCGCGGTCGACGTCGCGGTCGCGTCCGCCGGCTCCTCCGCGTCGACGACCGGCCGATCGTGCCCGTGGTGCCCATGCTCCCCCCGTTCCCCTGTCCCGACCCGTGTGGCGCGGTCGGCGGCCCGACGGTTGTCGTCGGCACGACCGGCGCGGCCGGCGCGATCGGGTCAGGCTACCGCCGGATCGGCTCGGAGGTCCGGGACGGATCCGGACGGTGTCGTCGCCGACCCCGCCCACCCCGCCAGGTGGACGGTCGGTTGTCCGGCGACAGTCGACGATCTGCGGCCTGGGATCTCAGCCCGCCGCGACCGGTACCGGCTCGGGTGGCGGACCGGCAGCCGGCCGGCCGGGTGCGTGGCTGGGGACGAAGTCACGCTGGCGGACCAGGGTGAAGGCGGCGAGCGAGCCGACGGCGGCGATGACCGTGGCGATGACCATCAGATGGTTGAACGTCGCGGTGAAGCCGGACTGGTAGGCGGTGAGGAGTGCATGCCGGGCCGCCGGTGACGGGATGGCGACCAGCGCCTCCCGCACGCCGCCGCCGGTGATCGCCTGGGTGAGCGCGGCGCCGCCGTGGCCGAGGACCTGGTGGCCGGCCGGGGTCGCGGCCAGCCCTCCGAGCGTCTTCTGTTGGACCTGGCTCTGGAACACTGCTCCCAGCCCGGCGATGCCGGTGGCCACGCCGACCTGCCGGAAGGTGTTGGACGATCCGGAGGCCATGCCACTGCGGGCCGGAGGCACGACGGCCACCGATGCCGAAGCGATGACCGGGTTGGCGAGCCCGAGCCCGATGCCCGCCACGATGAAGCCGGGGAGGAGCACCGTCCAGGCGGACGTCGCCTCGGTCCGGGCCATCAGCAGGCATCCGATGGCCACCAGCGCCAGGCCTGCCCCCATGAGAACACGGGACGGAAGGCGGACGGTGAGCTTGCCGGCGACGGGAGCGACCACGAATGCCAGCATGGTGATCGGCAGGGAGCGGAGGCCGGCGGCGAAGGGCCCGTACCCCAGGACGTCCTGGACGTAGAGGGTGATGTAGAGGAACATCGAGAAGATCGACGCCGCAATGCAGAAGGTGGCGATCGACACCCCCGTCATCGCCGGGGTCCGGAAGAGCCGAAGGTCGAGCATGGGGTCGCTCTGTCGCACTTCGGCGACGAGGAAGAGCGCCATCAGTACGGCCGCCCCGGCCAGCATCCCCACGATCGCCGGGCTGGTCCATCCCTTGTCGTTCCCGCGCACCAGGGCGAACACCAGCAGGAAGAGCGAGAGGGAGAAGGTGACGAAGCCGATCCAGTCGACCCGGCGGGTCGACGGGTCCTTCGACTCGTCGACCCGGGTCAGGGTGGTGACGATGGCCACCACGCCCACCGGGACGTTGACGAAGAAGATCCAACGCCACCCGATCCCGCTGGTGATCGCCCCACCGATCAGCGGCCCGACCGCCACGGCCCCTCCGATGACCGCCCCGTAGATGCCGAACGCCGTTCCGCGCTCCCTGCCCTGGAACGCCTGGGCGATCAGTGCGAGCGAGGTCGCGAACATGATGGCGCCGCCGACGCCCTGGACCGCTCTCGACAGGTTGAGCATGAGGGAGGAGGTTGCCAACCCGCAGACGAGCGATGAGGCGGAGAAGATCCCGAGGCCGACGGCGAAGAGCTCGCGTCGGCCGAACATGTCGCCGACGACGCCGGCGGTGAGGAGGAAGGCGGCCAGGGTCAGCGCGTACGCGTCGATCACCCACTGGAGGTCGCTGAAGCTGGCGTGCAGGGAGCTCTGGATGTCGGGCAGCGCGACGTTGACCACGGTGATGTCGAGCAGCAGCATGAAGGTGCCGGTGCACACTGCGACCAGCGTCCACCACTTCTTGTCCATCTAGGGGTCGCTCCTTTTCGCGTCGGGTGGTGCCGTTCTAGGGGGTGGTGCCGTGCTCGGCCGGTAGAGGACCGCGCACGGGTACAGGGGGACACCGGCATCCCGCCGGAGGGTCTGCTCGATCCGCTCCCCGGGGGTGCAGGACACAAGAGAGCGGGTACCGATCACCTTGTCCCCGGCATCCCAGAACGCTGGCACAGCAACGAGTCAGGCGGCAAGACGGCGCTCCCGGCTGCCCGTTCGGGCGGGCCTCCGCCGCGCCGTTCAGGTCCTGGCCGTGGTGTCGGGGGTGATCCCCGCTCCGGTGAGCATGCGTCGCAGGTCCACCACCTGCTGGTCGTCGAGGTCCCGGCTCCGCGAGGCGTCGATGGTCTCCGTCTCGGGTCCGAGTGTCACCGTGTAGTGGGCCTCGTGCCGCTCCTCGACGGTGCCGACGGCCCGCAGGAGCGAGAGCACGTCGTGCCACTGGAGGTTGTGGCTGGTCGGATGGCTGAAGATCCTCTCGACCGTGGCCCGGTGGTGACCGTCCAGTTTGATGCTCTCTCCCACACCGCGCTCCCTCGTCGACCGGCTGCCAGTCTCGCACGTTCCGGGGTCTCGGTTCGTCGGCCCCGGTCGATCAGGATACGCCGGCGAGGGTGGCGGCCACGGTGGCCCCCAGGTCGAAGCAGGCGTCGAGGTCGGCGCGCCCGGGTGTGGCCACCACGGTGACCGGCAGGTGCACCCGGCGCCAACCCATGGCGCCGGCGATCGTCTCCACCGACCGTACGGCGCCGACGGAGTCGGTGTTGCCGTGGACGTACAGGCCGTAGGGCCGTGCGTCGGTGGCGCCGAGGCACGGGTAGTACGCCAGGTCGAAGAAGTGCTTGAGGGCCCCCGACATGTACCCGATGTTGGCGGGGGTCCCGAGCACGTAGCCGTCGGCCTCGAGGGCGTCGGTGGCGCCGGAGACGAGCGCCGGACGCTCCACGACGTCCACGCCCTCGATCCCCTCGGCGCCGGCCCCCGACACGACCGCATCGAGCATGGCGGCCAGTGCGGGTGACGGAGTGTGGTGGACGACGAGCAGCCGGGGCACCGGTGCAGGGTCCCACACCGGGACCGGTGGGACAATCGCCCGCCGCCCGGCGTCCTTCCTATCCGGCTTTCTTCCTATCCGGCTTTCACCGCAGGAACCGTGTCGACCGCCGCCGCCAGCGACACCGGCTTGATCAACACCTCGCCCGAGGCTTCTTCCAGGGACTGCCCCATCGGCTCCGGGATGGCGATCAGGGTGAGGATCACCCCGGCCACCGCCACGCCGGCCATGATGCCCATGACCCCGCTGATCCCGATCGATTTCAGAAGGTGCGGCACGAAGAGCGCCCCGAGGAAGGCGCCGAACTTGCCCGCCCCGGCCGAGATCCCGTCCCCCATGCCACGGATGGAGGTGGGGAAGATCTCCGAGGGGAGGACGAAGGTGGTGACGTTCGGTCCGAACTCGACGAAGAAGTAGCTGATGGCGAACAGCGCCAGGAAGAGGCCGGTGTTCTTCACCGCACCGGGGATGAGCCAGATGGCGGCGAACGCGATCGCCATCATGGCGAACCCTTGCCACTGGATGCGCCTGCGGCCGATCTTGTCCATCAGCCAGACCGCCATCCAGTACCCGGGGAAGGCGGCCACCGCGAAGATGGCCAGCGAGATCAGGGTGTGGGAGAGCAGGCTGCCGTGGGGCTGGAGCTGCTTCAAAATGAGGGGGCTCGACACCGAGTTGCCGTAGAAGGCGATGTCGATCAGGAACCAGCTCCCCGCCGTCCCGATCAGGCGGAGCAGGTAGGGCTTGGAGGTGAGCTTCTTGCGGAGCGCCCGGGTGTCCACCGGTGCGCGGGTGGTGCCGGTGCCGGTGCCGGTGCCGTTGCCGTTGGCATTGGCATTGGCGGAGCCGTTGGCGCCCCCCACCTTCACGTCGCCGGTGACCCACTCGACCGCTCGGGCCGCTGCCGCGGCGTCGCCCGCCACGCTCAGCGAGAACCGGGGGGTCTCTTGGATCTTGCGGCGGAGGTAGACCACCGAGAGGGCAGGCACCGCACCCAGGCCGAGCATGAGCCGCCACGCCACGCCGTTCGGGACCCCCGAGGCGAGGAAGATCGAGGCGATGGCCGGACCGGCCATCAGTCCGATGCCCTGCATGGCGAACACCGTCCCGATGAGCTTCCCCCGGGACTTCTTGTTGGAGTACTCCGAGGTGATCACCGCCGAGGTCGCGTAGTCGCCGCCTACCCCGAACCCGACCAGGATCCGGAAGACGAAGAGGGAGGTGAAGTTCCACGAGAACGCGGACAGGATGGCCCCCACCGCCAGGATGAGGATCTCGAGGCCGTACATCCGCTTGCGGCCGAGCCGGTCCATCAGCTTGCCGAAGGTGAGCGCCCCGACCACCGAGGCCAGCAGCGAGATCGAGTTGAGCAGCGAGATCTGGTTGGTGCTCAGGTGGAAGATCGGGGTCAGCAGGACGGTGACCGTCCCGATGATGAACAGGTCGTAGGCGTCGGTGAAGAAGCCCATGCCGGCCGTGATCACGGTCAGCCAGTGCTTGCGGTTCGTCTCCGCCTCGTCGAGCGGCCGGTACAGGTCGGTGATGGTGGCACCTGCCTGGGCGGCCGTGTCCTCCGTGCTGTGCCCGTCCGGCATCGATGCCCCTGTTCTCTCCCGCGCGTCCCCGGTTCGGGGTGCACCGCAAGATTCTGGCGTTCCCATGTGAACACAGGACAATCCGATGATGAACGGAGGGTTATCCGAAGGTGAATTCTGGGGGTGGGTGGGTTCCACGGCTCAAGGTGCCGACCGGACGACGGGCCCGGCCCGTCGGTGCGCCCGCCCGAAGCACTTCCGGGCGGCGGGCATCGGCGGAGAGTGGGTAGAACGGGTTCTATAGTTGGGGTCCGGTGGCGGTCGCCCACCGGATCGGATCGCCGTCCCACGGGCGCGCTGAGTCCGTGGCATCGTGCAGAGGAGGATCCGACATGGCTCAACCGGTGATCGTCGAGGCGGTCCGCACCCCGATCGGCAAGCGGAACGGCTGGCTCTCGGGGTTCCACGCGGCCGTGCTGCTCGGCAGGCTCCAGTCCGCCCTCGTGCGGCGGGCAGGCATCGACCCGGCCGAGGTGGAGCAGGTCGTCGGCGGGTGCGTGACCCAGGCGGGTGAGCAGGCCTCCAACGTGACCCGCACCGCGTGGTTGAGCCAGGGTCTTCCCTACACCACGGCGGCGACCACGGTCGACTGCCAGTGCGGCTCGGCGCAGCAGGCGAACAACTTCGTCGCCAACCTGATCGGGGCGGACGCCATCGAGGTGGGCATCGCGTGCGGGGTCGAGGCCATGAGCCGGGTGGGGTTGGGGGCCAACGCGATGAACGGGCCGGGGAGCTCGCGCCCCGACGCCTTCCCGTGGGACATGCCGGACCAGTTCACCGCGGCCGAGCGGATCGCCACCAAGTACGGCATCACCCGTGAAGACGTGGACTGGCTCGGCCTCGAATCGCAGCGCAAGGCAGCCGTGGCCGTGGCCGAGGGCCGTTTCGACCGCGAGATCGCCGCCATCGAGGCGCCGGTGATGGGTCCGGAAGGGCCGACCGGGGAGACCTCGCTGGTCACCCGGGACCAGGGACCCCGCGAGACGACCCGGGACGGGCTCGCCGGGCTCAAGCCGGTCCTGCCCGGAGGGATGCACACCGCTGGGAACAGCTCGCAGATCTCCGACGGCGCCGCCGCCGTCCTGTGGATGTCCGAGGAGCGGGCCGCGGCCGCCGGGCTGAGGCCCCGGGCCCGGATCGTCGCCCAGACCCTGGTCGGATCCGATCCTTACTACCACCTCGACGGCCCGATCGCCGCCACCACGTCGGTGCTCTCGAAGGCGGGCATGACCATGGACGACATCGATCTCTTCGAGGTGAACGAGGCGTTCGCCTCGGTCGTCATGTCGTGGGGCAGGGAGCACAAAGCCGACTGGGACAAGGTCAACGTCAACGGCGGTGCCATTGCGCTCGGCCACCCGGTGGGCTCCACCGGGGCGCGCCTGATCACCACCGCCCTCCACGAGCTGGAGCGGACCGACGGCAACCTGGCGCTGGTCACCATGTGCTGCGGAGGCGCGCTGGCGACCGGGACGATCATCGAGCGGATCTGAGGAGGCGGCGCGACCGGTCGTGGGCGGCGGGCCGGTGCGCCTTCGTCCGGGGAGACCGACGGTCGCACTGGTCGTCCTGGCGACGCTGGTCGTGCTCGTCGCGGTGGCCGGCGGGCTCTCCGCAGCCAGCGGACGCTCCGCGAACGGGGACGGGGTCCGAACCACCCCTGTTCGCCCGGGCTCCCTCCCCGTGGCGCCGACCCGCCCGCCGACGCTCGCCGCCTCCGACTGGACGACCTACGACCAGAACGGTGAGCGGACCGGGGTCGACCCGTCGGGGGCATCGTTCTCCCCGGCCACACCGGCGTGGACGTCGCCGACCCTGGACGGCCGGCTCTACGGTCAACCCCTGGTCTACGCCGGCCGGGTGTTCGTGGCCACCGAGGACGACACGGTCTATGCGCTCGCCGCCCGCACCGGTGCCGTGCTCTGGGCGACGCAGGTCGGCGACCCCTTCCATCCCGGTTCGGTGCGGGGCCTGTGCGGCAACATCGGCCCCACTGTCGGCATCACCTCCACCCCGGTCATCGACCCGGCGCGCGACGAGCTCTTCGTGGTGGCCGCCGAGCAGGTGCCGGGGAACGCCTCTCACCACCTGGTCGGCCTCGATCTCGCCAGCGGCGCGGTGCTGCTCGACGAGGTGGTCGACCCGCCCGGGACCGACCCCGCCTATCAGCTGCAGCGGGCGTCGCTGGCCCTCGCTGACGGCCGGGTGATCGTCGGGTTCGGCGGCAACGCCGGTGACTGCGGCCCCTACCACGGCCTGGTGGTCTCCGCTCCCGAGGACGGCGCGCCTCCGTCGACCTTCGTGGTGGCGGACCGGCCGGGGGACAGGCAGGGGGCGGTGTGGATGGGTGGCGGTGCGCCGGTCGTCGACGCCTCGGGCGATCTCTGGGTATCCACCGGCAACAGTGCCTTCACCACGCCGGGCAAGCCCTACGACCAGAGCGACGGCGTGCTCGAGTTGTCACCCACCCTGAAGCTCCTCCAGGAGTTCGCACCGAGCGACTGGTACGCCGACAACCGGAGCGACCTGGACCTCTCGACACCACCGGTGCTGCTCGCCGACGGCCTGGTGTTCGCCCTCGGCAAGAGCTCCACCGCCTACGTGCTGGACCGGGCATCGCTGGGCGGGGTCGGCGGCGAGCTCCTGGCCCGCCCCGCGTGCTTCGGCCACGGTGCAGCGGCCCACGTCGGCGACACCGTCTACACCGGGTGCGGGGATGGCGTCTCCGCCTACCGCGTCACCGGCGATCCTCCGGCACTGACGGCCCTGTGGAGCACCTCGACCGGCGGTGGTGGCACGCCGATCGTGGCCGGCGGCGGCGTATGGTCCATCGGCGGGGGTAGCCTCAACGAGGTCGACCCGGCCACCGGTGCCACCGAGCAGCGGTTCCCGCTCGGCAGCTCTCCCTCGTCGTTCCCCTCCCCCTCGGCCGGAGACGGCCTCGTCCTCGCCCCGACCACCGACTCGGTCAAGGCGTTCGAGGGCCCGGCCGGGCTGCCCCCGGCACCGGGTCCCCTCCCCCCGGTCGGTCCCTGACTGGCGACCCCGACGGTCGGGCTAACTAGAATGGGTTCTCGTTGACCGGTCGCCCGGTTCCGTGCGGATCCCGGTCGCCTGCCGACCGTTGCGCCCGGGAGCGGCGGAGCCTGTCCATCACCAGGGGGGAGAAGTCCGTGGTCGGAACGGAGCACCTGCAGTTCGAGGTCCGCGGCACCACCGCGATCGTCACCATGAACCGGCCGGAGGTGAAGAACGCGCTGTCGGGCCCGATGCTGGTGGGGATGGTCGACGCCTGGTATGAGATCGACGGCAACGACGACATCCGCTGCGCCATCCTCACCGGGGCGGGCGGGACCTTCTGCGCCGGCATGGATCTCAAATCGATGTCCGGTCCGGGGAGCGAGCCGGCGAAGGAGCGGATGGCGGCCGACCCCGATCTCCACTGGAAGGCCCTGCTCCGCCACTACTCGTTGCGCAAGCCCCTCATCGCTGCGGTGGAGGGCTGGGCGGTGGCCGGAGGAACGGAGATCCTGCAGGCGACCGACATCCGGGTGGCGGGGGAGGGTGCCAAGTTCGGCGTGTTCGAGGCCCGTCGCGGGCTCTTCCCCCTGGGCGGGTCCACCGTGAGGCTGCGCCGGCAGATCCCCTACACCGTGGCCATGGACCTCCTGCTCACGGCCCGCGAGGTCTCGGCGGCCGAAGCCAAGGAGATCGGGCTGATCGGCCGGGTCGTCCCCGACGGCACCGCCCTCGACGAGGCGCTGGCCATCGCCGAGGTGATCGGGTCCAACGGACCGCTGGCGGTCGAGGCGATCAAGGCGTCGGTGCGAGCGACCGAGGGGCTTCCCGAGGTGGAGGCCCTGGCGATCGAGCTCGAGCACGGGTGGCCGATCTTCGCCACCGAGGATGCGGCCGAGGGCCAGCGGGCCTTCGCCGAGAAGCGGCCCGCCGTGTACCGACGCCGATGAGTGACGACCGGACGGGGACGACGTCGGTGAACCCGGCGGGCGACGAGCCCCGACGCCGCCTCGCCGCCGCACTGCGACCCCTGATCACCATGACGGTCGCCTCCGAGCTCGCCGACGACGCGGTGGTCGAGGCGGCGGAGGCGATCGAGGAGGTCGGCCGGCGGCTGGCCGGACAGGCCGGCCCCAAGCGCGCCCGCCAGCAGCCGGACATCTCGAGGGCGGCCCAGGAGTTCTTCCCGACCAGCCCGATCATGGGGATGGTGAACCCGTTGGCTCCGCCGGTCCGGGTCCGGGTGGTCGACGGTCCCGACGGGGGTCCGCGCGAGATCCGGGCGGAGGCCTACTTCGACTACGCCTACGAGGGACCCCCGACCTGCGTGCACGGAGGGGTCCTCGCGGAGACGTTCGACGAGGTGCTGGGGGCCGCCAACCTGGCGTCCGGCAATCCGGGGATGACCGGGGGGCTGACCATCCGCTACCGGAAGCCGACCCCGCTGCGGACCGATCTGCGGATCGAAGCCCGCTTCCTGCGCAAGGAAGGCCGGAAGATCTTCTCGTGGGCGGGCATCTACCACGGCGACTTGCTCACCGCCGAAGCCGACGGACTGTTCGTCGAGGTTGCGCCGGCACAGTTCCTGGCCATCGCCGAGGGGAACGCGGCGAGCGCCGACCCGGCGATGCTCGAAGCGATCCGGGCGGAGGCGGCCCGGGTCGGGGCGGCTTCCGACGTCCACCCCGGGCCGGGGTGACCGGCGGCCGGGCGGACACGGCGTTCCCCGGCCCCCCGGACCGGGGGCGCCGGTTCACACGCGACCGACGGGTCCGGCTGGGCGATGCGGGACCGGGGGGCGTGCTCCGCCCGGACGGGGTGGCCCGCTACCTCCAGGACGTCGCCATGGACGACTGGGAAGACTCGGGCCTCGACCCCGGAGCCACGTGGGTGGTGCGGCGCACCGCGATGCGTCTGGCCGGAGCGGCGGCGTGGCCCGGGCTCGGGGAAGTGGTGACCCTCACGACCTGGTGCAGCGGCACCGGGCCGGCCTGGGCGGAGCGCCGGACCGACCTGGGGGTCGGGGGCTCGACGGCAGTCGAGACGGTCGCGCTCTGGGTCCCGGTCGGCCCCACCGGTCTCCCGGCGCGGCTGGGACCGTCCTTTCTCGAGGTCTACGGTCCCGCCGCCTCCGGTCGCCGCGTGTCCGGTCGGCTGCCGTCGGCCGTCGTGCCCGGCGGGGCCTCCGTCCGCCCCTGGGCACTCCGCCGGGCTGACCTCGATGCCCTCGGCCACGTCAACAACGCCGCCGCGTGGCAGGCACTGGTGGAGGCTGCCGGTGGGTCCCCACCCCGGGCTACGCTGGTCCACCACGGCTCGCTGTCCCTCGACGACGAGGTGACGCTGGCGACCGCCCCCGGCCGGCTCTGGCTGACGGTGGGCGGCACGGTTTGCGTGTCGGGGGAGTTCGCTCCCTGCTGACCGGACCCTGCTGACCCGACCCTGCTGACCGGGCCCTGCTGACCGGACCCTGCTGACCGGACCCTGCTGACCCGCTCCCGCGCGGTGGGGGTGCAGCCCGGGGCACTTCGCTACCATCGGGCCCGTGGGGAGACGAAGAGGGGCCATGAGGGTACTGACCGTCGTCGGCGCGGCGACGGTCGCGGTGTTGGTGATGGTGCCGGCCTCGCCGGCGACGGCTGCTGGCGGACCGGTCGCGCCGTCGGCGGGCGCCGGTGCACCCGGGCCTCTCCCTTCGGGGCGGGTCGTCCCGTCGCTCCCGCCGTTGCACGTCGTCCACCCGGTCGGAGCGGCACCGGGCTCGGCGGCCGCCGTCCCCTACCTGGCCGACCCGGCGGGGCAGCGGGTGATCCTCCGCGGCGTGGCCGCCAGTGGATTCGAGGACCAGGCGTACACCGGCGCCACCGGGACCACGCCTCACTACACGATCGACCCGGCCGCCTACACCGGCGGTGTCTGCCCGGTCAACGACGGGCTGTCCCCCGATCCGCCGGTCTGCCAGGACGACTTCACCCAGATGCAGGCCGACGGCTTCAACCTGGTCCGGCTGACGATCAACTGGAGCGAGTTGGAGCCGACCCCGGGGACCTACTCGACGGTGTTCCTCGATCGCATCGCCCAGGTGGTGGGTTGGGCCGCCCAGGACGGGATCCGGGTGATCCTCGACATGCACCAGGACAACTACTCGCGCTTCCTCACCTCCCCGGCCGACGCCTCGGTTCCCCAGCAGCCGGCGCCGTCCGGCTGCACGCCCAGCAACGGCCAGGACGGCGCTCCCGCCTGGGCGGTGTTCACCGACGGCAAGCCGAGCTGCACCCTCGACGGGGTCAACCTGGCCGAGGCCCAGGCGTTCTTGAACTTCTGGGAGAACAAGACGGTGCCTGGCCCCCAGGGCGAGGCACCCGGCACCGGCCTCCAGGACCACTACATCGGGGCGCTCGAGGCACTGGCCACCCGCTTCGCCGGCAACCCCGCCGTCCTCGGCTACGAGGTGATGAACGAACCCCAGCCGGGTACCTCGGCGGCCCTGCCCTTCACCAACCTCTACGACTTCTCCGATCAGCAGCTCCTGCCCTTCACCGAACGGGCCATCGAGGCGTTGACCGGCGTGCGCGACGACAAGCCGACCTGCCCCTCCTCCGATCCGTCGGGCACCGCGGCCGAGGCCGCCCTGGGCCGGACGGTGGTGCCCCAGGTCCCCTCCGAGGTCGACCCCTGCGCCTATCCGCCGGGACCGACGCCGATCAACGGGCAGATGGTGCTCTTCGAACCGACCGGGTACACCAACCTGGTCGACTTCGCCCCCCAGCGCTCGCTTCCGGCCCCGCCCGGCCACCCCTTCAGCCAGTACCCCGACCTCGTCTTCAGCCCGCACATCTACACCCACGTCTTCACCCTCGACACCGAGCTCGGGGGCACGTCGCCGTCCGGGCCGCAGTACCCTCCGTCCTACACCTTCGGCTACGCCACGGCCGAGTCGGAGGCCGCGGCCTTCGGCGCCGCGCTGCTGGTGACCGAGTTCGGTGACCCCCCGGCCCGGGACGGGACGATCCTCGCCGGGATGGTGGCCGCCCAGCGCCAGGCCGAGGTGGGGACCGTCTTTTGGACGTGGAAGGAGAACTGCGGGGCACCGACCGGACCCTGCCCGAACGGCTGGGGCGTCTACAGTCCCCCGGTTCCCTCCGGAGGGACCCTGGCCCAGAACGGTCCGCTCGACACCGCCCGCCTGGCGCTCCTCACGTCCAACCCGACCTTCGACGGCGTGGGGACCCCTCCGCCGTCCACCCAGACGACCCCGTCGCTCGTCCCGACGGCGGAGCCCCAGGCCCGGGCGCAGCTCGACGCCTACATCACCGCACTCGGGGCACGGACCGCTCCGGCCGCCGATCGCGCCCTGGCCGGCGAGTTCAGCGCCCTGGTGGGGATCCTGCTCGGCCCGCCGTCGGCCGATCCCAACCTGGTCCCGACCTCCTGCAGCCAGGCACTGCCGTCCGGGTCGGTGGTGGGCACCGCCCCGTCCGGCGCGACCGGGTACTGGATCGCCGACCAGACCGGTCAGGTGGTGGCCTGCGGGAGCGCCCCGGCCGTGGCGACCGCGTTCACGACGTCCCATCCCATCGTGGGCATCGCCGCCGACCCGACCGGCAGCGGCTACTGGCTGGTCGCCTCCGACGGCGGGGTGTTCGCCTTCGGGGACGCACCGTTCCACGGGTCGATGGGGGGCTACCCGCTGAACCGGCCCATCGTAGGCATCGCCGCCGACCCGACCGGCGGCGGCTACTGGCTGGTCGCCTCCGACGGCGGGGTGTTCGCCTTCGGGGACGCAGCCTTCTCCGGATCGATGGGGGGCTACCCGCTGAACCGGCCCATCGTGGGAATCGCCGCCGACCCGACCGGCGGCGGCTACTGGCTGGTCGCCTCCGACGGTGGGGTGATCGCCGTGGAGG
>JAJYYG010000041.1 GCA_021801235.1 Actinomycetes bacterium
GAGGGGTCGGCGGCTCCGGCCACCACGGCTCCGACTCCCGCCAGTCCCGGCCGATCCGACCTCCGAACTCCACGGTCACGGTGCGCTGCTCCTTGGGGTCATCGGCTCCCCGCCCGGCTCCCGATGGTAGGCCGGATGCGCCGGATGCGCCGGCTGCGCCGGATGCGAGCGGCGCAGACATCTGCGACCGGACGATGCGTGCCCGGTCGACGGTGGTAGACCGCACACTGGTACCTACCCGACGGACGGTCGCCGGTGGTGGTGCCCCTCAGGGACGGACCTCGTAGTACAGGTTGGCCGGCTCGTCGAAGTCGTGCTGGCTGAACCGACCGAACCCCTGCCCCCGGCAGAGCCGTTCGAGGCGCTGCGGGTCGAGCCCCAGGGTGCCGAGGCCGGCCCCTCCCGGCTCGGACAGCGCGGAGGACATGCAGCTTGTCACGGAGAAGCCGTACATCATCGCCGCCATCGGGTTGGCCAGGTTGTCCCGGGCGTCGGGTGTGCACCGGATGTCCTTCACCAGCCAGGTGCCGTCCGGGGCGATCGCCCGTCGGATGGCACCGATGGTCTCCTCGGGACGGGTCATGTCGTGGAGGCAGTCCAGCGTCATCACCAGGTCGAAGGACGCCTCTTCGGGCAGCGCCTCGGCGCCGGCGTGGTGGAGGGTGACGTTGCCGACGCCGGCGTCCGCCACCAGCTCGGCGGCCCGCTCGATGGCCAGCCGGGAGATGTCGTAACCGTGGACGCTTGACTGCGGGAACCGCTGCGCCAGCGCTACCACCGCCACCCCGGCGCCGCACCCGATGTCGACCACCTGGCCGCCGGTCTCGAGCCGGGCCACCACCCCTTCGAGAGCGGGGAGGATGCGCGGGACCAGGGCGAGACGGGTCCAGGGGCCGAGCATCCGCTCGGTGCGGTGGACCCCGGCCGGCCCCTGGCGGTCGTAGGGCATACCGACGCCGGTCCGGAAGGCGTCGACGAGCCCGTCGACGAACTCGGGTGCGGATGGCGGGCCGAACGCTCCGGCCGCGAAGGCGAGGGAGCCCTCCTCGTCGGCCAGGACGGCAGCCCCCGCCGGCTCCAGCTCGAACCGGTCGTCGGCGTGCCACAGCAACAGGCCGGCCGCCCCCTGCCCCCGCAGCCACTCGAGCACCCACCGGGTGTCGAGACCCGTCCGGCGGGCGAGCTCGGCCGCGTCGAGCGGTCCGGCGCCGGCCAGGGCGCGGTAGAGGCCGAGCCGATCGCCGAGGTGGACGAGGAGGGAGACCATCTCGCCCTGCTTGTACCCCCAGACCTTCAGGGCGAACAGCCCGATCTGCTCCTGGTCCGGCTCGCTGTCCGTGGGCGCGGGTCGGTCGGGTCGGTCGGGCTCCACCGGGGCATCGTAGCGACCCGCCGGCCGGCGAGGGCCCCGGGGGAGCCCTGCGGGGCTCCCCGTAGGATGACCCGGTGATGCAACCCCACAGGATCGCCGCGTCGTCCCCACCCCCGGCATCCTCCCCTTCGCCGGCGTCCTCCCCTTCCCCGGCGTACGCCCCTTCCCCGGCCGGCAGCGGGGGGGCGTGCCGGCCCCGGTCGCGCCGGTGAGCGCTCCACGGGTGCTCGTCACCGGTGCGTCGGGCTACGTGGGGGGCCGCCTGGTCCCGGCCCTCCTGGCCGAGGGCCTCGAGGTCCGCTGCCTCGCCAGGACCCCGGCGAAGCTGGGTGCCGCTCCATGGAGCGACCGCGTGGAGGTCGTCGAGGGAACGGTCGGCGGCGACCTCGCCGGTGCCATGGCCGGGGTCGACGTCGCCGTCTACCTCGTCCACTCGATCGGTCAGGGTCCCGGGTGGATCGCCCGAGAGCTCGAGGACGCGTCGAACTTCGCCCGTGCCGCCTCCGACGCCGGAGTGCGGCGAATCGTCTATCTCGGGGGCCTCGGCCGCGACGGGGACGTCCTGAGCGACCATCTCCGGAGCCGCCACGACGTCGGGCGGCTGCTGGCCGGCAGCGGGATCGAGGTGGTGGAGCTGCGGGCGGGGGTGATCATCGGCTCGGGTTCGACCAGCTTCGAGATGCTGCGCTACCTCACCGAGGTGCTCCCGGTCATGGTGACGCCCAAGTGGGTCGAGACCAGGTGCCAACCGATCGCCATCGCCGACATCGTGGCGCTGCTGGTCAAGGCGGTGACGGCTCCCGGCCCGGTGGGTGGCGTCTACGAGGCCGGCGGCCCCGACGTCGTCACGTACGCCGGGATGATGGCCGTCTACGCCGACGTGGCCGGGCTGTCCCGGCGCCGGTTGCTCCGGGTCCCGTTCCTCACCCCCCGCCTGTCGTCCCACTGGGTGGGGCTGGTCACGCCGGTGCCCGTCCCGCTGGCGAGGGAGCTGGTCGAGTCGCTGGTGAACGAGGTGGTCGTCGAGGGCCGGTCCGCCACCGGGGCGTTCTCCGTCGAGCCCATGCGTCTCCGGGAGGCGTTCGCCCGGGCGCTGGCCGCCACCCAGGAGGGGAACGTGCCCACCTCCTTCGTCGACGCCGACCTGGTGGTGTTCCGTCCGACGCCGACCGACCCCGACTGGTCCGGTGGGACCGTGCTCTCGGACGTCCGCCACGCCCGCACCCCCCTCGCCCCCTCCGCGGTCTTCGGGTCGATCGCGCAGATCGGGGGCGAGCGGGGCTGGTACTCGGGGGGATGGCTCTGGCGCATCCGGGGAGTGCTGGACCAGCTGGTCGGGGGGCCGGGACTCCGGCGCGGAAGGCGCCAGGCGTTGACGGTGGGCGACGCCCTCGACTTCTGGCGCGTCGAGGACCTCGTCGTGGACCGGCGCCTCCGGCTCCATGCCGAGATGCGGCTCCCGGGCGAGGCGTGGCTCACCTGGGACCTGGTACCGGACGGCTCGGGCACCCGGCTCACCCAGACGGCCACCTTCCGGCCCCGGGGGCTCCTCGGCCGCCTCTACTGGCTGGGCGTCGCCCCGTTCCACCGGTTCGTGTTCCCGGGGATGCTCTCCGGCATCCTGGCGGACGCCACCGGCCGCCAGCAGGCGGCAGACCCGCGGGGCTGACGAGGGCGCTCGTCGGCCCCGGCGTCCCCGATAGCTTCGGGTGATGGCTTCGGGTCCGCACCGGCCGCACGCGACGTCGCGGCTCTGGACGGTCGGTCGCTTCGTGGTGGGCGTCGGCCTGGCCGTCGCGGTGTTCGCCGTGCTCCTCGGCGACAGCAGCGAGCTGTCCGGGGCTTCAGCCCGTCTCGTGCGGCTCGACTGGCGGTGGGTCGTCGTGGCCGGGGCCGTGGAGGTGCTGTCCCTGGCCAGCTTCACCCGGGTGCAGCAGGTGCTGCTGGGTGCGACCGGGGTCCGGGTCCGCGCCACGCCGCTGTTCGCCATCACCCTGGCCACCAACAGCATCGCCAACTCGCTGCCCGCCGGTCCGGCCGTGGCCGGCGTCTTCCGCTTCCGCCAGTACCGGAGGCGCGGCGCGGACGACGTGGCTGCGGGGTGGGTGGTCGTCGCCGGTCTGGTGGCAGCAGCCACCGGCCTGGCGCTGTTCGCGGTCGGCGGCATCGCCTCGGCCACGGTGGCGGGCGCCACCTTCCGGCTGGCCGGGGCAGTGGTGACGATCGCCACCGTGCTGGTGCTGGCGGGCATCGTGCTCACCCAGCACGATCTGGTGGCATGGACCCTGCGGTCGGCGACCCGGGGCGCTCGCCGGCTCACCGGGCATCCCCGCCCGGGGTTCGAGGTCCGCCTCGAGCGGGTGGTCGAACGGCTCCGGACCGTCCAGCTCGGCTGGCGGCGGACCGGGGTGGTAGTGGGCTGGGCTGTCGCCACCTGGGCGTTCGACTGCGCCTGCCTCGCCTTCGCCTTCGTGTCGGTCCGGGCGCCCATCCCGTGGCGCGGGCTCCTCCTGGCCTACGGCCTGGCCCAGCTGGCGGCGGCCCTCCCGGTCACCCCGGGTGGGCTCGGTCTGGTGGAGGGCAGCCTGGCCGCCGTGCTCATCGCCTACGGGGGGCTGCCCGCCCCGACCGTGGCCGCCGTGCTCATCTACCGGATCGTCAGCTTCTGGCTCGCGCTCCCGGTCGGCTGGGCGTCGTGGGCGCTGATCGTCCACCGGGGTCGGCGCACCGACCGGGAGGTGGCCGAGGCGACGGAGCAGGGCCGCGTGCCACCGTCACCGGGCGGGACGGCGGACGGGGACGCGCCGGGGGCCGCGGCCCCCGGAGGGCCGGGGCAGGCGCTCACCGCTCCGCCGACGGTCAGCGGTTGACCGTCCCCATGTCGGCGTAGCGGTCCCCGGCCGGCCGGTCGACGTGCTCGTCGAGCCAGGCGACGTCCTCGGGGCTCAGCACCACGTCGGCGGCCGCCAGGTTCTCCTCGAGGTAGGTCCGCCGCTTGGTGCCCGGGATCGGCACCACGTCGTCCCCGCGCCCGAGCACCCACGCCAGCGCCACCTGGCCCGGGGTGCAGCCCTTCCCGGACGCCAGGCGCTCGATGCCGGCCACCAGCGCCAGGTTGCGGTCGAAGTTCCCCTCGGCGAAGCGCGGGAACCGCTGCGACCGCGAGTCCCCCTCCGGGAAGTCCGACGCGCTGCGGTAGCTTCCGGTGAGGAGCCCGCGGCCGAGCGGGCTGTAGGCGACGAACCCGATCCCCAGCTCCCGCACGGTCGGGAGGATCTCCGCCTCGACGTCCCGGGTGAACAGGCTGTACTCGGTCTGCAGGGCCGCGATCGGGTGGACAGCGTGGGCGCGGCGGATGGTGGCGGCCGACGCCTCGGAGAGCCCGAGGTGACGGACCTTGCCCGAAGCGACCAGCTCGGCCATCGCTCCGACCGTCTCCTCGATCGGGACGGTGGGGTCGACCCGGTGCTGGTAGTACAGGTCGATGTGGTCCACCCCGAGACGGGCCAGGGACGCGTCACAGGCGGAGCGCACGTACTCGGGCCGGCCGTTGACCCCGACCCACGAACCGTCCTCGCGCCGCTCGTTCCCGAACTTGGTGGCCACAACCACATCGTCGCGGCGGCCGGCGATGGCCCTCCCCACCAGCCGTTCGTTGGTGAACGGACCGTACATGTCGGCCGTGTCGAGGAACGTGCAACCGAGCTCGAGCGCCCGGTGGATGGTGGCGACCGACTCCTCGTCGTCGCCGACGCCGTAGAACTCCGACATCCCCATGCAACCGAGGCCCACGGCGGAGACGGACAGGGATCCGAGCTGACGTGTCTGCATGGAAGCCAACCTACCCGTGGGCGCCCAGGACACGTCCGCCGCCTCAGTCACCGACCGGCGGGACCTGCCCGGCGCGCAGGCGCTCCGCGGCGATGGAGGCCCGCACCGCGGCGACCACCTCGGAGACCCGGGCCGCACCTGCCCTCGTCGCCCACGTCCCGATGGCCCGGACCTGCACCGGGGGCCCGTGGCGCCTGATCAGCACCAGGTCGTGGGAGCCGGTGGTGGGCTCTGCGTGGGCCACCGACCCGATGAGCCCGAACAGCCACCAGAGGAAGACCCAGGTGAACCCCCCTCCGATCAATCCGGCCCACGCCCCCCCGGGCGTGGGCCGTCCCTTCTCGGCGATGTCGGCGTCGACGAGCTCGGCGAGCGGGACACGCTGGCGGACGAGGGCCCACGTCCATTCGAGGGAGTCGCGGTGGATCTCGAGGCGTGAGCGGACGCGGCCGATGCCGGACACCAGGAGCAGAAGGCCGACCAGTCCGAGCAGCAGGCTGAACGGCAGCCGGTCGCTCCCCGTGACCACCAGCGCGACCGCCGCCGCCCCGCCGAACGCGAACGCGGCGAGACCGAGGTCGACCACGCCCGAGACGACCACCGCCCGGGTGCGGAAGGTGAGGACCTGGCCCCGGCCGCTCCCGAGGGACGCGGAGACGGGGGTGCCGGAGGGGCGCCCCGGGTACGGGGGACCGTCGACCATCGCCCTCCCCTCTCACCGCCCGGGTACCGTCCGGGTCGCTTCGCTGCCGCTGCGTGCCTGCTGCCGGAGCTGCCCACGGTACCCGAACGGTCCCCGCCACGCCGTGTCCCCGGTGGTCGTCCCGCTCCCGCCCCAGCCGTGTCCCCGGCAGTCGCGTCTCCCGTTCCCGCACCGGTTGCCGCCGTGTCCCCGGCAGTCGCGTCTCCCGTTCCCGCCCTCAGCCGGCCGCCCCGGCCAGGCGATGCAGCCACCCGGTCAGCTCAGCCTGCGTGAGGGCACCGAGATGGTGCCCGATGACGACTCCCGACTCGTTGATGAAGAACGTGTTCGGTTGACCGTTCAATCCGTAGAGGACCGACGTCACCCGGAGGGTCGTGTCGGCGCCCACCGGGTAATCGATCCCCGCCTGTTCCACGAACGGGATCGCCGCCGAGGCCTGGTCGGCGACGTCGACCCCGACGAACTGCACGGGCGAGCCCCGCGCCCGGAGCGCCCGGGCCGTGCTCGCCAACAGAGGGGTCTCCGCCCGGCAGGGGATGCACCAGGACGCGAAGAAGTTGAGGACGACCGGGCGGTGCCGGTCCCTCCCCAGCGCGTCGAGGTGCACGGGCGGCAGGGGCGACGCCGGGGTCGACAGGAGGTTCGGCAGCGTGAAGTCGGGGGCAACGCTCCCCACGCCCACCGCCGCCGGCTGCCCGGTCGAGGTGGTGGCGGTGGGCTGCAGGCCCACGAACAGCACGACCGCCAGGACGGCGGCGATGGCGACCCCGATCAGCAAGGACCGCTTCCTGCGAGGTCCGGTCCCCGGCGCCGGCGCCGGCCCGGTTGACCCGCTGTCGGACGGCTCTTCCATCGGCACCGATCAGTGCCTGGAGAGCACATCGACCGCCATGGCCACGAACAGCACGGTGAGGTAGGTGATCGAGTAGCTGAACAGGCGCATGGAAGCCCGGGCGCTGGCCTGCTGCCAGAGCCTGACCGCCATGGCGACGAAGCCGGCACCGAGGGCCACCGCGGCCACGGTGTAGATCACCCCCAGGTGGGCCACCACCGCCAGCACCAGGGACATCCCGACAAGCAGCACCGAGTACACCAGGATCTCGGTGGCGGTCCTCCGGAAGCTCGTCACCGAGGGGAGCATCGGCACCCGTGCCGCCGTGTAGTCGTCCCGGTACTTGACGGCGAGGGCCCAGAAGTGGGGCGGGGTCCAGATGAAGATGATGGCGAAGAGGACGACCGGGGTCCACGACAGGCTGTCGGTCACCGCGGCCCACCCCACCAGCACCGGGACGGCGCCGGCTGCCCCACCGATCACGATGTTCTGCTTGCTGGTCCGCTTGAGCCAGAGGGTGTAGACGAAGACGTAGAAGAGCGTGGCCGACACGGCCAGGACGGCGGAGAGCAGGTTCACCAGCAGTGCCAGCTCGACGAAGGCGGCCACCTCGAGCACGATGGCGAACACCAGCGCGTTGCGGGGAGTGACCGCCCCGGTGACCAGCGGGCGGTTGCGGGTGCGGTGCATGACCTTGTCGATGTCGCGGTCGACGACCATGTTGATGGCGTTGGCGCCGCCGGCCGCCAGCGCCCCTCCCACCAGCGTCGCCGCCATCAGACCGACCGGGGGCCAGCCGCGCTGCGCTACCACCATCGTGGGAAGCGTGGTGATGAGCAGCAGCTCGATGATGCGCGGCTTGGTGAGGGCCAGGTAGGCCCCGGCTCGCGCCCTGCCGGCCCGGACGCCCGATCGAGCGCCCGAGAGGGCGACAGCAGGTGTCGACATAACCCCCCCACACTACGGTGCCCACCCCACCGTCCACAAAGCAGCAGTACATTCCGTTCGCCGCACAGCACAGCCCGGTCGCCCCACAGCCCGTCCGCCGGACCGGGCGGACCGCTCCGCCGGACCGGGTCGGGGCCTCCTGCGGCAGGTGATCGACCGGAGCGCCTCCCGCCCCCACCGGGTCGATGGGCGGGGAGGACGGGGGGCCGGTACCATCTCTGGACGGTGTCCTCCCTGCAGATCGGTCCCCGCGCCTTCCTCCGGCTCTGCCAGGTCACCCTGGCGGTCACCCTGCTCAACATCGTCTCCGGAGCGTCGGTCCGGCTGTCGGACTCGGGTCTCGGGTGCCCGGACTGGCCGACCTGCTCGAAGACCCACCTAACCCCGGCCCTGAGCCTCCACCCGCTCATCGAGTTCGGGAACAGGATGGTGGTGGTGGTGCTGGTCATTGCCTGCGGGGCGACCGTGATCGGGGCGATCCTGCGCCGGCCCCGACGGCGCGATCTCACCTGGTTGGCGGTCGGCCTGATCGCCGGGGTGCTCGGGGAGGCGGTGATCGGGGCCTTCGTCGTCTACACCAAGCTCAACCCGTACGTGGTGGCGGGCCACTTCCTGGTGGGGATGGCGCTGCTGGCGGTCACCGTCGTCCTCACCCTCCGAGCGGGCCACGGACCGGGGCGGGGCACGGTGGCCGTGTCACGGGGGTGCCTGTGGATGGGGCGGGCGCTGGTGGCGATGATCGTGGTGGTGCTGGCCGCCGGTTCCGCCACCACCGGGACGGGACCCCACGCCGGAGGCAAGGGCGCCAAGCGGATCCCGTTCAGCCTCGAGGACATGACGCGGATCCACGCCGAGATCGTGATCACCACGGTGCTGGTATTGCTGGCCCTGCTGTGGCTGCTGTGGCGGACCGACGCTCCGGCCGCGGTGCAGAACGCCGGCCGGGTGCTGCTGGCGGTGATGCTCGTCCAGGGTGCCATCGGCTACACCCAGTTCTTCACCCACCTCCCTGCCCTGCTGGTCGGGGTGCACGTCTTCGGGGCGGCGGTCGTCTGGTCGACCGTCCTCTGGTTCCACCACCGGCTTTCCGACCACGCCCCGGAGCAGCTCGGGAGCGGGCCCGCCCCGGTCGGGCCGCCGGTCGCGATCGCGGTCCCGGCGTGATCGACGAACGCACCCTGCGGGGAGCCGGGCTGTCCCGGCGGTCCGTCGCGACCCGGTTCAGCGACGTGCAGACCGCCCCGCTCGAGGAGGTGCGGACAGGCGAGGACACGTCGACCGCTCCCGACCGGCCCTGGCTGGTGATCGTGTGGAACGACCCGATCAACCTGATGTCGTTCGTGACCTTCGTGTTCCAGAAGCTGTTCGGCTACTCGAAGGAGAAGGCGACCCGGCTGATGATGGACGTCCACGTGAAGGGCCGGGCGGTGGTCTCGTCGGGCACCCGCGAGCGGGCCGAGCTCGACGTGTACCGGCTGCACGAGTACGGGCTCTGGGCGACGATGGAGCAGTCGGGATGAGTCCGCCGGCGCCCCGGCCCGGCCGGACGACCCTCTGATGGCGTTCGCCTCGCCGTTCCGGCGGCGCCGGGACGGCACCTACTCGGTACGGCTGAACGCCAACGTCCGCACCGTTCTGGCTGCGATCGCCGACCAGGTGCTCCCCATGGTGGACTCGGACGACCAGGCGACCACCCGCCTGTTCCCGCCGGCCTACGTGGAGGAGGGACGCGGCGACGAGGAGCGGGCCTACCGGTCGTTGGTCGACGGAGCCCTCCGGGGCCATCACCACCAGGCGTTCGACACCTTGATCTCCACCGCCACGGCCGAGACGGTGAGTGCGGCCCAGCTCGACGACTGGCTGTCCGCGGTCAATTCGATGCGCCTGGTCATCGGGACCCGACTCGACGTGAGCGAGGGGATGGAGCCTCCGGCGCCGGGCGACCCCGACGAGCCGGAGTACGCCGTCTACGAGCTCCTCGGTGTCGTGCAGGCGTCCATCGTGGATGCACTGGCTGCCGAGCTCCCCGACGAGGGGACGGTGGAAGGGGCACTTTGACGAGCTGCTAGCCTCCAGTAGCCCGGATCGGGTTCGAGCCCCCATCGTCTAGCGGCCGAGGACGCCGCCCTTTCAAGGCGGTAACACGGGTTCGAATCCCGTTGGGGGTGCGGTATCGCCCCAGCTCTTGCTGGTTGGGGACCTGTGGTGCAGCCTGGAGTGCACGCCGGCCTGTCAAGCCGGAGGGCGCGGGTTCAAATCCCGTCAGGTCCGCCACCTCGGTTCGCCGAGGCGAGGTCGGGTAGCTCAGTTGGTAGAGCGCGCGCCTGAAAAGCGCGAGGTCACCGGATCGACGCCGGTCCCGACCACCGAGAAGGTGCAGGTCAGCGGGGGTGCCGTGAGGCGGGTCCGGCGCTGCGGACCACCCTGGCCGTCGTGTCGATGACCGCCGCGGGACGGAACGCCCCCGGGGTGACCGGCCCCTTCCGGGCGTGAGGGTTGACCGCGTGCACCACGCCTCGGACAGCCACGACGCAGAGCGAGGCCACGATCGCCACGACGAACAGCGCGGCAACCACCAAGAGCACTGCCACGAAGAAGACCGTTCCGATCAGCATCATCAGTGCGGCCCCAATCCCGGTGCCGTACCCCGACACGCCGGCCGGCCGCGCACCGGACGGGGACCCTCCCCACTCGTCGGGCACCCACGGTCCCGACGGCCCGACCACCGGACCGGAGCCCGTCACGACCTCCCCCCCGAGGTGAGGCGCCCCAGGCGTCGGCCACTCACCAGGTACACCAGCCCTGCCGAGATGGCCACCTCGAACAGGACGGTGACGATGCCGAGGCCGAGGACGCCGCCGAGCAGGCTCCCGACGAACGCCCCCACGAGGCCGACGACGAGAGTCTTCCCGGCACCGATCGGGTTGGGTCCCGGGACCACCAACCTCCCCAGCCCGCCGATCACGAACCCGACGACGAGGAGACTGATGATGGAGCCGATGATTCCCATGCCACCAGTATGCGGCCGGAGTCTGAGGAATTCGTAAGATCCGGGTAACAACCACCGAAGACCGGTCGGCCACCCGTCGCGGACAGAGCATCACGACGTACCATCGCGGCGTGAGCGCTCTCTTCCCCGTTCTGGCGGCGCGGGACCTGACGGGCCGCACCGTCTCGCTGCCGGCCGATCTCCCGGGAGAGCTGACCGTGGTCGTGATGGCCTTCCGGCGCGGTCAGCAGGGAGCGGTGGACTCGTGGCTGCCCTGGCTGGAGCAGATGGCGGCCGCCGACCCGAGGCTGCGCTACGTGGAGCTACCGACCATCGGGCAGCAGTGGGCACCGGCCCGATCCGCCATCGACGGAGGAATGGCGTCGGCGATCAGCGACGAGGCGACGCGTGGGCGCACCCTGACGGTCTACACGGACGTCCGGCGCGTGACCGCCGCCCTGGGCATCGACGACCGCAGTGTGATCGCACTGTTGCTGGTGGACCGCGAGGGCCGGGTCAGGTGGCGGGGATCCGGGGCGTTCGCCGCATCCACGGCGGGTGCGCTGGCGGCCGCCGTCCAAGCCGGAGTTGGGGACGGGGACGGAGTCGGAGTTGGTGACGGGAGTGGGGACGCAGCCGAACAGTTCGAGTTGGCGTTCGACCGCCGCTTCCGGCCGCAGCTGGCCGTGCTCGGCATCACCCCGTCCACGGCGCATGTGACCATCGGACCGGACCGCCTGCAGGCGTGCTTCGGCCCATGGGTGGTCCGGACGACACCTTCGAACGTCCGATGTGCCTGCGTCACCGGTCCCTACCGCGCCTACCGCGCGATCGGGCCCCGGCTGTCGATGGCGGACCGAGGACTGACGTTCGGGTCAGCGATCGCCCGGGGCGTCTGTCTGCTCTTCCGGGAGCCGGTGCGGGGCATTGATCCACTGGGAATCGTCCGTCATCCCGGGTTGACCATCACCGTTGCCCGACCAGAGGAGTTCGCCGCATCCGTGCGGCGTTTCGCAGGGCTGACGGGAGGTTGAGGCCGGCCGGTGAACCTATCGCCCACCCGGGGCCCCGCAAGTCCACCGCCCCGACAAGGCGGCGCACAACGCCGTCAAGGTGGCCCGTGCCCGTCCGGTGCGTCTCCGGAGACGATCGCAGGCGAGCTGCCGGAGGCTGTCGAGGTTGGCGAGGTTGGCGACGCACCGAAGCCGGACTGTCGTTGCGTCCGAGCGGTACCTCGGTGGAGAGTCCCCGAATGATCGAGGTGCCGGAAACCACGATCACCGAGTGGGGGAGCACCGGGTGGAGGAGGCTCCCCAGGGGGTCGCGGGTCAGAACGACGACGGGTCGGGTCTTGTCCGGGTCGGCAAGCCAGATCTCTCCCCGACGAACAGTGGCGGTCACGAAGCATCGTCAGCGTGTCAAGCTGCGAACGGTCGAATCCCTACGCATCCACAGATGCCCGAGGTGGGGACGCACGTAGTCCTCGGCGGAGTGGCGGTAGTCGAAGCGGGTCTTCTCCGACAGATGACCGTCGGCGTCGAGTCCGTCGAGGTAGAGGTCGAGCAGGTCGGAGACGGTGATTCCAGGACTCCTGACGTAGTTCGAAAGTCCTTGCAGGGTCAGACCTCCTTGACGGAGTAGACCAGCTTCAGGTTCGTCCCCGGATAGATGGTCTCGGTGGCGTTGAGCTCCTGGCACAGCCCGGCAATCGCTCGGGTGCGTCGGGGGGCAGACAGAGGCTCGATGCGGACATGCAGGGTGGCACCTTCCACCTCGAGGTCCGCCGACGTCCGGAATGCCTCACGCAGAAGACTGCGGGCCTCGTCCTCTGCACGGGCATAGTGCGGTGCGAGCAGGCGGGCGAGGGAGCTCTCCGCGTTGTAGGTGGCCATCCGGATAGCGTCCATGATCCGCTTGCGCTCGACATCGATGCGGACCGCGTCCGGCCGGACGAGCCCGAGGGGCACCTTGGCGGGGATCGCCTTGGCCGCCGCCCTTCGCGCCTCGAGCTCCGCCTGTGCCGAGATGTACGCGTCGGTCAGCTCTCGGCTCGCCTCCATGCGATCGAACGAGGCCCGACCCCGGTCGGCTTCGGCGCTGGTGATGGACTGAGCTGCTTCTCCGGCGTGACGGGCCGCCTTGCGCTTGGCAGGGTTGGCCACCAGGCGATCCGGATCGTCAGGGATGGTCTCGTAGGCGTCGAGCGCGTCGAGCCCGTAGTGGGCACGCATGTAGCGAAAGAAGTTCTCCACCCGCCATCGCGAGAACATCGCATGGGCGATCACCGCGGGGTCCGCGTCGTCTCGGGTGGTGAGGATCTGGGTCTGGTGCCCGGTCGCCTCGTCCAGCTTCACGATCTGTCGACAGGTGAACCGGCGCCGGTTGGCGTTGTAGGGGACCCGGACGGTCCGGTCGGAGAGCAGGTAGTGCTGGGTGTGGCCGAGGTCGTCGGTGAAGACGTGGTCGACGAAGGCGGAGCGGGGCTCAGGGGTCTTCGTGTACTTGCGATAGGTGAGGATGTCGAAGCCGGAGAGGACGAGCTGAGCGAACAGCTTGGGCGACCAGCCCCCCCGGTCGAAGCACAAGGTGGGCCGGGCATCGGGACCGAGGAGGGAACGGACCTTGTCCACGGTGAGGGCCAGCTCGCCGGCCAGAGAGGCCCCCGGGGCGGACTGCCACACCAGCAGCCCGTCGCCGAAGCGGTCGGTGATCCAGGTGTCCACCTCGGCCGGCATCGCCAGGCGGATCCTGGCCACATGGGCCTTGGGTATCTCCGCGCCTCCGTGATAGGCACGCACATGCCCGTCGATGTAGAGCAGTCCGACTTCTTTCGGGTGGGCATCGACGTGGTGTTGGGCGAGTGCCATGACCAGTTCGTCCGCCCGGTGTTCGCCGGCCAGCTCTGCTGTGCGGAACCGCAGGCGCTTGATCTCAGGTGCTCGGTCGAGTCCCAGCAGGCGACCGATGGCCACCGGGTCGAGCCGGGTCGCTCCTTCGGCCCGGGGCTCCCCGACCAGGCACGAGAACACCACGCAGAGGACGAGTGACCGCAGACCGTAGAAGGCGGAACGGTGGATGCCTCCCACCTTGCGGCCTGCTCCATAGACCGCAGTTGCCGCCTCCAGAAGTCCGGTGGCTGCCAGGGCCGGCAAGATGAGCAACGAGCCCACCAGTGGGAGCGAGGACCCCTCGCAGATCACCGGAGCTGCTTCGTCGAGGACTCCTCCGCACGCAGCTGCCCGCTCATTCGTGCGCTCTTTCGGCTTGGCCAGAGTCACAAGCTCGCCGGCTGCTGCCTTGCCCACTCCTCCCTCTCCTGCTTCGTCGTCGGCCCGGCGATCGAGACTCGACGGCACTGGCTTGCGAGGAATCAACCCGAGAGCCCGCCGGACCGAAAACGTGGAGACACCGGTTACTTCCGCTACTGCTGCGATCGTCTTGCCCGCATCGTGCAGCGTTCGGATCTCCTCCACCTTCTCCGTGGTCAGCTTGCTGGGACGCTTGGGGCCGTGAGGGATCGGGAGCAACGCTCCCATGCCGCCATCTGCGTACTCCTCCCGCCAACGCCAGACCGTCGTCTCGTTCACGCCGAATGCCTCGGCGACGTCACGCTGGCGACAGAGCGCTGCATTCACCACCTGGACCGCGGCCAGCCGCCGGGCACCGGGGTCCGATGCATCCCAGCTCCATGTCGGCTGCCCCCAGACGAAGATCCCACCGGAGCCGGAAGGATCCTCGGCGAACGCCACCCCGTCGCCGATCATCATCGAACCGGCCGGAGCCAGAGGAAGCGGTTGCATCACCCCCAGTTTCGCAACCCCGGTCCTCATCGTCACGCCCTCCCTCGAAACCAACAAACCTCTGCACTTATTATATACCCTCTTGAACACGAAGTGTTGGATCGTTCCAGGTCAGGGGTCCTCCAGGGGGGCTACGTCAGGAGTCCTGGACTCAGGTTGAACTCGGTGCTGAGGACCCACCGTCGTAGCACCCGCTCAGCGATCGTCTCCGCCCGGAGAGCGGCTCGGTGGCCTACCCCTCACGCAGCAAGCGTCTCCCCCTTCTTACTTCCTTCTTCATGAGCACCGTCCCCCATTCACAACCCAATGCTTGGGGCAAGACAGCAGCGACATCTTGCATGCGCCGGCGGGCAACGGTGACCAGATGGGAAGGGCTGCCCCAGCGGAACGCGCCCGATTCGAGAGTTCGCCTCGCATTGCTGGCAATCGCCTCCAGCTCCCAGCCACTTGACGAAGCGCACGCCGTCCTCCCGGTACTGATTGATTGCCTGCTCCGATTGCGCCCACGCCTGCGCAGTCCATGCGACTGACACGGCAGTGTCCCAGTCCTCAAGCACAATCATCAGCTTCGAGCACAGCTCCGACGTGACCGACTGCCCCCTCGCGAGGCCGTCGGCTATACTCACGAACACCTCTAGCAGTTGATCAGTGCTCAAGGTATCCAGCGACACACCAGCGCTTCGAAGGGCGGCACGCATGCCTTCCGGACCTGCCTGCTGCAGGACCTGGGCCGCGGACGGACGGGGCTCAGGTAGAGCGCTGGAGTCCCGGTCGGCAATAGCCCACTGGTCAAGGAGCCTGCGACATTCCTGGCAGAGGTCCTCGAAGGCCTCTCTCCACCTCGACGATCGATCCGCGATGGCGGAAGTAACGGCTGACCAGTCAACGTCATCTGCCCATCCTCCCTGCCTCCGGTAGAGCGACACCACTCCACTACCGGCCAAGTCGCACTTGTCTGGCCCGGCGATGTCTTCGAGAAGCTTCTGGCGGTCATGCACGTAGCGCCGGAGATCGACCTGGTTGTACATGATCGTGAAGACGTTGACGGTGCAGTGTCGCTTGGAGATCGTCAGCTCTAGTTGGACGAGAGGATACGACTCGTCGTTCGGCCAGCTCGCTGCTCGCCTGATCGTCGACAGTGGCACCAAGTCGGTGAGCGGAAGGCAGAGATCGCACCGCGGAATCAGCTTCGTCCAGCCAATGTCGCGCAACGGTTGGAGCAGGACCGCGATGGAGTGCCGAGCCTCCTCCTCTCGGGCCCGCTCTGCCATCCTCCTAGCCACCTCACGCTGCGCACGCTGTGCTGCTGCAGAGGGAACGTCAATGGACGTGACCGGCGGTTCGGCGGGCGGAACGGCCTCAAGCAGGGTGCGACGAAGCGTCGCGTTGTTGACGAGATCCCATATTCCGATCTTGAGGTCGTAGCGCGCTTGCAACAGGGATCGCGCCGCCTCGAGGTCCGCCGGGTCACGCCACTCGCCATCACGCAAATAGCCGGTGACCCTGAACTGCGCATGAACAGGGACAGGGCAGCTATAGCGCACTGGATCGGGGGGAGCGGTCGGATCCCAATTGGTCGGAAGCGGCGGGGACCAGCGCGCTGAGTTGTCCTCCGGCCGACCGGCTGCGACCCAATTCACATACTTCTGCAGGAACACATCCGTCCGGTGCGTGTGGGGCATCACTACGACGACTCCATCGCCGGCCAGTCGGTTCTTCTCAAATTCCCTGAAGCGTCCTGCAATGGGCTCGTACTCGCTACCATCTTCGTCGATCTCTTCCCCCCAGCTGGTGTCGACGATGAGGGAGGGCCGTAGGCAGGAGGCTGCCAGGTGCAAGTAGTACTCGCCTCGGTCGAGAAACACCCAGCGCTCACTTCCGTGGGGGATGCGGCAGCCGAACAAGATCTGGACTTGTTTGTAGCCCTCGGCTTCCCTCCATTGCTGAAAGCTCTCTTGCGCCACGATCTCGTACCCGTCTGGAAGGGGTTCATCGATGCAACGAAGAACGTCCGCGGTGGTGCTGCCGCCTGGTACCAGGGACCGCAGACGGGTGCGGCGAAGCTCTCCGTCAGCACGGACCTCCACGACCGACCGACCCCCGATCACCAAGGCGAAGGCGCCAGGGTTTGACGAATCGAGGATTGGACTCACGAGGGACATCACCGTCGTCCACCAATGCAAGGAGGTGGCAAGGCTCGCCCGCGTGACACGGGAGCTCGGATCGCCGATGATGGGCTGGCGCGAATCAAGAGTCGAGCCGTCATCGACGGTCATTGGTCCGCCGATCAGCACGACCGTCAGGGCATCCGCGCCTCTGGCGTCAATCCCGTCTGTCATCGATCCGGGCGTAGTTCAAGGAGGGCCGTCCTCAGTTCAGGGTTCTCCGCTGCAACGAGCGCCAGAGATTCAGGATCAGTGCCGGTTAGACCCTCGCGATCGATGAAACGGCGGGCGCAAGCGATAAGGAGGGCCTGAGCCCCACGGCCCGCGGTGTCGAAAACGTCTCCCTGTTCACCCAGCGTCTCGATAGTTTCGAAAGGACTGGCCTCCCGGCGTTCTTCACCCTCGATTCGCACCTCGCTCGTTCGGTTGTCATCGATAACAATCACAACCGGTCGTGGAAGCAGCCGGGCTTCCTCCGTGACCGACCGAGCCATCTCCAGAAGGGTTGGGTCAGCGGGCAAGTAGACGCGCCCGTGGTCGTATGCGTTGGTCCTGTCCGTCCGGACAACGCGCCCAACAATCTGGCGGAACGAGAGAAGCGTGAGGCGATTGGTCAGGTACACGACAGCTCTGAGTCGTGGGATATCGACTCCCTCGGAGACCATGTTCACTTCGACGATCCATGGCTCGTGAGAGGCGCGGAAGAGCCGTAGGGCGTTTGCCGGCTCTGGATCATCAGGGTCGTGCAGCCTGGAGCAAGCGACGATCGGACGCCGTCCCAGTACGTTCTGGGCCATGTACGACGCGACTTCATCGGCGTGATCGCAATCGATGCAGACGACCAGCCCGCCGGCATCGCGGTCGCCCTGCTTGCGGAGCGCAAGTAGGTATTGGTTTGCGTCCTCCAGCAGCTTCCCCGCGACAGAGCCGTCTCCCATCCATTCGATGGCGGCACGGAAACGTCGCCGCTCACCCACCTGAGTGACTTCGGTGTCGTCGAAGCTCACC
>JAJYYG010000132.1 GCA_021801235.1 Actinomycetes bacterium
AAGAGGACCTCCGCTCCCCCTGCACGGCCGAGATCGCAGTCTTCCGGGCGTTCGCCCGCACCGTGGCCGGGGCCACCGATCACTTCGTGGTCCTCGACACCGCCCCCACCGGACACACGTTGCTGTTGCTCGACGCCGCTCGCGCCTACCACCGGGAGGTCGGCCGCCAGGGCGGCACCGTCCCACCCGAGGTCGAGGCCCTGCTGGATCGTCTCACCGATCCGGACTTCACCTCGGTGTTCGTGGTCACCCTGCCCGAAGCCACCCCCATCCACGAGGCCGCCGCCCTCCAGGCGGACCTCCGACGGGCCGGCATCGAGCCGGCGGCCTGGGTCGTCAACCAGAGCCTGTCCGCCGCCGGGGTCACCGACCCGGTGCTCGTGGCCCGGGCGGACGGCGAGACCCGCTTCCTCGACGAGATCGCCGCCCGTCACGCGTCGCGGCTGGCGCTGGTGCCGATGTTGGCCCAGGCGCCGACCGGTATCGAGGGCGTGTCCCGCCTGCTCGGCGACACCGTCGGAACGCTCGCGACCTCAGCTGGTCCCTCGTCCCCTCTCCCCTGAGCGGATCGGCCAGCCAGGCGGAGTCCTCAACAGGCGTCGGCCCGGAACTCCTCGGGGGAGGAGCGGTGCCCGGAGTCCCTGCTGAGTACCTCTTCGAGGCGGGCCTCGAGTCGCAACTCATGGACGAGCAGGCCGTCGAGCTCGGCGAGCGGTGCCCGCTGGGCGGTGCCGCGCAGGGCCCGAAGCTGGGTCTCCGCTTGCCGGCGCCGGGCGCGGCTTCGTTCGATGGCGGTCAGGAACACTGACTTGTGGTTGATGTGATCGTGGTTGATGTGCATCGTCTGTGGCTCTTCCTTGGTGTCGATCGGGTGTGCGCGAGGCGGCGGGGTCCGGCCGGAGCCGCTCCTGCGACGGTGGCGGACCGACCGCAGCCAGGCCCGGACCGGGCGCCGGGCCCGGGTCGGATCCTGGAGCGACCGGGGTCGCACCTCGGGTCCGTCGGGCTGACCGCGACGCCGCCTCTGCGGCGGGGGCAGGTGCCGCTGCTTCACGCACCGGTGGCATCCCGAGCGCAGGGCGACGGCGACCAGGCATTCGGAGGACCGGCCGTCGGCGCAACCCCTCAGGGTGCGCGCCGACCCAGATCCCCACATCCGCTTCCGCCTGTGCCCATGCTACCAGCGCAGGGAGTGACGTCCGACTGCATCGCTCCGCCATCGCTCCGCGACGCCGGCCCGGAGCCCGTCCGCCCGTCCGCCCGTCCGCCCGTAGGCTCCCGTCCGTGAGCGGACGCCCGGTCGAACTGGTGGTCACCGATCTCGACGGGACATTGTGGGACCGGAGCGAGCGGCTGCACCCCTCGACCGCCGCGGCGCTGGCCCACCTCGAGGCGGTAGGCGTCCCGGTGCTCGCCGCCACCGCCCGGAGACCCGCCAGCGCGTTCGCCGCCATGCGCGCCAACAAGATCAGCCTGCCGGCGGTCCTGTTCGACGGGGCGCTCGGCAAAGACGCGGTCGACGGGGCCACGTTCCACCGGGCCGCCTTCGACCCGCCGGCCGCCCGGTCGGTCCTCGCCGCGTTCCTCGACGCCGGCGTCGAACCATGCCTCAACATCGACCATCCCAGCCACGACTTCGTGGTCGGCCCCCACTCCTCCACCCATCCGGACCACCTGGCGTTCAACGCGGGACGGACGCTCCATGCCGCACTCGACGACGTCCTGCCCACCATGGCCGTCCTCTCGTTCCTGGTGGTCGGCCGGGACCGGTCCGAGCTGACGTCCGTCCTCGCGTCCACGAGCGGCATGGGCGACGGCTCCGTGACCGCCGACGCGATCTACGGGGGCCACAGCCTGTCCATCCGTCCCCGAGGGACGAGCAAGTGGAGCGGAACGCTCGCGTTCTGCGCGAACCGCAACCTCGATCCCTCCCGGGTGCTCGCCGTCGGCAACGGGGAGAACGATCGGGAGCTTCTCCGGGGGGCGGCCGTCGCCTGCGCCCCCGTCGACAGCTGTCGAGAGGCGTTGACGCTGGCAGACCGGACGGTTCCCCCTGCCGGAGCGGGTGGCTGGGCGAGCATCCTCGACCTCGTCGGTTGATCCCGCCACGGTCGGCGCGCCGCCTGCGGCAGTCGGCAGCCGGACCGACCGGGGATCGGGTCCGGAGGTCACTGTGGCAGGCTGTGCACCTCACTCCGGCACCGGGGAGGGCCCATGACGCCTGAAGAAGGTCCAGACACCACCGACCTGCCTCCGGAGCCGGAGCCAGGGCCGGACGACCCGGAGGCAGTCGCGGTCGCCCGCATGCTCCTCGAAGCCTGGGGGCGACCGGACGGCGGGGCTGCGTTCGACAGGGCCCTCGAGGACTCGGCCCTCCGGCTGGCCCGGTCGGTCGACACCGAGGCCGATCTGACCGAAGCGCTCCGGTGGCACGCAGACATCCTGTCGGCGCTGGTCAGGCTGGCCTGCGGCGCTGCCCCGGGTCACCCCGACGCCGGCAGTCGTTAGGCTGGGATGCATGGAGACCGAAGTCGAGCCGGCCGAACCGGGGGAGGCCGGGCAGGTGGGGTTGGCGCCAGTCGAACCTGAAGCGCCGGAGTCGCCGGAGGCGCCAGGAGCGCCGGAGACACCACCCGGGCGCCGCAAGCGGACGACCACGTTCGACAACCCGTTCGGTTCCGTCGAGAACTGGCCCGTCGACCACAGCGAGCAGGCCAACTACGACGGCAGGCTGCTCAAAGGCGAGCGGACCCGCAGGGCCATCGCCGCGGCGATGATCGACTTGATCGACGAGGGCGACCCCAGC
>JAJYYG010000029.1 GCA_021801235.1 Actinomycetes bacterium
CGGGACCTTGGAGACCACCTCGATGCCGACGAAGGCGGCCAGCACGAAGATGGTCAGCAGTTCGATGATGCCGACGTTCACGACGCCGCCCCCTTGCTCTCGTCCGGCCCGGTACTCCCGTCCGGGGTCGCGGCCGACGGGGCGGGCAGCCCCAGCGCCTCGGCCGTCGGAACATGCACCACGGTGCCGGCACGGACCACGCAGGTGCCGGCGACGATCTCGTCGTCGAAGTCGGGGGCGAGCGAGCCGTCCTTGACCACCAGCCCGAGGAAGTTGGCGATGTTGCGGGCGTAGAGGAAGCTGGCGTGGGTGGGCATCGAGGCCGGCGGGTTGGTCAGGCCGACGATCGTCACCCCGTGGACCACGACGTCCTCCCCCGGCACCGACAGCTCGCAGTTGCCGCCCGAATCGGCGGCCATGTCCACGATCACCGCCCCCTGGGCCATCCCGGCGACCATCGCCTCGGTCACCAGGACGGGTGCCTTGCGCCCGGGGATCTGAGCGGTGGTGATCACGACATCGGCGGCAGCGACCTCGGCGGCAAGCAGCTCTTGCTGGCGGGCGATGGTCTCCTCGGACTGTTCCTTGGCATACCCTCCGGCCCCTTCCTGGGTCTCGAGACCGAGGTCGACGAAGTGGGCACCGAGGCTCTGGACCTCCTCCTTGGCGGCGGCACGGACGTCGTAGGCGCGTACCACCGCGCCCAGGCGGCGGGCGGTGGCGATGGCCTGGAGGCCGGCGACGCCGGCCCCCATCACCAGCACCTTGGCCGGGGGGACGGTGCCCGCCGCCGTCATGAACATGGGGAAGAACTTGGCCAGGTGCTCAGCGGCCGAAAGCCCCGCCCGGTAGCCACCCACGGTGGCCTGCGAGGACAGGGCATCCATCGACTGCGCCCGGCTGATGCGCGGGAGCAGGTCGAGGCTGTACACGGTGGCTCCCTTGGCGGCCAGAGCGGCGACGACCTCTGCCGACGCCACGGGCTGGAGGAAGCTCACCACCGACACCCCGTCGGGGAGCTGCGCCACCTCGTCGAGCGTCGGGGGTTGCACGCGGGCGACCACCGCCGCACCGGAAAGAGCTCCCGGCGCGTCGGCGGCCACGGTGGCGCCTGCCTCCTCGTAGGCCTGGTCGGGAAAGCGGGCGGCCGCACCCGCCCCGGACTGGACGACCACCTCGATCCCGAGCGGGGCCAGCCTCGCCGCCACCTCGGGGACGATCGCCACCCGCGCCTCGCCCGGACGCGTCTCTCTCAGAACGGCGAGTTTCACGGCCAGTGGTATACAGGCAAATGGCGCGCTCGGCCACTCTGGCCGTGCGCGCCCGGGCCGACCGGTGCCGCCGCGACTCCGATCACGTGTCGGCCCGGCACGCGTGCGGGGCCGGTGCGACGCGGATCCGGCCCGTTGCCGGGTCCCGGTGCCGTCGACTGCGCCTGTCGGATGACAGGCGGTTCACACGGCGGGGCCGCCACCACGGTGGCGGAGGAAGGCGGGCCACTCGCCGCCACCGTGCGCCACGAGGTTGGCGCCGGACACGTAGCCGGCCAGCGTCGGCGAAGCCAGGAACAGGCAGACCCCGGCGAGGTCGGTCGGGGTCCCGAACCGGCCGAGCGGCACGGTGGCCGCCACCGCGGCGAGCTCCGCCGGGCCGCCGTAGTGGGCGTCGGCCGCCTCGGTGGCCACCAGGCCGGCGCTGACGCAGTTGACCCGCACCTTGGGCGCCCACTCCACCGCCAGGCTCTGGGTCAGGTTGATCAGCCCGGCCTTGGCCGCTCCGTAGGCGGCGGTGCCCGGCGAGGGCCGGAGCCCGCTGACCGAGGCGATGTTGACGATGACACCTCCGGTGTCCTGGGTCTGCATCACCGCGTTGGCCGGTTGGGCGCAGTAGAGCGGCGCCAGCAGGTTGAGGGCGACGACCGCCGCGGAGAACCGGGGGGAGGCGGTCGCCGCGTCGGCCTCCGGCGAGCCCCCGGCGTTGTTGACCAGCACGTCCAACCGCCCGAACCGGTCGGTGGCCGCGGCGATCAGCGAGCCCGCCTGCTCGGGGTCCCGCACGTCCGCCGTCACGAAGACGGCCCGGCGCCGGGTGCCGTCCTCCCCTGCCGCCGCGGGGAGCTCGTCCCCGGTCGCCCCGGTCCGGCCGCACACCACCACCTCGGCCCCGGCGGCCAGGAACGCTTCGGCGATCCCCCTTCCGATTCCCCGCACCCCACCGGTGACTACGGCCACCCGGCCGGTGAAGTCGAGCTCCGCTCCCCGGTAGTCGGATCCCGCGTGCGTCACTCGTGCCTCCTGGTCTGCGCTGCCGGCCCACCTGCCCGGCGGCCCGCCTGCTCTGCCGGCCCGCCTGCTCTGGGGTCGCTCCGGTCGGGCCGTGCTGCGACTGATACTCTCCTGACGCCCTATCAGATCACGTCCGACACTCCTCCGCCCGGCCTGCCTCCCGTCGAACGGACACCCGACCGGGACACCCGACTGGGACGGCCGACCGGGACGGCCGACCGGGACGGCCGCCGG
Organism: Actinomycetes bacterium; assembly: GCA_021801235.1. Taxonomy (GTDB): domain Bacteria; phylum Actinomycetota; class Acidimicrobiia; order Acidimicrobiales; family RAAP-2; genus DASZIT01. The sequence goes on from JAJYYG010000029.1 coordinate 2,520, forward strand.
TCAACGGTCGGAACGCCACAACTTCCGGCGCGTGACCGGACGGCGCACCAAGACCGGCCCGAGACGACCAGGAGACGAGCGAGCGCCCATGCCCATCGAGACCGTCCAGACCCGGCCCGGGATCGCCGAAGTGGTCATCGACCATCCACCGGTCAACGCACTCGACGTGGCCGGGTGGTACGCGCTGGCCGACGCGGTGCTCGCCGCCGGGCGGGTGCCCGACAACCGGGTGGTGATCGTGCGGGCCGAAGGCCGCG
>JAJYYG010000039.1 GCA_021801235.1 Actinomycetes bacterium
GACGGTTCGACTTCCGCTACTGGGACGGGGACGAGTGGACCGAGTTCGTCTCCAAGGACGGCATCCAGAGCACCGACCCCTTCTGAACAGCGACCCTCCCGAGCACCAACCGGCGGGGCACCGACCGGACCCGGTCTTGCCAAGCCAGGTCGGCTCGGGTCAATCCGAGCCGGGTCAGGTCAGGTCAGGTCAGGTCAGCAGGATCGCCCCGTCCTTCTCGTCGACGGTCACCGTGGAACCCTCCGGATAGCGCCCTTCGAGCAGGGCCAGCGCCAGCGGGTCCTCCACCTGGCGCTGGATGACCCTGCGCAGCGGCCGGGCCCCGTAGTCCGGGTCGAACCCGGCCCTCGCCAGCAGTGCCTCCGCCGCGGGCGTGACCGAGAGGGTGAGGCGCCGTTCGGCCATCCGGCGGCGGAGCCCACCGAGCTGGATCGAGACGATCTGGGCCAGGTCCTCCTCGGTGAGCGGATGGAACCGAACGATCTCGTCGATCCGGTTGACGAACTCGGGCTTGAAGAACGACGACGGCTCGCCGACCAGGTTGGAGGTCATGATGAGCACCGAATTGGTGAAGTCGACCGTCCGCCCCTGGCCGTCGGTCAGGCGGCCGTCCTCCAGGACCTGCAGGAGGATGTTGAACACGTCCGGGTGGGCCTTCTCCAGCTCGTCGAGCAGGACGACCGCGTAGGGCCTCCGGCGCACCGCCTCGGTGAGCTGGCCCCCCTCCTCGTAGCCGACGTAGCCCGGAGGAGCCCCGACCAGCCGGGCCACCGAGTGCCGCTCGCTGTACTCGCCCATGTCGATGCGGACCATCGCCTTCGCGTCGTCGAAGAGGAAGTCGGCCAGCGCCCGGGCAAGCTCGGTCTTTCCCACCCCGGTCGGACCGAGGAACAAGAAGGAGCCGATCGGCCGGTTGGGGTCGGACAGGCCGGCCCGGCTCCGCCGGATCGCGTTCGCCACCGCGGAGACCGCCTCGTGCTGCCCGACCACCCGGTCGTGGAGGGCGTCCTCCATCCGCACCAGCTTCTCCACCTCCCCCTCGAGGAGGCGGCTCACCGGCACCCCCGTCCACCGGCTGACCACCTCGGCCACGTCCTCCGCGTCGACCTCCTCCTTCAGGAAGCGCTGCTCCGCCTGCAGCCGCTCGAGGGCCTGGGTGGCCTCGTCGATCCGGCGCTCCAGCTCGGGGACCTCCCCGTAGGTGATGGCCGACGACTCCGCGAGGTTGCCGTCCCGCGCCAACCGCTCGGCCTCGCCGCGGGCGTGCTCGAGCTGACCCTTGAGATCCTGGATGGTCCCGATCGCCTCCTTCTCCGACTGCCAGTGCGCGGTCATCGCCACCGACTCCTCGGAGAGGTTGGCCAGCTCCTCGTCGAGACGCGCCAGCCGCTCGGCCGAGGCCGGGTCGGTCTCCTTGGCCAGCGCCATCCGCTCGATCTCGAGCTGGCGCATCCGCCGGGTCACCACGTCGAGCTCGGTGGGCATCGAGTCGATCTCGATCCGGAGCCGGCTGGCCGCCTCGTCCATCAGGTCGATCGCCTTGTCGGGGAGGAAGCGGCCGGTGACGTACCGGTCGGACAGGACGGCCGCGGCGACCAGGGCGGCGTCCTGGATGCGGACGCCATGGTGCACCTCGTACCGCTCCTTCAGCCCGCGCAGGATGGCGATGGTGTCCTCCACCGACGGCGGCGGGACGAACACCTGCTGGAACCGGCGCTCCAGAGCGGCGTCCTTCTCGATGTACTTGCGATACTCGTCGAGCGTGGTGGCCCCGATCAGGCGCAGCTCCCCCCGGGCGAGCATCGGCTTGATCATGTTGCCGGCGTCCATCGCCCCCTCGGAGCCGCCTCCGGCGCCGACGATGGTGTGGAGCTCGTCGACGAAGGTGATCACCTCGCCCTCGGCGTCGGTGATCTCCTTCAGCACGGCCTTGAGGCGCTCTTCGAACTCGCCCCGGTACTTGGCCCCTGCCACCATCGAGGAGAGGTCCAACCCGATGACCCGCTTGCCTTTCAGTCCCTCGGGCACGTCGCCCTCGACGATGCGCTGGGCGAGGCCTTCGACGATGGCCGTCTTGCCGACCCCCGGTTCGCCGATCAGCACCGGGTTGTTCTTCGTCCGGCGGGACAGCACCTGGATCACCCGCCGGACCTCCTCGTCCCGGCCGATCACCGGGTCCATCTTCCCCTGGCGGGCCAGGGCGGTGAGGTCCCGGCCGTAGCGCTCCAGCGCCTGGAACGACTCCTCCGGGTTCTGGGACGTCACCCGGTGGCTCCCCCGCACGTCGCGCAAGGCGCCGAGCAGCGTGTCGCGGTCGACGCCGATCCGGTCGGCCATCGCCAGCACCAGGTGCTCCACCGACAGGTACTCGTCCCCCATGTCCTTGCGCAGGGCGTCGGCGGCCTCCAGGGCGTCGCGCAGAGGCCGGTCGATCCCCGGGTCCTCGCCCCCGAAGGCACGGGGCAGCTTGGCCAGCTCCCCCTCCACCCGCTCGCGCACCACGGCCGGCTCGATCCCGACGCGGGAGAGCACGGGCCCGGCGATCCCGTCCGTCTGACCGAGCACCGCCCAGAGCACGTGCTCGGGCGTGACCGACGCGTGGCTCTCCGCCTTCGCCCGCTCGACGGCCGCGTTGAAGGCTTCCTGGGTCTTGATCGTCCAGCGGTTCGGGTCGATGGTCATCGTGCATCCCCTCCTCGGGAGCGGGCGGTCGGTGCGGTCGGTGCGGTCGGTGCGGTCGGTGCGGTCGGTGCGGTCGGTGCGGTCGGTGCGGTCGGTGCGGTCGGGCGGCGCCGGTCCGGTCGGGCGGTCACCGCTGGCCCCCGCGGGACGCGGCCCCGAACCGTCGTGGCGGGCTGGTGGCCACCAGGGTCTGGGTGAGGGGCACCAGGTCGCGACGGTACTGGCGGTGGGTGTGGGCGACCGCCTCGCGTGCCTCGGCGTGGGCGGCGGCCAGGGCGCGCTGGAGGCGCTCCACCTCGGCCTCGAGGTCGAGGACCCGTTTGACACCCTCGAGGTTGAGACCCGTGCTGGTGAGCTGCTGGATGCGCCGGAGGCGGGCCAGGTCCTCCTCGCTGAACCTCCGGCTCCCCCCGCCGGTGCGGGCCGGGTCGATCAGCCCCTTGCGTTCGTAGACGCGCAGCGTCTGCGGATGGACCCCGGCCAACTCCGCGGCCACCGAGATCACGTAGACGGCGCGCTGGTGCGGGGCGTCCACGTCAGACTCCGAGGAAGGCGCGATCGGGTGGTGCGATGGCCGAGGCGAGCGCCTCGACCGTGGCCCGCTGGCTGTCGTCGAGCGCGTCCGGCACCGCCACTTCCACCGTCACCAGCAGGTCGCCGGTCGCCGACTTCTTGCCGGCGGGGACGCCACGGCCCTTGACGCGGAAGGTGCGGCCCGACGGCGTGCCCGGCGGCACGCGCAGGGTCACCGGGTCCCCGAGGGTGGGGACGGTCAACGAGGTGCCGAGGACCAGCTCGGGGTAGGACACGGGCACGGTGAGCGTCAGGTTGCGGCCGCGGCGACCGAAGAGACGGTGGCGGCCGACCCGCACCACCACGTAGAGATCCCCCGCCGGTCCGTTCCCCTGTCCGGCCGCCCCCCGGCCCTTGACGCGGATCCGCTGGCCGTCCTCGACTCCGGCCGGGATGCGCACCTTCACCTCGCGGCTGCGGTGCTCGACCCCGGTCCCGTGGCAGGTCGGGCAGGGCGTGGTCACCACCGTGCCGCGGCCCTGGCACTCAGGGCAGATCTGGCTGAGGGAGAACAGGCCCTGGTTGTCCTGGAGGGTGCCGGTCCCACCGCAGCGGGGACACGTCACCGGCTGGGTGCCGGGGGCGGACCCCGACCCGTGGCAGGTGTGGCACCGCACGTCGGTGGTGAGATGCACCGAGGTGGTGACCCCGGCGACCGCGTCCTCGAACGACAGGTGCAGCTCGGCTTCGATGTCGGCGCCCCGCTGGGGCCCGGTGCCACGGCCGGTGGTGCCACGGCGGCTCCCGCGGTTGAACAGGCCCCCGAAGATGTCCCCCAGGTCACCCAGGTCCTCGACCCGGAAGGTGCCTCCCTGGGTCCCTCCGAACCCGCCGGGGAACCCGGTGCCGCCGGACATCGGGCCCATGGTGCGGACGCTGTCGTACTCCTTGCGCGTCGCCGCGTCGTTCAGGACGTCGTAGGCGGCCGAGATCTCCTTGAACTCGTCCTCATGGCCGGGGTTGGTGTCCGGGTGGTGCTTCTTGGCCAGCTTCCGGTACGCGCTGGTGATCTCCTTGGGGGTGGCGGTGTCGGATACGCCGAGGATCTTGTAGTAGTCCTTCTCGAACCATTCGCGCTGAGGTGCCACGGGATCAGCCGCGAACCATGACCATGGCCGGGCGGACCACGGTGCCCTTCCAGCGGTAGCCGGCGCGCATCACCTGTCCGACCACCGGACCCGGCGCCGTGCTGCCGGCTGCGGCGGCGTCCCCAGTGCTGGCGACTGCGGCAGGGCCTGCCGTGCTGCCGGCCTCGCCAGAGCCTGCCGTGCCACCGGCTGCGGCAGGGTCGGCAGTGCCCGGCGCCCCGTCGTCCGGGCCGGGCCGACCATCCACCCCGGCCGGAGCGGGGTCCCCTCCCGGCACGACCACCGGGGCGACCTCCTCGTCGGGCATGTGCCCCACCGCCTCGTGGGCGTTGGGGTCGAACGGCTCGCCCAGCGGGTCCACCCGCTCGAGACCCTCCTTGGCGAGAGCGCCGTTCAGCAGCGACGACGCCGCCAGCAACGCCTTGGCGTCCCCCGACTCGGGGTCGCCAAGGTGGGTGGCGGCCAGCTCGAGGGCGTCGAGCACCGGCAGGAGCTTGTCGACCAGGACGAGCGCGGCCCGGTCCGCCTGCTCCGCCTGCTGCTTGGCCACGCGCTTGCGGTAGTTGTCGAACTCGGCCTGGAGCCTCCGGAGGGAGTCGAGGTACTCGTCCCGCTCCGCCCGGAGCGCCGTCACCGGGTCTGCGGCGGCGCCCGAAGTGTCGCTCGCTTCTCCACCGGTCTCGCCGCCGGACTCGCCGCTGCCTCCAGGGCCCCCGGCCGGCACTCCCTCGTCGCCGGAGCCCCCGGCCGAGTCCCCGCTTGCCGACGCACCCCGATCCGGCACGCCCCGATCCGACGCACCCCGATCCGGCACGCCCCGATCCGTCACCGTCTGGCCCGTCGGAGCTGCACCAGACGACGGCACCGCACCGTCGACCGGTGCGCCGGGTTCGTCACCCGCCGCACCGGTCACCACCCTGTCGGCTGTCTCGTTCTCGCCGAGCATGGACGATCAGGCCCCGTCGCCGTCGGTGTCGACGATCTCGGCGTCGACCACCTCGTCGTCGGAGATCTCCTCCGCCGGGCCGCCGTCCGAGGCGGTCGCCCCTGCCGCGTTCTCCCGTGCCGCCTCCTCGTAGAGACGCTGGCTGAAGGACTGGCTGGCGGTGAGCAGGGTCTCGGTGGCGGTCTTGATCGCCTCCACGTCGGAGGCGCCCAGCGCCTCTTTGAGGGAGGCCAGTGCCGACTCGACCTTCTCCTTCTCGTCTCCCTGGAACTTGTCGCCCTGGTCCTTCAGCAACTTCTCGGTCTGGTACACGAGGGTGTCGGCGTTGTTGCGGACCTCCGCCTCCTCCTTGCGGCGGCGGTCGTCCTCCGCGTGGGCCTCGGCGTCCTTCACCATCCGGTCGATGTCCTCCTTGGCGAGCGAGGACTGCCCGGTGATCGTCATGGACTGCTCCTTGCCGGTGGCACGGTCCTTGGCCGACACGTGGACGATGCCGTTGGCGTCGATGTCGAAGGTCACCTCGATCTGGGGAACCCCGCGTGGAGCCGGGGGCAGGTCCACCAGCTGGAACTTCCCGAGCGTCTTGTTGTACATCGCCATCTCACGCTCGCCCTGGAGCACATGGACCTCCACCGAGGGCTGGTTGTCCTCGGCGGTGGTGAACACCTCGCTGCGCTTGGTTGGGATGGTCGTGTTCCGCTCGATGAGCCGGTGCATGACGCTCCCCTTGGTCTCGATCCCGAGGGAGAGCGGGGTCACATCGAGAAGGAGCACGTCCTTCACCTCGCCCTTCAGCACGCCGGCCTGCACTGCGGCACCGATGGCCACCACCTCGTCGGGATTGACGCCCTTGTGGGCCTCCTTGCCGGTCATCGACTGCACCAGCTCCTGGACGGCCGGGATCCGGGTGGATCCACCGACCAGCACGACGTGGTCGATGTCGCCCTTGCTGAGGCCGGAGTCGGCGATCGCCTGGTCGAAGGGGCCCTTGCACCGCTCCACCAGGTCCTTGGTCAGCTCGTTGAAGGTCGCCCGGGTCAGCTTCACGTCGAGGTGCTTGGGGCCTTCGGAGGTGGCCGTGATGAACGGCAGGTTGATCTGGGTCTCCTGCAGCGAGGAGAGCTCGATCTTCGCCTTCTCCGCCGCCTCCTGCAGGCGTTGCGTGGCCATCTTGTCGTTGGAGAGGTCCACCCCCTCGGTGTCCTTGAACGTCTTGACCAACCAGTCGATGATCCGCTGGTCCCAGTCGTCCCCGCCGAGCTTCGAGTCGCCGGAGGTGGACTTGACCTCGAACACGCCGTCGCCGATCTCGAGCAGCGAGACGTCGAACGTCCCCCCGCCGAGGTCGAACACCAGGACGGTCTGGTCGGCGCCTTCCTTGTCGAGTCCGTAGGCGAGGGCGGCGGCCGTCGGCTCGTTGATGATGCGCAGGACCTCGAGCCCGGCGATGGCACCCGCCTCCTTGGTGGCGGTGCGCTGAGCGTCGTCGAAGTAGGCGGGGACGGTGATGACCGCCTGGTTCACCGTGTCCCCGAGGAACGACTCGGCGTCCCTCTTGAGCTTCCCGAGGATCCTGGCCGAGATCTCCTGGGGCGTGTACTTCTTCCCGTCGATGTCGACCGTCCAGCTCGAGCCCATGTGCCGCTTGACCGACCGGATGGTGCGGTCGGGGTTGGTGATGGCCTGGCGCTTGGCGACCTCGCCCACCAAGACCTCGCCGGACTTGGCGAAGGCGACGACCGACGGGGTCGTCCTCCCGCCCTCGGCGTTGGGAATGACGACGGGTTCACCACCCTCCAGCACGCTCACCACCGAGTTGGTCGTCCCGAGGTCGATTCCCACTGCCTTGGCCATCTGCCCTGCCTCCTCATCGGCACCCGCTCCGGGCACCCTCATATCCCTACCGCCGGCCTCTGCCGGACGGTTGCCCCGGTGCGGAACCACTCCTGCACCGTTGTGGCTTCTGCTGACTCCTGCTTGTCTGGTTCCTGTTTGCCCCGAAGACTGCTCGGTGCGATTTTCTGTGTGCTGTCACTATATCAAAGTTGATGGTGCTATGCACAAGTTTTCTTCGGCAGGCTGTTGAAGTACCCCAGACCGCCGGAGGGCTACGATCGCCCCATGCCCGAACTGGTGCTCGTCCGCCACGGCCAGTCCACGTGGAACGAGGCCAACCGCTTCACCGGCTGGCATGACGTCGACCTCACCGCCCGGGGCGAGGAGGAGGCGGCGGAGGCGGGCCGCCTGCTGGCCGGCTCTGAAGGGCTCGACCTCCGCGTGGTGCACACCTCGGTGCTGACCCGGGCCGTCCGCACCGCCTCCATCGCCCTCGACGCCGCCGGGCGTTCGTGGCTCCCGGTCCGTCGCCACTGGCGGCTCAACGAGCGCCACTACGGCGCCCTGCAGGGCCTGGACAAAAAGGAGACGGCGGCGGAGTACGGCCCGGAACAGCTCGCCGCCTGGCGACGGGGCTACGCCACCCCTCCGCCCGCCCTACCGCCCGGCGACCCCCGGCACCCGGCCGGCGACCCCCGGTACCGGGACGTCCCCGTCGCCGCGCTCCCGGCCACCGAGTGCCTCGCCGACGTCGTGGCGCGGGCGGTGCCCTACTGGGAGGACGTCATCGTGCCCGACCTCCTGGCCGAAGCGGGGCGGGGCGGAGCCGTCCTGGTGGTGGCGCACGGCAACAGCCTCCGGGCGTTGCGCAAGCACATCGAGCACATCGGGGACGACGACATCGTCTCCCTCGAGATCCCGACCGGCATCCCCTACCGGTACCGGCTCGGAGACGACCTGTCGGTGCTCACCGGCGGGTACCTGGGCGATCCCGAGGCGGCCCGGGCCGCCGCCGAGGCCGTGGCCCGCCAAGCGGGTTGACCGACTGACCGGCTGATCCCACCAGGGGGAGGAACGGCCCGTTCGCGACGACCTCTCCGCTGCGACGCGACGACGGACGGCCGGCTCCAGGAGCCGGCCGTCCGTCTGTCCGGTCACCGTCGCGTGGGGGGCGCGACGTGCCGTGACCGCTCAGAGCGCGTCGGGCCCGCGCTCCCCTGTCCGCACCCGGATGACGTCCTCGACGGGGAGGATCCACACCTTGCCGTCGCCGATCTTGCCGGTACCGGCCTTGTCGACGATGGTCGAGGTCACCTCCTCCACCTGCTCGTCGTCCACCACGATCTCGAGGCGGACCTTGGGTACGAACTCCACCTGGTACTCGGCGCCCCGGTAGACCTCGGTGTGGCCCCGCTGGCGCCCGAAGCCCTGCACCTCGGTGAGGGTGAGCCCGTGGACCCCGAGGGTCTTCAGTGCCTCCTTCACCTCGTCGAGCTTGAACGGCTTCACCACCGCTACGATCAGTTTCACCTTACGTTCCTCCTTGCGTTCGCAGTGGTCGGGTCAGTTGCCGAATGGACCGAATGGACGGGGTGGGCTCTCCCCGAGGAGCCTCGGCACTCCGTCACCGAGGGCCCTGGGGACACCGTCCTCCGTCGCCACCGACACTACGGTCTCACCGGCACCGCCACCTCCGGCACCGGCGAGCTCGCCCCCGGCCCCGCTGGTAGCCCCGGCGAGCACGCCGATCCGGGAGGCGAGCGTCTCCTCCGGGAAGGCCTCCTCACCGTGGATGGCGAGGTCGCCGACTTCGAGGACCTCGTCCTTGTAACGGGCCCCGCCGAGCACCCAGCCGATCACCTTCATCAGGATGAAGGTCACCAGTGCGGACCAGAAGATGACCCACACCGCTGCCCGGAACTGCTCCCACAGCTGATGAGCCGATCCGGTGTAAATGAGCCCGTTGACCGAGAACGGGGTGCATGAGGCGGTGGCCGACATGTAGGTCTGCTGGGTCGTGGCCGTCACCTGGCCGCTGGCGGTCAGGGTCCCGCAGCCGTACTCGAGCATGCCCGGATTGCCGAGCACCCCGACCAGCAGCCCACCGATGAACCCGGCGATCCCATGGGTGTAGATGACGCCGAGGGCGTCGTCGACCTTCGAGAACGGCCGGACCTTGGAGAGGTAGTTCCAGGCGACCCACACGATGACGGTGCAGATGACCCCGACGGCGATCGCTCCCTGGCCGTTGACCCAACCGGCGCTGGGTGTGATCCCGACCAGGCCGCAGATCATGCCGTTCACCCCACCGAGGAAGGTGGGCTTCTTCTCCTTGGTGAACCAGGCGTCCATGGCCACCCAGACCAGGACCCCGGCCGCCGTGGCCAGGTTGGTGTTGACGACCGCGGCCGCGGCGTCGGCTCCGGCGTAGTACGGGTCACCACCGTTGAAGCCGTTCCAGCCGAGCCACAGGATGCCGGCGCCGACCGCCGCCATCACCAGGTTGTTGGGCAGGGCGTGCTGTCTGTCCCGTAGGAGCCGTGGACCGAGGACCCAGGCGGCGACGAACCCCGAGACGCCGGCCGACATGTGGATGACGTACCCGCCCGAGAAGTCGAGCGCGCCCTCCTGGGCGAAGTAGCCGCCGCCCCACAGGAGGAAGGCGTCCACGCCGTACACGATGGTGGACCACAGGGGCACCAGCAGGCACCATGCGGAGAACTTGATCCTCCCCAGCACGCTCCCCAGGAACAGCAGGGGGGTGATGGCGGCGAAGACGAACTGGAAGAACGCCAGGCTCGCCGTCGGGAAGTGGAACGGGATGGCCGTGTTGGCTGCCGAGACCGCCTGGGCCTGTTCACCGAAGCTACTGGTGACGCTGCCCGGTACACCGGCCAGGTTGGTGAAGAAGTGCTTCACCCACCCGACCCCGGTCAGGTCGTGTTGGACGGCGACCCCGTGGACGACGGTCACCCCGCCGCCGATCGAGTTCCCACCGAAGCCGATGTTGTACTCCCAGAGGAACCAGGCGATCAGCACCAGGGAGAACCCTGCGAACATCATGGCGAGCACGTTCACCGCCCACTTCTTCTGGACGATCGACGCGTAGAGGACCGCCAGGCCGGGAAGGCTCATCAGGCCGACGAACGTGGCGGCGACCAGCTGCCACGTGTTGTCACCCGTGTTGAGCCAGCTCGGATACGGCACTGGCACTAAATGCGCTGCTGCGGCTAGCACGGTGTGAGTGCTCCCTTCGTGCGTCAACTGAGTCCGGGCTCCCGACGTTGCCGGCAGCCAGGCTCACCTGGGTCGAGACAGGCGGGTTCGCGCTGTCGCCGCACACAATGCACGGTGGGGATTTCGGCACGGTCACGCCCGTGTTACCAACGCGTGAACCGGAAGACCGCCAGCTCAGGGGCAAATTCGTCGCCGCGCGGCGGAAGACCGGTGCGGTGACGGTCCCCCGGATGCCCCCTCGGGCCGCAGCCGGGCTCCTCGTCGGAGCGACGCCGTCGGCTTCGGCGGGGCCGGACTCGCTCTACGCCGTGGGCTTCGGCGGACGCCTGGTCGGGGGGGTGTAGCGCTTGTTCGGCCCGGCACTGCCCGGGAACGTGCCGCCCCCGCCGCCCTTGGCCAGCTTCAGCTGCTGCTGGAGCCGGTAGGCGCGCACCAGCAGCCACGCCCCGGCGATGATGTAGGGGATCCCGAACCCCCAGAAGTGGAGGTTGAAGATCGACAGGCCGTAGAGGGCCATGACAATGCCGAGGTAGAGCCGCTTGCGGTACCAGGCCATCACCAGCATCAACAGGGCGAGCACCAAGGCCACCGCTCCGAGCTCGGTGTAGAGCGACGTGCTCACGTGCTTGGGGTTGACCAGCCCGTCGGCGAGCCGGGAGCTGGGGTCGTTGGCGATCAGGCTTGCCGTGACCACCAGGCCGATGGCCGCCGCAACCGGGGCCAGCAGGAGGCCCACCAGTCGCTCCTTGTCGTCGGCCCGCTTGATGGCGGCCTCGATCTCCTCCACCGTCGTCGGACCGGCCGCCGCCTCCCGCCCGGCCTCCCCCGGGTCCTTCAGGACGGCACTGCGCATGCGCTCGCCGAGCGGATCCCGATCGGAACGCCTCCCTCCCGGGTACCACACGGCGAGGACGAACCGCTGCCACGGTCCCGGCCGGGGAGCGCCGTCGTGCTGGTCGTCAGAGTCCGCTCCGGCCATGGTCGATGCTAACGCAGCCCGGGGCAGCCGGATCCGGACGGGTGTCGGGACCTCATCGCCGGGGTGCACCGGTGGGTCGCAGCCGCCCGCGGGATCGGGGCGGGTGCGGCCACCGAAGCACGCGGGACGGATGCCCGCGAGCTGGAGGCGGCCGCCGGGCCCTCACCGGCGCGTCCGGGAACGGCGGGCCCGCAGCACGAGGTCACCTCCCACCGCCAGCGCGGCGAGCAGGAGGACGGTGGGGGCGATGTACACCCGCCACGATGGCTGCTCGCCGGCCAGCACGCCGGGCGTCGAGAAGAGGGAGGGATCCCCAGGGGTCACGATCCCCCGGACGGTCCCACCCGGTGGCAGGATCTTGTCCCCGGGGATGGACTCTCGGTAGGTCTGCCCGCCGAACCGGTAGGTCCCCGTGCACGAGTACCCGACCGGGTTGCTGCCGCTCCCACCCAGCTGGCCCCTGCAGGAGGTCACCGTGACCTCCACGGGGACACCGCTCCGGTGCAGGTCGGCGATCTGGGCGTTCTTCTGGAACCCGACGACGTACAGCACGCCGGCCGTGCCGACCACCACGACGAGGGCGACGGCGACCGCGAGTCGTCCGATCCGACGCCCGTCGGCACGGACGCCGGCGCCACGCAAGGTGGTCACCGTCTGGTCGCCGGTTTGAGAGGGGTGGGGACCCGTCGTCTCCGAATCGGTCATGGTCGTCCGCTCCTCGCGGAGATGCACGGGCAGTCGGAACAGGAGACCTGGTAGCCGCCCGGACCCGCTGTCCGGAATGTACCAGGGACTCGGTCCCAGAGACTCGGGCGGACGCCCCCGCTGCAGGCACCCGAAGACCGGGCCGGTACGTCCGAGTGGCCGATTAGGGTGGCCCGATGCCACGTCCGAACAGGCACGCCGCGTTGGCGGCCACCTGCCTGGTCACCGTCGCCTGCCTGCTCTCATCGTGCTCGGCGACGGCCCCCGGCTCCGGTGCCGCGGTTGCGGGCGGATCACCTGCGGAGACGCTGGGGACCGCGCTCCGACAGCTGACCCACGTTACCGGTGGCCCCCCCGGAGCGTTGGCCCTCGTGCAGATCGGGAACCGGGTGCAGACCCAGACCGCCGGCGCCGCAGACCTCCTGAGCGGACGTCCCATCGCCCCCGATGACACCATCCGGATCGCAAGTGTCTCCAAGGCGTTCAACGGCGCGGTGGCCCTCGCCCTGGTCAGCGACGGCCGCCTGTCCCTCGACGCCACCATCGGGGCACTGCTCCACGGCCTTCCGAGCGCGTGGGGGCCGGTGACGTTGGACCAGCTCCTGCAGCACACCAGCGGGCTGCCCGACTACACGAAGAGCCCCGCGTTCCTCGCCGCACTTCAGGCGAACCCGGAGGCGAGCATGACGCCGACGCAACTCCTGTCGTACGCGGTGGGCGAGCCGCTCCTGTTCCCGCCCGGGACGCGTTACGACTACTCCGACACGGACAACATCGTGGTCGGGTTGATGGTCGAGTCGGCCACCGGCACGTCGTACGAGTCCGCCCTCGCCGCCACCGTCACCACCCCACTGGACCTCACCGGGACCACGCTCCCGACGGGCACGGCCCTGGCATCGCCGTTCGTCCACGGCTACGCGATCGACCCCGGACATCCGCCCGAGGACGTCACCGACGCGCTGAACCCCGTTCTGGCATGGACCTCGGGAGGGATGGTCTCGACACCGTCCGAGCTCAACACCTTCCTGCGCGCCTACGTCCGGGGCGCGCTCTTCGACGCGCGGACCCGGGCGGCCCAGCTGCGCTTCGTCCCTGGCGCCTCCGGCCCGCCCGGTCCGGGTACCAATGCCGCCGGTCTCGCCCTCTACCGGTACGAGACGACCTGCGGCACCGTCTACGGGCACACCGGGAACTATCCCGGGTACACCGTCTTCGCCGCATCCACCCTGGACGGGTCGCGCTCGGCCGTCGTGGTGGTCAACGAGCAGTTGAACGACCGGTCGGCCACACCGGCCTTCACCGCGCTGCGGCGGGTCTGGGGGCTCGCCGTCTGCGCCGCCGTGCACGGATGACGGCGGCCGGGCGGGCCGTCGTGCCGGCCGGGGCCCGTCAGACCGAGCCAGGTCCAGCGTGGTCGGACACGTTGGCGGTAGCCTCGGCGTCATGGCGACAGCTCCCAAGGCGTTAGACCTCAAGTCCATCTGGCTCTTCTCGGGCTGCTCGGCCGCGGAGATCCGCAAGATCCGCAGCTCGCTCGAGGAGGTCACGGTGCAACCCGGCAAAGTGCTCGTCGAAGAGGGCACCGTGGGCCGGGAGTTCTTCCTGGTCGTGGAGGGCTCCGCCGAGGTTTCCCGGAACGGGAAGAAGGTGGCTACCCTCGGAGCGGGTTCCCACTTCGGCGAGCTGGCGCTCCTCGACCGGCGTCCACGGTCCGCGTCCGTCATCTCGGAGACGGACATGACCCTTCTGGTGCTGTCCCAGCGCCACTTCAACGCGGTGATCGAGGCGGTGCCGTCCATCTCGCGCAAGCTGCTGGCAGCCATGGCCACCCGCCTCCGCGAGTCGGACGCGATGGCGTTCCACTAGCCGCGGACTCCGCGCCCGGACCTCTCAGACGCCCGGTCACCCGGACCCCCGCCCGGGTCACCCAGGTCCGGCCGACCCGTCCTCTGCGGTGGTTGTCTGTTCCCCCTGGTGCGCGGCCGACCCGTTCGGCGCGGCACCCACAGGGGCCAGCCCGTCGAGCGACTCCTCGAGTAGCTGGGACAGGTCGAGCACCCGGACGTCGTCTTCCTTCTGGTTGGCCTTCACCGCGTCGTCGAGCATGATCATGCAGTAGGGACAGGCGGTCGACACGACGTCGGCCCCGGTGCCCAACGCCTCCTCGGTGCGCTCCATGTTGACGCGCTTGCCGATGGACTCCTCGAGCCACATCCGGGCGCCTCCGGCACCGCAGCAGAACCCCTTCTCCCGGCAGCGACCCATCTCGACCTGTGTGGCACCGGGGATGGCGTCGATGACCGAACGGGGCTCGTCGAAGACCCGGTTGTGCCGGCCGAGGTAGCACGGATCGTGGTAGGTCACCGTGCCCTTGTAGCCACCACCGGGGGTGAGCTTGCCCGCCGAGACGAGGTGCTCGAGTAGCTGGCTGTGGTGGATGACCTCGAAGTCGCCCCCGAGCGCGGGGTACTCGTTCGACAGCGTGTTGAAGCAGTGGGGGCACGTGGCGATGATCTTCTTCGCCCCGACGCCCGTGAGCGTCTCGATGTTCTTCTGCGCCTGCTCCTGGTAGAGGTACTCGTTCCCGAGGCGGCGCACCGGGTCGCCCGTGCAGCTCTCCTTCTTCCCCAGGATGGCGAAGGTGACTCCGGCCCGGTGGAGCATGCGCGCCGTGGCCTGAGCTCCTTTCCGGGCCCGCTCGTCGAGGGCACCCGCGCACCCGACCCAGTAGAGGTACTCGATGTGGTCGGGGATGGTGTCGGTCACCACCGGCACCTCGAAGTCGAGCGATGCTGTCCAGTCCTCGCGCTTGGACCCGCCGAGCCCCCACGGATCCCCCTGGTTCTCGACGTTGCGGAGCATGAGGCCGGCCTCGGTGGGGAAGCGCGACTCGATCAGGACCTCGTACCGACGCATGTCGACGATGGCGTCGATGTGCTCGATGTCGACGGGGCACTGCTCCACACAGGCGCCGCACGTGGTGCACGACCACAGCACGTCGGGGTCGATCACCGACGGCACCAACGTCTCCACCTCGGTGCCGGCCGCCCGGTTCTTCGCCATCACCCGTTCCGCGTTGGCGAAGAGGTTGTCGCGGAGGTCCATGACGAGAAGCTTCGGGGAGAGCGGCTTGCCGGTGTTCCACGCCGGGCACTGGGACTGGCAGCGGCCGCACTCCGTGCAGGTGGCGAGGTCGAGGAGCTGCTTCCACGAGAAGTCCTCGATACGGCCGGCGCCGAAGACGACCTCGTCCTCGTCGCCGACCCCCTCCATGGTCATGTCGGGAGTGGAGCCCAGCGCCCCGAGGGCACGGGGGCGGCGGGAGGTGGCCACGTTGATCGGGGCGAGGAAGATGTGCAGATGCTTCGAGTACGAGACGAACACCAGAAACCCGGTGATCACGGCGATGTTGGCCAGCAGGGCGACCGTCTCGATGACGGAGTTGACCCCGGTCCCGAGTGGACGCAGCCAGGTCGCGATCCCGTGGGAGGCGAACGCCCAGTCCGAGTAGGGGAAGTTGCCGGTGTTGACCTGGGCGGCCCGATACAGGAGCAGGGAGACGATGACCCCGGCGATCATCAGCAGCACCAGCCAAGCCGCCCGGGTATGCGAACCGAAGAAGCGTGAGCGGCGGTTCTCGCGCTTCGGGGAGTTCTTGATGCGGATGGCGGTGAAGACGAGGAGCGCCAGGAGGACGGCGACCGCGAAGAAGTCCTCGACGAAGCCGATGAACGACCACCTCCCGATGATCGGGATGTGGAAGTTCCGTTGGAACAGTGCACCGTACGCCTCGATGATGGTGAGGAGGAGAACGGTGAACCCCCACATGGTGAAGAAGTGGGCGATCCCGGGGACCGTCCACTTCAACAGCTTGCGCTGGCCGGCCACCTCCACCAGCTCCGCCTTGACGCGGACCGGGAGATTTTTGAAGCGGTCGGGAGCCGGCTGCCCCGCGGAGATCAGCCGGTACAACCAGAAGAACCGGCGACCCGCGATGGCGAACATGACCACGGTGATGCCGAGGCCGACGGCGATTCTGACGGGCACTGAGGTCCTCCTGAGGTTACTTTTGGGTAACTTACGGAACGAGCGTACTTGAGGTGGGCTTAGCCGCGGAAGTTGTCGGAGTACCGGCTCGGGGTCGGTCCCCACTGCCCCTGGTACTTCGAACGCAGCCCGTCGGACCCGTAGGGGCGCTCCGCCGCGGTCGTCATCTGGAGGAACGAGATCTGCCCGATCTTCATCCCCGGATAGATGGTGATCGGCAGGTTCGCCACGTTGGAGAGCTCGAGGGTGAGGTGACCGTCCCACCCCGCGTCGACGAAGCCGGCCGTCGAGTGGATGAGCAGGCCGAGGCGTCCGAGTGACGACTTGCCCTCGAGACGGGCAACCAGGTCGTCCGGAAGCGTGATCTTCTCCTGGGTGGAGCCCAGGAGGAACTCCCCGGGATGCAGGATGAGCGGCTCCTCCTCGCCGACGTCGACCAGCTCGGTCAGGTCCTCCTGGTCCTCGCGCACGTCGATCACCCGGCTCGAGTGGTTGCGGAAGAGACGGAAGTAGCGGTCGACGTGGAGATCGACCGAGGACGGCTGGATGCAGCCGTCGCCCAAGGGGTCGATGGAGATGCGGCCGGCGTCGAGCGCCTCGCGTATGGAGCGGTCGGAGAGAACCATGCCCGCTAGACGATAGTGTGATCCGGAGCAGGCAGGCGATGATGCCGGGCTTGTGCACGCGGGCGTAGTTCAGAGGCAGAACATCAGCTTCCCAAGCTGAGAACGCGGGTTCGATTCCCGTCGCCCGCTCTCGGAGTTCTGCCTGTTCATGGGCTTGGGCCGGGTCCACGGCCGGCGGCTGAGTGGGTCGACACGCCCCAACAGACCACATTTGCTCCCAGCGCACGATCGTGGACCGCGGGCTCTGTGTGTTTCAGGGGCGTCGCCTTGCCAGACGTCGATCATCCGGATTCGGGCGCACCTCCGACCGAACCGGAAGATCACGCCTCCTTCCTGCATCACCTGCGGATGGGTATTGCGAGGCACTCCCTGCACGCCACAGCCGTCGATCGGTAGCTGTGCGAGGGAACGGGAGCCGGACGGCTCCCGCCCGTAGTCAGGATGTCCGCGCTGCTGCGCGTCGTACACTTCAGGCGGTGTCAACCCTGATCTGTCGGTCCGCTTTGG
>JAJYYG010000078.1 GCA_021801235.1 Actinomycetes bacterium
GCGGACCGAAGCCCTCCGCGGATCGGCGTCCCCCTCGAGGTGCACCACGTCCCAACCCCGTTGGCACGCTTCGAGTGCGTGCATGGTCCCGACGACTCCACCCCCGACGATGACCACTCTCTGTGCCGTCATACTCCTGTAAGCGTAGTGAGGTTCTGCCGGATTGAACAGGGGGAGTTCTCTGAGGGTGCCCCGAGTCGGCTAAATTGGGTCGTTCGCCCATTCGGGGGTGGCGCAACTGGCAGCGCGCATGATTCTGGTTCATGAGGTTGGAGGTTCGAGCCCTCCCCCCCGAGCGTTCGGCAACCGGCAGCGTAGGGTGTCGTTCTGCCTGATCACAGGCATCATTGCCGGTCTTCCCCGGGGAGGCGGCACAGGGTCCCATCGTCTAGAGGCCTAGGACACCACCCTCTCAAGGTGGAGACACGGGTTCGAACCCCGTTGGGACTGCTCGTTCCGGGGTGCCCGGGGGCGGACGGCAGCATGGTCGCGGCTGGCCCGTCCGTGCCCACCGGGGAGTCCTTGCCCATCGGGGAAGTCGGGAAGAGCACGCGACAGGGGCCCCGGCGGCACGGCGCCCGGGCTGTGACACCCCATCCGTATCCTGCGCGACGGGTCACGAACTTCCGGAGCCCCTCCGGAATCGGCATCCGCGACCACGTCGGGTCGGTCACCTACGGTCTCTGCAGGATGACGGTCGCCGACGGACGAAACGGATTCCTGTTGATCGGGCGCGTGCTCGAGGAGGCCGTGGACCGTGCCGAACCCAGTGCAACTGTCATTCGAGGAACCGACCATGCAGCCTGACGTGCTCGACACAGAGGACCGCAACACGTACGGCGAGGTGTTCACGCGCCGGTGGGTGGCGGACCTCATCCTCGACCTGGTCGGGTACCTCCCGGAGCACGACCTGGCCGCCAAAGTGATGGTGGAGCCGGCCTGCGGCGGCGGTGCCTTTTTGGAGCCGATCGTCGACCGGCTCATCGAGTCGGCGGTGCGCCACGGGCGTGCGCTCGACTCGCTCGGAGGTTCGCTCCGAGCCTTCGACCTGAAGGCGGCGAACGTCGAGCTGTCCCGGAAGACCTCGATGGCGGCCCTGGTGACCGCCGGCGTTCCCCTCGAGCGAGCCGAGGAGATCGCACGTACGTGGATCACCCGGGGCGACTTCCTCCTCGACGACCTCGATGACCAGGCGGCCGGTGGCGCCGACTTCGTCGTCGGCAATCCGCCCTACATCCGCATCGAGGACCTGCCCCCCGATCTGGTGCAGCGCTACCGGGCGGCGTGCCGGACGATGCAGGGCCGGGCCGACATCTACGTCGGGTTCTTCGAGCGGGGTCTCCAGCTCCTCCGCCCGCAGGGGCGGTTGGGGTTCATCTGCGCCGACCGGTGGATGCACAACCAGTACGGCGCAGGGCTCCGGCGGTTGATCAGCGGCTCGTTCGCGGTCGAGTCCGTCGTCACCATGCATGACGTCGACGCTTTCGAACAGGACGTGTCCGCCTACCCGGCCGTCACCGTCATCAGATCCGACCGTCAAGGTCGTGTAAGCGTGGCGGAGTCCACCGCCGGGCTGGGGGCGTCCAGCGCCCCGGGCCTCGTCGCCTGGCTCAAGGGGTCTGCGCCCCAACCCCGGTCCGACCGTCACTTCACCGGCAGTCGACTCCCTGAATGGTTCCGCGGCGGCGACCTGTGGCCGACCGGCAGCCCGAAGCACCTCGAGGTGCTCCGCCAGCTCGAACGCCAGTTCCCACCTCTCGAGGACACTGCCACCGGCACCCGGGTGGGTATCGGCGTGGCCACCGGCTGCGACGACGTGTTCATCACCACGGACCCGGACCTGGTCGAGGAGGACCGGCTGCTCCCGCTTCTGATGGCGGACGATCTGGGGAGCGGAACGGCGGAGTGGAAGGGCCGATTCCTCGTCAACCCGTGGGACGAGCATGGGCTCGTGGACCTGTCCCATCACCCACGCCTGCGTGCGCACTTCGAAGCCCATGCGGAACGGCTCGGTCGTCGCCACGTCGCACGTCGCCGGCCCGGCCAGTGGTACCGGACGATCGATCGCGTGCAGCTGCAGCTGCTGAATCGGCCCCGGCTCCTCCTGCCGGACATGAAGGCGACAGCACACCCGGTGCTCGACGACGGGCCGCATTACCCACATCACAACCTCTACCACCTCACCTCGAGCTCTTGGGACCCCGAGGTGCTCGGCGGGCTGCTGCTCTCCGATCTCGCCAACCTCTTCGTGGGTGCCTACTGCGTCAAGATGCGGGGCGGCTGCTACCGCTTCCAGGCCCAGTACCTCCGGCGCATCCGGGTACCGGTGATCGGATCGATCCGTCCTGCTGACCAGAACGCCTTGCGGCGGGCGTTCGCAGCGCGTGACGTCGCTGCAGCGACGGCGGTGGCGTGCAAGCTCTTCGGACTCGACAGCTCAGCGCTCGCGCCCTGACCGGACGGACATGCCGACGAACGCCCCGCAGAGCTCCCCCCTCAACCCGAAGTCGGTCCTCCTGACCAACCCGTACTGCGGGCCACTCCGCACGATGTACGAGGACGTCGTCTCAATGGGGGCGGGGAGTTGGAACCAGATCGAGGACCGCTTCCTGGCCGCCATGTCGGCGTTCGACACCGGACTCCCGACGACTCCGGGGACCGACGAGCAGAGCAAGGAGCTCAGCGCAGCGATCCAGAACGGTAAGGGCGACTGGTTCAACAACCTCCTGGCCGTGCTGCTGCAGCGGTGCGCCGGC
>JAJYYG010000111.1 GCA_021801235.1 Actinomycetes bacterium
AGAACAGGCGGAACCCGGCGGCCAGCCGCTGCTTGCGGTGGTTCCGCTCTTCCTCGGGAGTGTCGAACGCGGGCAGCTGCGGGAGCCGGACGGTGTCGGGCATGGTTCCTCCTCGGCGGTGCTGGGCGACGGCGGCCGCCTGCCTCGGAGTGTAGGGCAGGGTCGGAGCCGGTGCCCGGGCACCCACCACCGGGATACGCACCATTATTTGACATAATATCTATTATCGGCGGTCTAGAGGAAGCGCTGTGCGAGGACGCGGACGCCGAGGAGGGTCACCGTGGAACAGCGCCCGCGGACGGGGTGTTGTACAGGCGTGCAGGACGAACCCGGCAGTCCCGACCAACCGAGCCGGTCCCCGGTCACGTTCTACGCCAGGCCCGGTTGTCCGTTCTGCTCGGCCCTCCGGTTCCGGCTCGCCCGTCGGGGCCTCGCCTTCGAGGAGGTCGACATCTGGGAGGACCCCTCGGCGGCGGCCTTCGTCCGCTCCGTGGCCGGCGGCAACGAGACAGTCCCGACCGTGGCCGTCGGAGGCCACGCCCTGGTCAACCCCTCGTCTCGGGCGGTGATGGCCCTGGTGGCGTCGGAGGCCCCCGAGCTCCTGACGGACGCTGCCGGCGGCCGGCGGGGTCGGTTGCACCGGTGGAGGGACCATGGAGGGTCCGACCCCCGCTGAACGGCCGAGGGGCGGACCGGGCCGTACGCGAACCGCTGGCCCGGAGCGCACTTTCGCCGCCGGTGGCAGGCGGGCTACCGTGACCGGGGACCACCCGCCGGCATCGGGATGGCGAAAGGACGGGGCATGGGGGACGCAATCGCTGAGCTCATCGGCATCGTCGGCTCCGACCACGTGTCCACCGGCAAGCAGATCAACCCCGACGACACCCACGACGAGGCGCTGTCGACCGCCGGGACGACCCCGGTTGCGGTCGTCCGCCCGGCGAACACCGCCGAGGTCGCCGCGATCGTCGCCTGGGCCGTGGAGCACCGGACCGCGCTCACCGCCCGGGGCTCCGGCACCGGCCTGGCCGGTGGATGCGATCCGGTCGACGGCGGCGTGGTGGTGTCGTTCGAGCGGATGAACCGGATCGTGGAGATCGACACCGCAAACCACGTGGCGGTGGTGGAGCCGGGGGTGACCCTCGCCGAGCTGGATGCGGCCCTCCTCCCCCACGGCCTCGTCTACCCGGTCTTCCCGGGGGAGCAGTCGGCGAGCCTGGGGGGCAACGTCGCCACCAATGCCGGTGGCATGCGCGCCGTCAAGTACGGAGTGACCCGCCACCACGTCCTCGGCCTGGAGGCGGTCCTCGGCTCCGGCGACGTGATCCGCACCGGTGGGCGGTTCGTGAAGGCGACCAGCGGCTACGACCTGACCCAGCTCATCGTCGGCTCGGAGGGTACGCTCGCCTTGGTCACCGAGGCCTTCCTCCGGCTCCACCCGAGGCCGCCGTTCGCGGCGACCGTGCTCGCCCCGTTCGCCACCGTGCGCCAGATCGGCGACGCGGTGCCCCACCTGATCCGCAGCGGGATCGCCCCGTTGCTCGTCGAGTACATCGATCTCGTCTCCATGGCCGGGATCACCGCCAACGCCGGGATCGAGCTGGGAATCCCCGACCGGCTGCGCGAGCAGGCGCACGCCTACCTGGTGGTGGTGGTCGAAGGGCACCACCAGGCGCGACTGGACGAGGACGTCGCGGCACTGGGCGAGCTCCTCGCCGACCGCGACGCCCTCGACGTGTTCGTGCTCCCCCACTCGGCGGGCAGCCAGCTGGTCGAAGCGCGCGAGAAGGCCTTCTGGGCGGCCAAGGCGGCGGGAGCCGACGACATCGTCGACGTGGTCGTCCCGCGGGCCTCGCTCCCCGCGTACCTCGACACGGTCGGCGGGCTGGCGGCGGCCACCGGATCCCTGGTCGTCGGGTGCGGGCACGCCGGGGACGGCAACGTCCACCTCTCCGTCTGGCAGGGCGACCCGGAGGTCCGGCACCGCCTGCTCTCCGACATCGTCGGCGCCGGGCTCGAGCTCGGCGGCGCGGTCTCCGGCGAGCACGGGATCGGCACGGAGAAGAAGGCGTTCTTCGAGCGGTTCGAAGACCCGGTGAAAGTGGAGGTGATGCGCCGGATCAAGGCTGTCTTCGATCCGGTCGGCATCCTCAACCCCGGCACCGTGTTCGACTGAGCCCGACCACCACCGGCAGCGTCAACCGCCAGCAGCGTCAACCACCGGCAGGAGGCACCATCCATGAACGGAGCCCATGCGCTCATCCGTACCCTGGTCGACCACGGGGTCGACGTCTGCTTCATGAACCCGGGGACCTCGGAGATGCACTTCGTCGCCGCCCTCGACGACGTTCCCGACATGCGCGGCGTCCTCGGGCTCTTCGAAGGCGTCGCCACCGGCGCCGCCGACGGGTACGCGCGCATGGCCGGACGCCCGGCCGCCGTCCTCCTCCATCTCGGCCCCGGCCTCGGCAACGGCCTCGCCAACCTCCACAACGCCCGGCGGGCCCACAGCCCGCTGCTCGCCATCGTCGGTGACCACGCCACCTACCACCGCGTCTACGACGCCCAGCTCCAGTCCGACATCGAGACGGTGGCCCGCAACGTCTCGTCGTTCGTCCGCACCTCGTCGGCCACGTCCGCCCTCGCCGGCGACGCGGTAGCCGCGCTCGGGGCGGCACTGGGACCT
>JAJYYG010000140.1 GCA_021801235.1 Actinomycetes bacterium
CACCCACCGCGTCGTACATGGTCTCCACCATGTCGTCCACCAGCCGCACCAGGGCCCCGTCCACGGAGTCCACCGGAGCGGCGACCTGGCGGAGCACGGGATCTCCGATGGTCCGGACGGTGTACGACGACATGCGGCCATTCTAGGGCGGCTCCCCGCTCCCCGGCCTCGCGTTCCCTTCCTTCCCCCGGCCCCGCCATCCGGTACGGGCCGGGAGGTCGCGGCGCCTGCTCCCGGGGTCAGACGTCGGTCGGGTCGACCTCGACCCGGAGCCGGCCGGGCGGGCGGGGCGTGTCGGCGAGGGCATCACACAGGATCCGGTGGTCCCGGGCGTGCACGAGCATCGTCTCGGCGTCGGGACCCCGAGCGGCCGGGGTGCCGACCGAGATCCCGTCGCGCCCGGCCAGCGAACGGGCGAAGTCGCCGGCACCCGGACCGCTCAGGAGCGCCAGTGCCCCGAAGGGCGGGAGGTCGAGCGTGCGGCGCAGGGCACGTTCTGATCCGGCGACCAGCCCGGGGTCGGCGTTGACCGCGGCCTGCAGCGCCTCGTGGCCGGGGATCCGGGTCTGGACCACGAGCCTCCCACCGGACGGACGACCGCCGACCAGGCGGGCGGCCCGGGCCAAAAGGGCGAGCGCCTCCTCCACCGCCCCGAACCGGGGCGCCAGGAGGTGCTGGTCGAAGTCGAGGAACGCCACCAGGTCCGCCCGTTCGATGCGGTGGAGTGCCGCCTCGGTCCCCACCACCAGGCGATCCGCGCCCCGAGGCGGCACCTCCGTGGCGGACGTGAGCTCGAACGCCGGCGTCCCGACCAGCGCTCCCAGCTCCTCTGCCGCCCGTGACACGCCCATCCGCAGCAGCTTGAGGCGGGTGGAGTCGCACGCGGCGCACAGCGGGGGCCTGGTCAGCCCGCACCGGCGGCAACGGAGCTCCCCTCCGGCCTCGTCCTGGGACGGTGCGCTCCCGCACCGCGTGCACCGGACCAGCTCCCCGCAGGATGCGCACGCCAGCAGGCGGGCGCGACCGGTCCGGTTGAGGATGCAGACCACCCGTCCGTCCGGATGGTCGAGCGCATCGTGCAGCGCACGGACGAGCGGAGCGGAGAACAGACCGCTCCGGGGGTCCTCTGCGCCACGGTCGACCACCTCGACCGTGGGCCACCCGCGGCGCTCCACGGCACGCGGGCTGGTCACGAGCCGGGCCGTCTCCAGCAGCACCACCGGAGGGCACGGCGAGACCAGGAGGACCGGGGCGCCGTCACGCCGCGCACGCTCGGCCACCACGTCCACGGCCGACCAGGTCGGGGCCCGCTCCTCCCGGTACGCCTCGTCGTGCGCGTCGATCACCACCGCCGCACGGAGTCGGGCGGGAGGCGCCCAGGCCGCCGCACGGGTGCCTACGACCAGGCGGTCGCCGGCTGCGGCCTCCGGCCACTGGTCAGGGGCGGTCGCCACCGGCACGCCGGCCCCCCGCAACCGCTGTGCCAGGCGGTCCGCACGGAGGCGCGCCGGGACCAGGACGAGCACACCGGCCGCTCCGAGCCGGTGGACCACTTCGAGCACGAGCAACGAGGCGTCGAGGGTCGGCGCCAGCCGGACCACTGCCGGGCTCCCCCGCTGCCCGAGCGCCTCCGCCACCATCGCCACCGAGGCGCCCCCCGGGGATCCCACCAGCGCCTCCGCCAGGTCCTCCCCCGACCGATCCGGGGGGACCACCGACCGGACCACCCGCGACGGCGACGCCGTCCCCAGGAAGGACGTCACGGGCCCGGCCCAGCGCCACGCGGCCCACTCCGCCAGCGCCACCAGCGCCGGAGCCGGTCCTGCTCCGCTCGAGGCGGCCAGCGGTCGGGGCGTGATCCCGTCCGGCGGTACCACACCGTCCTCGACGACCCACCCGCCGACGCGCCGGCCATGCAGGGGGATCCGGACCCGGCTCCCCACCGTGACTGCCGCGTCCAGCCGCGCCGGGACCACGTAGTCGAACCGGCGGTGGATGGCCGGCACGTCGGGGACAACCCGCACCACCCGGACCCGGTCGCCCCGAAGAGGCGTGTCCTCCACGGTGGTCGCAGGGACGGACCCCGCCGGTGGACGGCTCAGAGCCCGAGTGCCTGCTTCAGGTCATCGACCCGTGGGGTGTCCTCCCAGGTGAAGTCCTTGTCGTTGCGGCCGAAATGACCGTATGCGGCCGTCTTGCGGTAGATCGGGCGCTTGAGATCGAGGTCGCGCACGATCGCGGCCGGCCGGAGGTCGAAGATGTCCTCGACCGCCGACGCGATCCGGTCCGGATCGACGCGCTCGGAGCCGAAGGTCTCCACCAGCAGCGAGACGGGGCGGGCGACCCCGATGGCGTACGCGACCTGCACCTCGCAACGGGCGGCCGCCCCTGCGGCCACGACGTGCTTCGCCACCCAGCGGGCGGCATACGCGGCGGAGCGGTCCACCTTCGATGGGTCCTTGCCGGAGAACGCGCCACCTCCGTGACGGGCCATGCCCCCGTAGGTGTCGACGATGATCTTGCGGCCGGTGAGCCCGGTGTCGGCGTGCGGGCCGCCCAGCTCGAACACGCCGGTGGGGTTGGCGAGGATGCGGAGGTGCTCGGTGTCGAGGTCTGCGGGCAGAAGCGGGTGGATCACGTTGTCACGGAGGTCGGGCAGAAGGAGGGTGTCGAGGTCCA
>JAJYYG010000159.1 GCA_021801235.1 Actinomycetes bacterium
GACCGGCGGTAGTCCAGGCGGTCACCGGACCGGGACCGGCGGTAGTCCAGGCGGTCACCGGACCGGGACCGGCGACCCTCACGGAGCCCAGACGGCGGCGACCCGGCTGCGGAACGACTCGAATCTCCCTGCGGCGATGGCGGAGCGAGCCTGCTCCATCAGCAGGAGGAGCTGGGCCAGGTTGTGGATGCTGAGGAGCCGCCACGCGGTCGGCTCCCCGACCAGGAGCAGGTGCCGGAGATAGCCCTTCGACCAGCGGAGGCAGGTCGAGCACCCGCAGCTCTCGTCGAGCGGCGTGTCGTCGCGCGTGTGGGCCGCGTTGCGGAGGTTGAGCCGGCCGCGTCCCGTCAGGATGGAACCGTGACGTGCCATGCGGGTGGGCGCCACACAGTCGAACTGGTCGATCCCCAGCCCGATCGCCTCGACCAGGCCCACGGGATCGCCCACCCCCATCAGGTACCGGGGGAGGTCGGGGGGCAGCTCGGGGACGGTGGCAGCCAGCGCTTCCAGCATCGCTTCCCGTGGTTCCCCCACCGACAGCCCTCCGATGCCGTAGCCGTCGAACCCGATCTCGACGGTCCGGCGGGCGCTCTCCACACGGAGGACGGGGTCGGTTCCCCCCTGGACGATGCCGAACAGGGCCTGTCCCTCCGGACGGTCCACGAAGGTCCGATGGTGCCGCCGGGCCCGGCCGGCCCACACCGCCGTCCGCTCCACGGCCTGCCGGAGCGCGCCGGGCTCGGCAGGCAGCGTCGTACAGACGTCCAGCACCATCTGGATGTCGGCGCCGATCCTTCCCTGGGCCTCGACCGCGCCCTCGGGTGTCAGGTGCAGCTTCGCTCCGTCGTAGACGGACGTGAACTCCACACCGTCGTCGTCGACCACCGGGTGCAACGAGTGCACCTGGTAGCCACCCGAGTCCGTCAGCGCATGGCCCGACCACCCGGTGAAGCGGTGGATCCCGCCCAGAGCGGCGATCTCCTCGACCCCCGGCCGCAGCATCAGGTGGTAGGTGTTGGCCAGCACCACCTCCACCCCGAGCCCGTCGAGGTCGGCGCTGTCCAGAGCCTTCACCGCCCCACGGGTCCCGACCGGCATGAAGGCGGGGATCCGGTACGACCCACGTCCCGTGTGCACCCGACCGGTCCGGGCGCTCCCGTCCGAGGCCACCACCGCCACGCGGGTGGCGGTCACCAGGCCGGGGGGAGCTTCGGTCCGAGTCGCGCCGTGACCATGGCGTCACCGAAGGAGAGGAACCGGTACCGCTCGGCCAGGGCGGTCGCGTAGAGCTCCCGCCACTCCGGTCCGCCGAACGACTCCACCAGCAGCAGCAGGCTCGAACGGGGCAGGTGGAAGTTGGTCACCAGCAGGTCCACCACCCGGAACGGGTACGGGCCGTGGATGTAGAGGTCGGTCCGGCCCTCCCGGCGTCCGGTCGCCGCCACCGATTCGAGGGCCCGCACCGCGGTCGTGCCGATCGCGATGACCCGCCGGGCCCCCGAGCAGGCGGCGATCGTCTCTTCGGGGACCGAGTAGCGCTCGGTGTGGATCACGTGCCCGGAAGGCGTCGCCGCCGTCACCGGACGGAAGGTGTCGAGGCCGATGGCCAGGTCCACCGTCGCCACGGTCGCACCGGTCCGGCGGCATCGGGCCAGCAGCTCCGGCGTGAAATGGAGGCCCGCCGTCGGGGCGGCGGCGGAACGCTCTCCCGCGGGACGCTCCGCAGCGAACACGGTCTGGTACCGCTCGGGGTCGGGGAGGGGGCGGTGGATGTAGGGCGGGAGCGGCATCGACCCTGCCCGATCGACCACCGAGGGGTCGAGAAGCCGCACCGACCGACGACCGCCGTCGCCGTCGCCGTCGCCGTCGCCGTCCAGACGTTCACCTACCTCGAGGACGGGCCTCGCCCCGTCCCCCGGAACCGGTCCCGGCCCCCCGGAGCGGGACGACAGATCCGGGCGCTCGAAGAGGGCGGTCCCGGGCCGGAGCCTCCGTCCGGGACGGACGAGGGCTTCCCACGTCCCACCCGCAGGATCCCTCGGCTCGAGCAGGAGCACCTCCGCTTCGCCGCCCGACGCCTTCACCAGGTGGAGCCTGGCCGGCAGGACCCGCGTCTCGTTGACCACCACGACATCCCCCTCCCTCAGGAGCGACGGGAGCGCGTCCATGGTCAGGTGACCGGGACGCCCGTCACGGGTGAGCCGGGGGGATACGAGCAGCCGGGCGGCGCTGCGCGGCTCGACCGGCTCCTGGGCGATCGCCTCCTCCGGCAGGCCGTAGTCGTAGGCGTCCATGGGGACCCCGGCTTCGACGGGACCCGTTGCCCGTTCGGGTGCGTGCGGCATCATCCCCATCGTCGCAGACACCCGCGCGGCCGGAGGCGCGATGCGCTGGCGTCCGGATCCGCCGGGGCGCAGAAGCCGACGCAGCCGGGTCGTCCGGGGCCCGCGGTCTTCAGGTGCCGGACGACGGATCCCGCGGCGCCCGACACGTTCAGCGGGGAAGTGGGCTGTAGAAGACCAGGCCGTTCCCCATGTGGTCGTAGACCACCGCACGGCGCTCGTGCGCGTCGTCGTAGGGTCCTCTGACGACGGCACCCCCGTCGGCCTCGATCGCCGCGGCGGCGGCATCGACATCGGAGGTCTTGATGCCGACGACGACCTTGCCCGGCATCGGATGGTCCACCGCGGTCGCCAGCGCTAGGGTGACCGACCCCCCGTCGAGGGCGGCGTAGTGGGATCCGTCGCGGAACTTCAGCGACATCCCGAGCGTCTCGGTGTAGAACCGGATGGATTCGTCAAGGTCGTCGGTCGAAAGCACCACCATGCGTACGTCGTAGTCGCTCACTGTTCCTCCTTCGGTCGGCACCATGCGAGAGAACCATGGCTCGGGCAGTCTCGCGTAGGACGGCGGTCCCACCGCCTGCCTTCCGGCGGGCGTCCGTTCCCCTGGTCCGGGAAGGGCGGACGCTGAAGCCTTGTGACCCGCGTCCATCCCGCGGCCTCCCTGTCGGCGTCCGTCAGAACAGCCCGGGGTCGACCGGAGTGATCCCGAGGTGCGCCCACGCGCGCGGTGCCGCCATCCGACCCCGCACCGTCCGCTGGAGGAGACCCTGCTGGAGCAGGTAGGGCTCGTACGCATCCTCCACCGTCGACGGCTCCTCTCCGATGCACTGCGCCAGCGTGGTCAGTCCGACGGCCCGCCCCGCGAAACGCCGGCAGAGCACGTCGAGGATGGCACGGTCCACCTTGTCGAGCCCGAGGGTGTCGACGCCGAAGAGCTCCAGCCCCGTGACTGCGGACGCGCCGGTGATCGCCCCTTCGGCGCGGACCTCGACGAAGTCGCGCACCCTGCGCAGCAGTCGGTTGGCGATCCGTGGGGTCCCACGCGAGCGCTCCGCGATCCGCAGCGCCCCCTCGGCGTCGATCGGGACGCCGAGGATCCCCGCCGAGCGTTCGACGATCGACCGGAGCTCGTCGACGTCGTACAGGTCGAGCCGTCCGACGAAGCCGAACCGGTCACGGAGGGGGCCGGTGACCAGGCCCGTCCGCGTCGTGGCACCCACCAGGGTGAACCGGGGGAGATCGAGCCGGATGCTGCGTGCGGTCGGGCCCTTTCCGATGAGGATGTCGAGCTTGAAGTCCTCCATCGCCGGGTAGAGGATCTCTTCCACCGCCCGGTTTAGCCGGTGGATCTCGTCGATGAACAAGACGTCGCCCTCTTGGAGGTCGGTCAGGAGCGCCGCCAGGTCGCCCGCCCTGACCAGGACGGGGCCAGCGGTGATCCGTAGCCCCACGCCCATCTCGGCCGCCACGATCCCCGACAACGAGGTCTTCCCCAGCCCGGGTGGACCCGCGAACAGGAGGTGGTCGACCGGCTGGCGACGCCTGCGGGCAGCCTCGATCACGATCTGGAGGTGCTCCGTCAACTGCCGCTGGCCGACGAACTCGGCCAGGGTGCGGGGGCGGAGCCCCGCCTCGTCGAGCTCCTCGGCAGGCTCTGCCTCGGCCGCTACCTCACGGGCCGCTGCCTCGCGGTCTGCCACCTCACGGGCCGGTGGCGACACGCTCCTTGCCGACCGGTCCCCGCCGTGGACGCCTCCGGCCTCGCCATCCGGGGCGCCGCGACCCTCGAGGACCTCGCGCCGGGCGTCAGGGGTCATCGGGCAGCTGCCAGGCTACGGAGTGCCGCTCGGACCTGTTCCTCGACGGTGCCGCTGTCCGGGACCTCGTCGAGCACGGTGCGGACCTCCTCCGGCCCGTACCCGAGCTCGGTGAGCGCAGCACGGACCTCGCCCCGGACCGGCCGCTCCGCACCCCCCGGCCGGAGGGCAACCCCCCCGTCGATCGGCAGGTCGAGCCTGGCCTTGAGCTCGAGGAGCAGTCGGGCCGCCGTCTTCCTCCCCACGCCGGGAACCAGGCACAGGGTGTCGAGGTCGTCCTCGACGACGGCCGCGGCCAAGGACGCCGGAGAGAGCGACGAGACGATGGCCAGAGCCAACGTCGGGCCGACCCCGTGGGCGCCGAGCAGCGCCTCGAAGCAACGGCGCTCGTCGGCGTGGACGAAACCGAACAGGACGATCGCATCCTCCCGGACATGGGTGTGCACGTAGAGGAACACCTCCGACCCGTCGATCCCGGTCGTCGCGAACGTCGTCGCAGGGACCGAGACGCGATAGCCCACCCCGCCGACCTCGACCACCACCTCCCCGGGCGTCGGGCGGTCGATCAGCGCGCCCCGGAGCGACCCGATCATCGCGGAGCCCCGTCGGAGGCTTCAGGACCCGGGGTGCCGACGGTCGCGGGAGCCGTCAACGGGTGTGTGGCGGCTGCGACCGCCCGGCGGAGGGGCTGCATCGTCACGTAGCACGCCGCCAGGGCGAGCGCGTCCGCCACGTCCGGGGGGCGGGGTGGTGCGGTCAACCCGAGCACCGACGCCACCATCCGTTGGACCTGGTCCTTGGTCGCCCCCCCGTAGCCGACCAGCGCCTGCTTCACCTCGTTCGAGGTGAACTGCGCCACCTCGCACCCGGACTCGGCCGCCGCCATCAGGGCGACCCCGGCCGCCTGCCCGGTCGCCATGGCCGTCCGGGCGTTCACCTGGAAGAACACCCGCTCGACGACCACCGCCTCGGGTCGGTACTCGCCCACGAGCGCTCGTAACTCCTCGGCCAGCACCCGGAGCCGCTCGGGGAGGGCCATGTTCGGAGACGTGGAGATCACACCGCCGGCGACCGCGGTCATGTCCGGCCCCCGCCGCGAGACCACGCCGTAGCCGCAACGGGACAGGCCCGGATCGATCCCCAGCACGAACATGCGTTCGATGGTAGCGCGCCGGGCGCGGCCGGGGGGCGATGGGTGGACGGCGGGACCTGCCCCCGTCGACCGCCCCGTCCGCGCCTCACCCCTCGTAGGAGGCCAGCACGTCCTCGGGGATGTCGACGTTCGCATAGACGGTCTGCACGTCGTCGTGGTCCTCCAGCGCGTCGATGAGCCGGAGGATCTTGCGCGCCGTCCCGGAGTCCTCTACCGCGACGCTGGTGGTCGGCACCATCGACAGCTCGGAGGAGCTGGGGGCGAGACCTGCTTCCTCCAGCGCCGCCCGGACCGCCATCAGGTCGTGGGGGTCCGTGGTGACCGCCCAGTGGTCCCCCTCGTCGGACAGGTCCTCGGCCCCCGCCTCCATGGACACCTCCATCACCCGCTCCTCCTCGAACGTCCGGGGTACGGAGATCAGGCCCTTGCGCTCGAACTGCCAGCTGACCGCGCCGGGCTCCGCCATCGACCCTCCGAGCTTCGAGAAGGTGCTCCGCACCTCGGCGCCGGTCCGGTTCCGGTTGTCCGTCAGGCACTCCACGATCACCGCCACGCCGTCGGGGGCATAGCCCTCGTAGGCCACCGCCTCGTAACGCACTCCCTCGAGCTCTCCGGAACCCCGCTTGATCGCCCGCTCGATGGTGTCGATCGGGACGGAGGCGTCCCGAGCCTTGGCGTACATGGTGCGCAAACTGGCGTTGGCGGTCATATCGCTCCCACCCTCGCGGGCGGCGACCTCCACCTGCCGGATGATCTTTGCGAACACCTTGGCCCGCGCGGAGTCCTGGGCCCCCTTGCGGTACTTGGTCGTCGCCCACTTCGAATGTCCCGACATCGTCTCCGTCCTCCTCTCCGGCCGGCGAGCTTCCCGGCCGGCTGGCGCCCGCCCGAAAGGCTGGTCAGGCCTCGGTCTTGGTCATCTCCACGAACAACCGGTGCACGCGCCGATCGGTCGTCAGCTCCGGGTGGAAGGCGGCGACCAGGACCCGGCCCTGGCGGCACAGGACGGGAGTCCCGTCACCGCCTCCTCGACGGCGGTGATCCTCTCCGCCGACCCGGGGTCCGGACGGGAGCGTCGCGAGGACCTCCACGCCGGGCCCTGCCTCCTCCACCAGTGGTGCCCGGATGAACACGGCGGGCACCGGCGGATCGCCGAGGGAGGCCACCGCGATCGGGCATTCGAACGATGCCTCCTGGCGGCCGTAGCCGTTGCGCCGGACCGTGAGGTCGATCAGCCCGAAGTGCCGTTGGTCCGGACGGCCGTCGACGACACGTGTCGCCAGCAGGATCATCCCCGCACAGGTCCCAAGCACCGCCAGTCCGCCCCGCAGGGCGCCCGCGAGGGGATCGAACAACCCCGAAGACTCCAGGAGCATCGACAAGGTGGTCGACTCACCGCCCGGGAGGACCATGCCGCGGAGCCCGGGCAGGTCGTCGGGGGTCCGCACCGGCCGGCACACTTCGCCCAGGCTCGCCAGCACCTCCGAGTGCTCTCGCACGTCGCCCTGGAGCGCGAGCACGCCGATGGTCACGCCCGGACACCCGGCCGGGCCGCTCCCCTACCAACCACGGTCGGCCAGGTGGACCTCGAGCGACCCGATCTCCTCGCCCGGCATCGCCTCGCCCAGACCGGCCGAGACCTTCGCCACCAGGTCCGCGTCGGCGTAGTGCGCGGTGGCCTCGACGATGGCGCTGGCGCGACGCACGGGATCGGCGCTCTTGAAGATGCCGGACCCGACGAAGACCGCCTCGGCCCCGAGCTGCATGACGAGCGAGGCGTCGGCAGGAGTGGCGATGCCGCCGGCACAGAAGAGCGGGACCGGCAGTCGACCGGTAGCGGCGATCTGGCGGACCAGGTCGATCGGTGCGGCGAGCTCCTTCGCCCAGGCGTAGAGCTCGGCCGAGTCGGCCTGGGTGATCCGGCGCACGTCCCCGAGGATCGAGCGGAGGTGCCGGACGGCCTCGACGACGTTGCCGGTGCCGGCCTCACCCTTCGACCGGATCAGGGCGGCACCCTCCGAGATCCGGCGAAGTGCCTCCCCGAGCGACGTGGCCCCGCAGACGAAGGGGATGTCGAACGCCCACTTGTCGATGTGGTGTGCCTCGTCCGCCGGGGTGAGCACCTCGCTCTCGTCGATGTAGTCGACTCCCAACGCCGCCAGCACCTGCGCCTCGGCGAAGTGGCCGATCCGGGCCTTGGCCATCACCGGGACGGTGACCGCCGCCTGGATCCCCTGGATCATCGCCGGGTCGCTCATCCGGGCAACCCCGCCGTCACGTCGGATGTCCGACGGAACCCGCTCGAGCGCCATCACCGCCACCGCTCCGGCGTCCTCGGCCACCTTCGCCTGCTCGGCGTCCACGACGTCCATGATGACCCCGCCCCGCAGCATGTCGGCGAGCCCCCGCTTCACCGTCATCGTCCCTGTCACCGGTTGACCTGGCGTCCGATCCGAACCAGGTCGTCCTTCGGCTGTGGCGCTTTCCGGAGCCTCACTCATCTCCCCACTCTACCGCCACCAGCCGGGCGCGCTCCCGGGCGGAACCTCCGCGCGCCGGTCGCAGATGCCCCCGGCAGCCGTCTCCTCACCGGACCGCGGCACGAGGCCGGCGTCGTCCGAACGTCCGGACGATCGGGGCAGCCGTCTCCTCACCGGTACCCACGAGGCGGGTGTGCTACGCAGGGCGCATGCCCAGGCTCGAACCGTTCGCCGGTCTCCGCTACGACTCCTCCCGCCTCGACCTCGGCTCGGTGATCGCCCCGCCGTACGATGTCGTCGACGAACAGGAGCGGTCGCGGCTCGCCGCCCGGCACCGCGCCAACGCCGTCCACCTCGAACTGCCGCAGCCGGACCGACGCAGGGGTCTCGACCGGTACCAGCACGCGTCGGCGCTCCTGGCCGACTGGGAGCAGAGCGGCACCCTGGTGCGCGACGCCCACCCGGCCCTCTACCCCTACCGGATGACCACGCCGGAGGGCCGGGCGACGGACGGGGTCATCGGCGCGCTGTCCCTCGACCCCGCGGACACCGCCGACGTCCTGCCGCACGAGCAGACCCTGCCGAAGCCCATGAGTGACC
Source organism: Actinomycetes bacterium (assembly GCA_021801235.1). GTDB lineage: Bacteria > Actinomycetota > Acidimicrobiia > Acidimicrobiales > RAAP-2 > DASZIT01. The sequence continues at coordinate 8,396 of JAJYYG010000159.1, forward strand.
GCCTCGACCTGCTGCGGGCGACGAGGGCCAACCTCTCCCCGATCTGGGGCCTCTCCCTCAGCGCCGGTCTGACCGGCAGGTTCACCGTCTCTGCTCCGCCGGCGGCGACGGCGACGGACGACGAGGGGGTCCTCCACGAGCTCTGGGTGCTCGACGACCCCGCCGCCGTCGCCGCCGTGTCGGAGGGGATCGCCGCCTCCCCGGTGGTGGTCGCCGACGGCCACCACCGCTACGAGACAGCCCTACGGTACCGGGAAGAGGTCGTGGGCATCGAAGGCGGAGGGTCCGGGGCATCCTCGATCATGGCGCTGGTCGTCGAGCTCTCCGACGACCAGCTGGCGGTCGGCACCTTCCACCGTGCCCTCTCGGGACTGCCGGAGGGCCTCGACCTGGTCGAGGCGTTCTCCTCCTGGTTCGACGTCACCCGAGCGGGACCCGCCGACGAGCGCACCCTGGCGGCACTGGCGGAAGCAGCCGCACTCGCCCTGGTGATGCCGTCGGGTGCCTGGCTTCTGACACCGAGGGACGGTACCGCGGAGGCCGCCGGCTCCGCGCTCGACGCCTCGATGGTCGCACTTCCCCTCGCCGTGCTCCCCGACCACGAGCTGGAGTTCCTCCCCGACTGGCACCAGGTGGGACCGGCGCTCGGCTCGCAACGGGCCCAGGCGGTCGTGCTGCTGCGTCCGGTCACCGTCGCCCAGATCGCCGCATGGGCACGTGAGCGCCGCCGCATGCCCCCGAAGACGACGTACTTCCACCCCAAGCCCCGCACCGGGATGGTGTTCCGGACCTTGGACATCCCGGCCGGCGCTCGCTAGCCTCGCTCCCCCGGTGACCGCGGCAGGCTCACCGGGCACCGGGGAACGTGCCTGTCGCGGATGGCCGGAGAGGCACACCGGGAGGATCCCGGGAGACCGCGGGGGACGGCATGCGCACATCGGGGACCGGCGGTCGCAAGCGCACGGCGACGACGGTCGCCGCCGTCTGCCTCGCCTGGTTGGCCTGCTCCTGTACGGGGGCACCGCCGACCACCCGGTCGGCGGCCAGGCACGTCCCCGTCGGGACGGCCCCGGTGGTGGGGGTCACGTCGACCACGGCGGCCCCCACCCGGCCGACAGGGACCGCGTCGGTCGCCCCATCGTCCGCGGCGGCCGGAGCGGGCGTCCCCGCGCAGGCCGCCGGGTGGTCGGTCGCCTTGAGCACCCTGCCGCCGGGAGGAGGCATGACCTCCGTCGCGTGCCTTTCCGACACGTTCTGCATCGCCGCCGGTGGCGGCGCGAACCAGGCAGACCTCACCGGGACCGACGGCGCCGGTCTGACCGAGTCGTGGGACGGTACGGCCTGGTCCGATCCCAGCACGGCCTTCCCCGCGCCGGACCAGCCGTCCGGGCCGTGGCCGGTGCTGCCCGTCATCACCTGCACGGAGGGACCGTTCTGCGTCGTCGTCGAGGCCGGTGGTGCCGTCACCAACGGCGACGGCACCGATTGGATCGCGCCGGTCGCCCTTCCCCCGGCCCCGTCGGTGGCGCCGAACCCGTCCGATCCCGGTCCCGGGCACCCCGGTGCCCGCGAGATCTCCGTCGCCTGCCCCTCCGCGCGCTTCTGTGCCATCGTGGACAACACCGGGAGCATCTGGACCTGGTCGGACGGCACGTGGTTGCCGACCCGCTCCTTCACGGCGCCCGGACCAGGGGGGATCGGTGATCCGGTCGCCCTGTACGCTCCCGGCCGGGTCGGTCTGGCCTGTCCGACGCCATCGGCCTGCACGGCGGTGATCGGATCGACCGCACTCGACTGGAACGGCTCGGCGTGGTCCGAGGAGCCCGTGGCCTGGGGCCCGCAGCCCGGGCCCACCAGCGCCGCGGTCGCGTGCCCCACGCCCAGCCTGTGCGCCATCGTCACCGGATCCGCCGTCTCCGTCCGCGTCGGCACGGCCGCTTGGTCGCCTCCCACGTCCATCGACCCGGGCGGTGTGCTCGACTCGATCTCCTGCCCGACCGCGACGTTCTGCATGGCCGCCGACACCGCCGGGGCGGTGGTGTCGTGGGACGGCTCGACGTGGTCGGCACCCGCCACCGTCCTCCCTGCGGCCACCGAGTACCCGGGGATCGGGACCACGGTCTCGTGCACATCCGACCAGTTCTGTATGGTCGTGAACGGGGACGGCGACTATGCCACCTTCACCGGGCCCCCGACCCAGCCGGCGGCGGGTCCCTGACCGCGCCCCACGCCGGGGACCGGAGCCGGTCCGGGCCGCGGCCCATGGCCGGGTCGTCCATGACCGAGTCCACGACCGACAGGAAGGACCGACCGCGATGACCACCAGGGACGCACCCGTGACCGGGGAATACTCCACCATCCGCCTCGACATCGACGAGCCGGTCGCCACCATCACCTTGCACCGGCCCGACCGGCTCAATGCGTTCACCGACACGATGCGCCGGGAGCTCATCGACGCGTTCGACCGCACCGATGCGGACGACGCCGTCCGGGCCGTCGTCGTGACCGGATCCGGGAGGGCCTTCTGCGCGGGTGCCGACCTCGCCTCCGGCGCCGACACCTTCGACCGGATCGCACCACCACCGACGGGCGCCGTCCCGCGTGACGGCGGTGGCACGGTGGCACTGCGGATCTTCGACTCGCTCAAGCCGGTGATCGCCGCCGTCAACGGACCGGCGGTCGGTGTCGGGGCCACCATGACGCTCCCCATGGACGTCCGGCTCGCCGCCGACGGCGCCCGGTTCGGGTTCGTGTTCACCCGCCGGGGGCTCGTCCCCGAGGCCGCTTCGAGCTGGTTCCTGCCCCGCCTCGTCGGGATCAGCCGGTCGATGGAGTGGATGGCCAGCGGGAGGGTGTTCGGTGCCGCGGAGGCCCTGGAGGGCGGGCTGGTCCGCAGCGTCCACGCACCCGACTGCCTGCTGACGAAAGCCCGCGACCTCGCACTGGAGATGACCCAGGCCACCTCCCCCGTCTCGGTGGCGATCACCCGCCGGCTGCTGTGGACCATGCTCGGGGCGCCGCACCCGATGGACGCCCACCGGGCCGATTCGTTGGCGATGTCCCAACGGGGCCCTTCGGAGGACGCCCACGAAGGCATCGCCGCGTTCCTCGAGAAGCGCGCTCCCTCCTTTCCCGGTCGGGTCGGCGACGGCCTCCCGGACCTCTTCCCCGGGCGGCCGGCTCCCCGGTACTGACGAGTACTGACGTCGCCATCCGCCGGTCGGTCCCGAGGTTCGCTAACGTTCGGGCCGGGCGGTGGTGCCGCCACTGGACGGAAGGCAGGCGATGAAGATCACGACGATGCTCAGCTACGCGGGTGGGTTCCGGGAGTCTGCCGCCCAGGTGGCGGAGCTCGAACGGGGTGGCCTCGACCTGGTCTGGGTGGCCGAGGCCTACGGCTTCGACAGTCCCAGCCTGATGGGGTACCTCGCCGCGCTCACCGAACGGGTCGAGATCGGGGCGGCCATCCTCCCGATCTACACACGCACCCCGACGCTGATCGCCATGACCGCAGCCGGTATCGACGCGCTGTCCGACGGCCGGTTCCACCTCGGACTGGGCGCTTCGGGTCCCCAGGTCATCGAGGGCTTCCACGGGGTCCCGTACACGAAGCCCCTGGCGCGTACCCGCGAGACCATCGATATCTGCCGCCTGACCTGGGCGCGGGAGGCCCCGCTCACCTACGACGGCTCGGTGTTCACGCTGCCGCTCCCCCCGGAGCAGGGGACCGGGCTCGGCAAGGCGCTCAAGATCATCGGTCATCCGGTCCGTCCGTCCATCCCGATCTGGGTCGCCTCCCTTGGGGAGAAGAACGTCGAGATGACGGCCGAGGTGGCCGACGGCTGGATCCCGATGATCTTCGTCCCGGAGCGCGCCAAGGAGGTGTGGGGGCCGGCCCTCGCGGCCGGCGCGGCCCGCCGCGATCCTTCGCTCGGGCCGTTGCAGATCACGGCCGGGGGCCTGCTGGCCATCGGCGACAGTGCCGAGGTACGGGAAGTGCGGGAGCTGTCCCGGGCCATGCTCGCGCTCTACATCGGAGGCATGGGGGCGAAGGGGAAGAACTTCTACAACGAGGTGGCGATCAGGGCCGGGTTCGCACAGGAGGCGGAGAAGATCCAGGACCTGTACCTTGCGGGCCACAAGCAGGACGCCGCCGCCGCGGTGCCTGCCGAGCTACTGGAGCTGACCTCGCTGTGCGGCACGGAGGACTACGTCGCCGAGCGCATCGCCGCCTACGCCGAAGCCGGCGTCACCCACCTGCAGGTGGCCCCCGTGCCCGTGGGCGACCAACGTGCGGTCGACCTGATCGAGACGGTCAAACGGCTGGCCGGCTGAGCACCAAGCCGGCAACCGGACCCCCGGCGCCGGGGCGCGGCAGGCACCGACGTCCCGTCAGCTCACCGTCCAGGACGAGCCCGAGCGAAGGAGGGCGCGCAGGTCGCCCGCCCCCCGGCGCTCGATGACCTGGTCGACCTGGCGGTTCATCTCGGTCCCGTACTCCGGTCGGTCCACGTCGCGGAAGATGCCGATCGGCGTCGGCTGGGTGGGCCCGGCCGCCAGATGGCTCAACTGGAACGCAAGCCCGGGGTTGTCCCGGTGCTCGTCGTGGACCAGCAACGCCGACTCGCCCACGGCCGCCGTGTCCACGATCTCGACGGTCCCGTCGGTCCTCATCACCACCCCGTGCTGGCCCTCGGCGCCGAACCGGATCGGTTCGCCCTGCACCAGCGGGATCAACATGTCCGCGCGGTGGTCCTTGCCGGTGATCGCCTCGAATGCCCCGTCGTTGAAGACGTTGCAGTTCTGGTAGATCTCGACGAACGACGCCCCCTGGTGGGCGTGGGCCCGGCGGAACACCTCCATCATGTGCTTGCGGTCCATGTCGTGGGTACGGGCCACGAAGGTCGCCTCGGCCCCGAGGGCCAGGCTCATCGGGTTGAACGGCTGCTCGAGCGATCCGAAGGGGGTGGACTTGGTGACCTTGTGCACCTCTGACGTCGGCGAGTACTGCCCCTTGGTCAGACCGTAGATCTGGTTGTTGAAGAGGAGGATGGTGATGTTGATGTTGCGCCGGAGCGCATGGATCAGGTGGTTCCCGCCGATGGAGAGCGCGTCGCCGTCACCGGTCACCACCCACACGTCCAGGTCGGGCCGGGTGGCGGCCAGGCCGGTGGCGATGGCGGGCGCCCGGCCGTGGATGGAGTGCAGCCCGTAGGTGTTCATGTAGTAGGGGAACCGGGCCGCGCAGCCGATGCCCGACAGGAAGACGGTGCTCTCCCGGCGCACTCCGAGCTCGGGCATCAACATCTGGACGGCGGCCAGGATCGAGTAGTCCCCGCAACCGGGGCACCACCGCACCTCCTGGTCGGACGACCAGTCCTTGCGGGTGGTGAGGGGCACCGGCACCGCGTGGTCCTCGGCTCGGGCGTGGGCGAGGTCGGTCATCGCTGGGACACCTTTCCATGGTCCGGGAGCAGCCCGTCGGTGAGCTCGGTGGGGGGGAGCGGGCCCGGGGGCCCCCCCGCCGCCGCGTCTGCACCGGGGCCGTTGATCAGTTCGAGGATGGCCGCCTCCATGGCCGCGGCCCGGAAGGGCACTCCCTTGACCTGGGTGAAGGAGACCGCGTCGACCAGGTATTCGGCCCGCAGGAGCCGGCTCAGCTGCCCCAGGTTCACCTCCGGGACCAGCACCTTCCGGTAGCGGGCGAGCACGTCGCCGAGGTCCGCCGGGAACGGGTTCAGGTGGGTGAGATGGGCCTGGGCCACCTTGTGCCCGCGGGCTCTCGTGCGCTGCACCCCGGCGGCGATGGCAGCGTACGTCGAGCCCCAGCCGATGACCAGGAGATCGGCGGCTCCGTCCGGGTCGTCGAGCTCGGTGGGGGGGATGTCGCGGGCGATTCCGGCGATCTTCGCCGCCCGGAGCCGGGTCATCCGCTCGTGGTTCGCGCCGTCGTAGTTGACGTTGCCCGACCCGTCCTCCTTCTCGAGTCCGCCGATCCGGTGCTCCAGACCGGCCACGCCGGGAGGGGCCCAGGGGCGGGCCAGGGTGTCCGCGTCCCGGAGGTAGGGCCAGAACACCTCGTGTCCTTCGCTGTCGACGTGGTTGGTGCTGGTCGCGAAGCCCGGGTCGATCACCGGGAGGTCCTCCACGTCGGGGAGCCGCCACGGTTCGGTCCCGTTGGCGAGGTAGCCGTCCGAGAGCAGGATGACCGGAGTCCGGTAGGTGACGGCGAGGCGGACCGCCTCCACCGTGGCCGCGAAGCAGTGCGAGGGGGTCTTCGGCGCGATGATCGGGAGAGGTGCCTCGCCGTGACGCCCGTACATCGCATGGAGCAGGTCCGCTTGCTCCGTCTTGGTCGGCAGCCCTGTCGAAGGGCCGCCCCGCTGGACGTCGACGATCAGGAGCGGCAGCTCGAGGTTGATGGCGAGCCCGATCATCTCCGCCTTCAGGTCCACGCCGGGGCCGGACGTGGTGGTGACGCCCAGGGATCCGCCGAAGGAAGCGCCGAGAGCGGCGCCGATGCCGGCAATCTCGTCCTCGGCCTGGAAGGTGCGGACGCCGAACTCCTTGTGCTTGGACAGCTCGTGGAGGATGTCGGAGGCTGGCGTGATCGGGTACGTGCCGAGGAACAGGGGCAGCCCGCTCCGGACGGAAGCGGCGATCAGGCCCCACGCGGTGGCCGTGTTGCCGGTGATGTTGACGTACTCCCCGGGAGGCAGCTCAGCCGGCCGGACCTCGTAGGCGGACTCGAAGAGCTCGGCCGTCTCGCCGAAGTGGAACCCCGCCTTGAGGGCGCGTAGGTTCGCCTCGCGCACCAAGGGCTTGTCCGCGTAGCGCTCGTTGACCCAGGAGACGGTCGCCTCCACCGGACGGGTGTAGAGCCAGCTGATGAGGCCCAGGGCGAAGAAGTTCTTGGAGCGCTCCGCGTCGCGGGGCTTCACCCCGGCGTCCTTGGAGACCTCCGTGGTGATCGAGGTCATCGGGACCTCGTAGACCGTGTACGCCGAAAGGCTCCCGTCGCCCAGTGGGCTGACCTCGTAGCCCGCCTTGGCCAGGTTCCGCTCCTCGAAGGCATCGACATTGACGATGATGGTCGCCCCGGGTGGGAGCGTGCCCAGGTTGGCCCGCAACGCGGCCGGGTTCATGGCCACCAGGACGTTCGGGGCGTCACCGGGCGTCGAGATGTTGTGATCGGAGATGTGGACCTGGAACGCGGAGACCCCGGCGAGGGTCCCGGCCGGAGCCCTGATCTCCGCCGGGAAGTCTGGGAAGGTGGCCAGGTCGTTCCCGAGGATCGCCGAGGAGGTGGTGAACCGGTCCCCCGCCAGCTGCATGCCGTCCCCCGAGTCCCCGGCGAACCGGATGACCACGCGGTCGAGTAGTTGGGACGGATGCTGATCGCTCGAGGTGTCGGACACCATGCTCCTCTTCTTCGTGCTGCTCGGGGCCTCGTTCGTGCTGCGTGCAGCCCTCGCAGCTCCTGGTACCCGGTCACCGGGTCCCCCTCGGCGCCGTCACATCGTCCGGACCGGGCAGGACGGAGATCCGTCCGTCCCTGCGGGCCGCTAACGCCCAGTGTACCGCCGCCCCCGCCGGGCCCGGTGACGGTTGTTCAGGCCACCGTCACCTCGGGGTCGAGGTAGACGTCCTGGATGGCGTGGATGAGCTCGACGCCCTCCTCCATCGGCCGCTGGAAGGACTTCCGCCCCACGATGAGCCCGGCGCCGCCCGCTCGCTTGTTGATCACCGCCGTCCGCACCGCCTGGGCGAGGTCGCTCTCCCCCTTGGACTCCCCGCCGGAGTTGATGAGACCGATCCGACCGGCGTAGCAACAGGCCACCTGCCAGCGGGTCAGGTCGATGGGGTGGTCGGTCGTCAGGCGGCTGTAGACCAGGGGGTCGGTCTTCCCGAAGGCGAGCGCGTTGTAACCGCCGTTGTTCTCGGGTTGCTTCTGCTTGATCAGGTCGGCCTCGATGGTCACCCCGAGGTGGTTCGCCTGTCCGGTGAGGTCGGCGGAGAGGTGGTAGTCGGTGTCCCCCTGCTTGAAGGCGCTGTTGCGGAGATAGCACCACAGGACCGTGAACATGCCCAGCCGGTGCGCCTCGGCGAAGGCCCGGGACACCTCCACGATCTGGCGGTCGGCCTCGGCCGATCCGAAGTAGATGGTGGCCCCGACGCCCACCGCACCCAGATCGAACGCCTGCTGCACCTGGGCGAACATGATCTGGTCGTACGTGTTCGGGTAGTTCAGGAAGTCGTTGTGGTTGAGCTTCACGATGAACGGGATCTTGTGCACGTACCGGCGCGACACGATGCCCAGGCCGCCCAGCGTGGTGGCGATGGCGTTGCAGTCGGCGGC
>JAJYYG010000130.1 GCA_021801235.1 Actinomycetes bacterium
GTCCCCCCGGCAGCTCCGGCGCGGGCACCGGACGCCGTCCCCCCGGCAGCTCCGGCGCGGGCACCGGACGCCGTCCCCCCGGCAGCTCCGGCGCGGGCACCGGACGCCGTCCCCCCGGCAGCTCCGGCGCGGGCACCGGACGCCGTCCCCCCGGCAGCTCCGGCGCGGGCACCGGACGCCTTCTGCGCGGCGGTCAGCGCCTTGACCACGGTGGCCGCGATCCGCTTGTGCCCCTCGTCTCCCGGGTGGATGCCGTCGTCGAGGTGCTCGGCGGTGAGGACGCCGAGTCCCTCGATCAGCACCAGGTCGGCGTCGCCCCCCTCGATACGCTCCCGCACGACGGACTCCATGGCCGCCCGGAGCGCCGACAGGCTCGCACCCAGCTTGTTGGGTGTCTCTTCGGCGTCGGGTCGGAGGATCGGGCTCATGACGACGATCGGTGTCTCCGCGTGACCGGTGCGGACCATGTCGAGGAACCCACGCAGTCCCTCGGTGATCATCCCGATGCTGTGGGGGGTGCGCGCCCAGCAGTTGGCCCCGTAGGCGATGGAGATGATATCCGCCTCGAGGCCGGCGACGTGCTCGGCCGAGACGATCTCGCCGCGGGCGGAACCCGCGTAGCCGAGATTGACCAGGTCGAGCCCAGCCTTGCGGGCGGTGATGGCCGTCCACGCCTGGGCAGGGCTGGAAGCGATCCATCCCTGGGTCACCGAGTCCCCGTAGGCGACCCAACGGGGCTGGCGCGGTGCGGGTGCGATGTCCCCGTCGACCGGCATCACCGATTGGATCAGCGGGTGCATCCCCTCAGGGAGGTAGATGGTGGCCGGCTTGTCGGCAGCGGCCGGGCCGATGGTCAGCCGCACCATCCCTTCCCCGAGCATGGCCTCTTCCTCGCAGACCTGCCGTCCGGCTCGCCAGACGGAGAAGGTGATGCCGGCACCGTCCCCCCGGTAGCCGAGGTTCCCCGTGGTGGTCCGGTAACCGATGTCGACCTCGTTCGAGTCCCCGATCAGCTCGATCCGGACACCGGCCGGCACGACCGAGGCGTGCCAGATGTCGGCCGGCAGGCGCGCGGTGTCGGTGGGGTTGGCCCGGGGGTAGGGAACGTCGCCGTAGGCCGGGTAGGGGGCTCCACGGAGGAACGGCTCGGGCTGTTCCGGCCGGGGGGTCACGACGCCTTCATCCGCATAGATCGCTCCTGGTCACGTGGGAACCACCCTCGGTGATGCCTTCGCCACTCCCGCAACCGTACCCGTCCGGGGCTGGTCGGTGTCCAACGCGGGCACCCGGCGACGGCACTGGCCGGTCCGCTCGCGGCGCCTCTCCCGCCACGGAACGGCGGTTGCCCGACCCCGCGCCGCCGGGCACGCCACAGCCGTCACCGTTCATCGAGCTCATCGAGCAGGGACGCGAGGATCCGTCGGCGGTGCTCCTTCGCCGACCCCCATGCCTCGGCGAGGGCCCACGTCCGCTTCAGGTACAGCTGGAGGTCGCACTCCCACGTGTAGCCGACGGCCCCGTGCACCTGGAGCGACACCCTGGCCGCCTCGGCGGCGGCGTCCGAGGCACAGGCCTTGGCCAGTGAGGCGCTCCGGGACGTCCGGTCGCGCTCGCCCGGTTCCATCGCCTCGTCCAGTGACCACGCCGCGGCGTAGACCGCCGGTCGGGCGAATTCGAGCTTCACCTGCGCCCCGGCGAGGAGGTGCTTGACGGCCTGGAAGCTTCCGATCGGCTTACCGAACTGGTGGCGTTGGCGCGCGTACGCCGTCGTCGTGGCGATCAGTCGATCGGCGAGACCGAGGAGCTCCGCGGCGGTGGAGACCGAGGCGAGGTCGGCCAGATCGACCAGAGCGAGGTGTGCCTCCTCGCCGACTGCGATCCGGGAGGAGGGGGAGGGGTCCCAGCTGACGTTTCCCATGCGGCGGGTCGGATCGAGGGTGGGGACCGGCGTCACCTCCGCCTGCGCCACCTGCACCGCGTGCAGCTCCGGGCGTCGACCGTCGTCGTCGATCACGAGGAGCAACACATCTGCGCCCACGGCCCCCGGTACCAGGTCCGTCACGCGGAGCCCCAGGCCGGCATCCCCTCGCGGGCCGGAACAGCCCGTCGGAGCGTCGGTGGTGGCACGGGCACGTCGGGGGGCCACGGCAGCCGTGACGTCTCCGGCGGCGATCGCCGAGAGCAGGGCGCCCGTCGCGGTGTGCGGTGCCCGGGCCAGGAGGGAGCCCGTCAGGGCGGTCGTTTCCAGAAGCGGCTCGGGCAACCCGGCTCGACCGGCCTCCTCGAGGAGCAGGACCAGGTCTGTCATCCCCAGTCCCAGGCCCCCTTGCGCCTCCGGAACGGTGAGGCCGACCACCCCGAGCTCGGCCAGCGCGCGCCACCGAGGGGTCCGGGCGACCGGCTGGCCGAAGGCCACGCGGAGGTCGCCAGCCGTGCACTCCCGGTCGAGCAGGTGGCGCACGGTGTCGCGGAACTCGAGCTGCTGGTCGGAGAAGGAGAACTGCATGCGGTCCCTTCCCCCCTACGCCCGTCGCCTCGGGTGTGCTGCCCCCACGGTCGGCCCGCCGTTCGTCGTCATCCTTCAACCACGCGGCAGGCCGAGGAGGCGCTCGGCCACCACGTTCCGTTGGATCTCG
>JAJYYG010000126.1:0-14491 GCA_021801235.1 Actinomycetes bacterium
GCAGTTCACCGCCACCCTCGCCCACGTCCTGCACCGACCGGCGGTGCTCGCGGTACCCGCCGCCGCGCTCCGGCTGGCGCTCGGCGCCGAGATGGCGGAGGAGACGGCCCTGGTCAGCCAGCGCGTCCTCCCGGCCAAGCTCCTGGCCGCCGGGTACGCGTTCGCCCACCCGGACCTCGAAGGGGGTCTGCGGGCCGTGCTCGCCTGAGCCGTTGCCCGCACCCCGGCGCTCCGGCCGGTCGCTCCGGAACGCCGTCGCCCTGCCGTCAACGGCGGTGGGGTTGGCGGGCCAGGAGGTCGCCCCCGCCCGACTCGTCCTTCGCCCCGGCGACCAGCGGGGACTGCGAGAGCACGAACACGCCGGCGAAGAGGACGACCATGGCCACGACCTCGGCCGGCAGTCGCCAACCGGTGGTGTGGAGGCGGTCCCCGAACAGCCAGACGCCGATGCCGACGCTGGCCAGCGGGTCGACGATGGTCAGCGTCGCCTGCGAGGCGGTGATCGGCCCCGCGTGGTAGGCGCTCTGGGTCAGGAAGAGGCCCCCCAGGCCCGTGGCGACCAGTGCGTAGGGCTCCCAGTGGACGAACACGTGCCCCCACCCTTCGGTGACCAGGGTGGTGAACACCTTGGTGAGGGCGGCCGACAGGGCGAACATCAGCGCCCCTGCCGTCCCGAACATCGCCGCCCGGAACCAACGGGCGCCGACGAACCCGAGCAGCGACGTCCCCACCACCACCGCGCCCACCACCGCGAAGACGACCAGCCAGTGGGAGAGGCGCGGCACGATGTCCCCCCCGGCCGGATGCGCGATCACCAGGAAGGCCGACAGGCCGCCGGCCGCCGCCGCCGAGCTGACCCAGTCCCTGGCCGCGACACGGTACCGGAACCACCCTCCGAGGATGAGCACCAGGAACAGGAGCTCGGTCGTGACCACCGGCTGCACCGCGCTCAGCTGACCGAAGCGCAGCGCCACCGCCTGGAGGACGAACCCCAGCGCGATCAGGCCGAGCCCGGCCAGCCAGATCCACCGCCGGATCGCGAAGGCGATGAGGCGCAGGCTCATGGTGTTGTCCGCCGGGGCGTTCTGCACGCCGATGCGCTGGAAGATGGCGCTCAGGGCGTTGGAGAGCGACGCGAGCACGGCGAGCAGGATTGCCACCGCCACGTTCTACTCCACCCTCCCTTCCTCCCCCGGCTCGCAACGGCCGAAGCACCCTGCGCCGCTGCAGGTGTCGGCCACCACGCCGCACGACACCGGTGCGGTTGGACGCGCCGTTTGCGCACGACTGGACCGTCCGGTCAAGATTGTCCCCCCGAGCCACCAGGGAGTCGCACCCATGAACACCACCGAGACGTCGACGCCGACCGAAGAGGAGTTCTCGTCCGAAGCGCGGTCCTTCCTCGAAGCCAACCTTCCGCTCCGGGAAGCGGAGCGATTCGTCTGGGGCGAGGGCTCCGACGACGTCAGCCTGTTCCCCGAGCGCACCCCGGAGGAACAGGCGGCCGAGCTCGAAGCCGCCCGAGCCTGGGCCCGCACCGCCTACGACGCCGGGTTCGGGTGGATCACCGGGCCCCGCCACCTCGGTGGGCGGGGGCTCCCCCGCTCGTACCAGCAGGCCTACCACGCGGTCGCCCGCGACTACCGGGTCCCGTCGCAGTCGGTCTTCGGCATCGGGCTCGGGATGGTGGCACCCACCATCCTCGCCCACGGGACCGAGGAGGTGCAACGTTCCTACCTGGCCGCCATGCACCGGGGCGACCTCGTCGGCTGCCAGCTGTTCAGCGAGCCGGGAGCCGGCTCGGACCTGGCTTCGCTCCAGACCAGCGCCGTGCGGGACGGCGACCAGTGGATCGTCAACGGTCAGAAGGTGTGGACCTCGGGAGCACAGTTCTCGGACATCGGCGAGATCATCTGCCGTACCGATCCGGAGCTCCCCAAGCACCGGGGGCTCACCGGGTTCGTGGTGGACATGCATGCGCCCGGTGTCGAGGTGCGACCGCTGCGCCAGATGACCGGGGGCGCCTCCTTCAACGAGGTGTTCTTCACCGACGTCCGCATCCCCGACAGCCACCGGCTCGGGGACGTCAACGGCGGGTGGACGGTGGCGCTCACCACCTTGATGAACGAACGCGCCGCCATCGGCGGCGGCGGTGGTGGAGCGGGGCCGTCGGTCACCCACCGGCTGATCGAGCTGGTCCGGGCACAGGGCAAGGCCGGCGACCCGCTGATCCGCCAGCGCCTGGCCGAGGTGATCGTCAACGAGCGGGTCGCCTCCTACACCAACCTCCGTGCCATGGCCTCCCTGGCGGCGGGACAGCTCCCGGGTCCGGAGATGTCCCTCGGGAAGCTGGCGCTCACCGCCAACATGGTCAGGACCTACGAGCTGGTGTCCGCCGTCCTCGGCGCCGAGCTCGTCGCCGACGGCGGACGCTGGGGGACGTACGCGTGGTCGCAGTACCTGCTCGGGGCTCCGGGGATGCGGGTCGCCGGCGGCACCGACGAGGTGATGCGGAACATCGTCGGGGAGCGGGTCCTCGGGCTCCCGAAGGAGCCGTCGCCGGCCCGTTGAGCGGCAGGGCCGCTCCCGGCTCCCATTTCCCTACCGGGCCGGGTCGGGGGGTGCGCTCGACCGGTAGGGAAGCCGGTCCACGTAGGACCACGACCGGCGGTGGATGGACGTGAGGCCGAAGCCCGCCAACGCGGTGCGATGGACAGGCGACGGATACCCCTTGTTCCGGTCGAAGTCGAACGCCGGGAAGTTGTCCGCCTCCCGGCGCATCATCCGGTCGCGGGTCACCTTGGCGACGAGGGACGCCGCCGCGATCGACACGCAGGTGGCGTCCCCCCGCACCACGGTTCGGACCACCGGGGTCGGTCCGTCTCCCGCATCCCCACCGCCGATCTCCCCCGTCCCGGGGGCCGTCAGATAGTCGTGGGCGCCGTCGAGCAGCAGGCCGGCCGGCCGGACCGGGAGCTCCTCCAGGGCACGCCATGCGGCCATCCGGAGTGCCACCGTCATGCCCCACCGGTCGCACTCCTCCGGCCCGGCGTGTCCGACCGCCCAGGCCGTGCACCAGCGGTCCACCGCCTCGAAGAGCGCGTCCCGGCGGTGCTCGGGCACCAGCTTGGAGTCCCGGATCCCCGCCGGCGGCGCCATGTCGGTGGGGACCACCACCACCCCGACCGACACCGGCCCGGCCCACGCCCCCCGGCCGACCTCGTCGATCCCCGCCACCGGCGCCCAACCGTCCGTCTCCAGGGAACGCTCCGCTTCCAGGTCCGGGAGGGCCCGGACCGGGCGACGTGGCGCCGGAGCGCGCCTCACCGTCCGAGCGCGCCGCGGAGCACCTTGCCCAGCGCGTTCCGCGGGAGCCGGTCGACCACGTGGACGATCCGGGGCCTCTTGTAGGGCGCCAGCCGGTCGGCGGTGAACTCCGCCAGGTCCGCTGCGCTCGGCGGGGGCCCGTCGGCGACCACCCAGGCGGTCACCACCTCGCCCCACTCGTCCGAGGGGGTGCCGGTCACCGCCACCTCCGCCACCGCCGGATGGGTGGCGAGGACCTCCTCCACCTCCGCCGGGTAGACGTTGAACCCGCCACTGATCACCAGCTCCTTCGACCGCCCCCGGATCGCCAGGTAGCCGTCCTCGACCGCGCCCAGGTCGCCGGTGCGGAACCAGTCCGGCCCACCGTCGTCGGCGGCGAGGAAGGCCTCCGCGGTGGCGACCGGTCGTTCCCAGTAGCCGCCGAAGACGTTGGGCCCTCGGACCAGGATCTCGCCGTCCGCGGCCAGGCCGACCTCGACCCCGGGGAGGGGGAAGCCGACGGTGCCGGGACGGCGCTCACCCTCCCAGGGGTTCGAGACGTCCATCAGCGTCTCGCTGAGTCCGTACCGCTCGAGGACCGTGGTACCGAGCTGAGCGGAGGCCCGACGGTGGAGGTCCACGGCCAACGGGGCCGAGCCGGATACGCAGAGCCGGAGGCCGGCCAGGCGGCCCAGGTGCCCCGATCCGGCGAGTCGGTGGTACATGGTCGGGACCCCGAAGAAGAGGGTGGCCCGGTGCCGTTCGGCGGCGTCGGCGACCTCGGCCGGGTCGAAGGCGGGCAGGAGGACGGCCGAGGCGCCGGCCAGGAGGGTCCCGTAGAGGCCCACGCAAAGGCCGTGGGCGTGGAACACCGGGAGGGCGTGGACCAGCCGGTCGTCGGGTGTCCAGCGCCAGGCCATGGTGACCGACCGGGTAGCGGCCAGGAGGTTCCGGTGGGTGAGGACCGCCCCCTTGGGGACACCGGTGGTGCCGGAGGTGTAGCAGATGAGGGCCGGATCCCCGGGGCTGGCGGCGTCGAGCACGCAGTCCCCCACCGGAGCGGGGAGGGACCCGAGCGAAGGGTCGGCGATCACCGGGGCGCCCGGCGACGCGGCCAGCGCCCGGGCGGCACGAGCCGGGTCGGCGGCGATGGCCCCCGCCGGCCGCACGTCCCGGACGAGGTGCGCGAGCTCCGCCGCGGTGGAGGCGGTGTTGACCGGGACCACGACCAGGCCGGCCCGGAGCGCACCGACGTGGGCCACGACCGCGTCGATCGTGGGCCCGGTCGACCAGAGCACCCGGTCGCCGGGTCGCAGTCCGGCGGCGACCAGTCGGCCGGCTGCGATCCGGGTCGCCTCCTCCATCCGGCCGGTGGTGACCGCCCTCCCGTCGGGCTCCCGCAGGAGCGGGGCGTCGGGAGAGGCTGACCAGCCGGCGACCCAGGCCCGGGGGAGGGAGCCCGACCGGGTGAGGTCCGCCGACTGCAACCGGGCGTCCGGCGCCAGGTGCCGTTCCGACGGGGTGAGTGCGGGCCGTGCGACCCCGGTTGGAGAGGACGGCGCCATGGTGGCGACCGTAGCCGCAGGCGCAACCGGCCCGCAGGGACCGGTGGGCACCGGCGATCTCGGCCGGCGGCGCCAGGCGGCCAGGCGAAGGTCGGCATCGCCCACCACCTACCATGGGGGCCTGCCCGCGTCCCGGCGGGCGGAAGGAGGCAGCGATGGGATTGATGGACAAGGTGAAGGCCCAGACCGGCGCCGGCCTCGCCAAGGCGAGCGAGGCGGCGAAGGCCGGGCAGGCCAAGGCGGGCGAGGCGGCGAAGGCCGGGCAGGCCAAGCTCGACGCGGTCCAGGCGAAGCGGAACGCCGACGGGCTGCTCCGTCGGCTGGGCGCGGCCGCCTTCGCCGAGCACGAAGGGCGTGCGGACGACGCGAGCCGGGCCGAGGTCGAACACGTCGTCGAGGAGCTCCGGCGCTACGAGACGGACTACGGGCCGATCGCTCCGTGACGGACCACCGCCCTCCCGTCGACGGGAGGCCGGAGCCCGCCCTGCAGGTCGCCGTCGTCCCCCACACCCACTGGGACCGTGAGTGGTACGAGCCGTTCCAGGCCTTCCGTCTCCGCCTGGTACGCCTGGTGGACGACCTGCTCGCGCTGCTCGAGCGGGATCCCGGCTACCGCACCTTCCTCCTCGACGGCCAGCTGGCGGTGGTCGACGACTATCTCGAGGTCCGCCCCGAGAACGAGGGGCGCCTGCGGGCCCTGGCTGCGGCCGGACGCATCACCGTCGGCCCCTGGTACATCCTGATGGACGAGTTCCTCGTCTCCGGGGAGACCATCGTCCGCGACCTCCAGATGGGCATCCGGCGCGCGGCCGAGTTCGGCGGCGCCATGGAGGTCGGCTACCTGCCGGACATGTTCGGCCACGTGGCCCAGATGCCCCAGCTCCTTGCCCTGGCCGGGATGACGCACGCCGTCGTCTGGCGAGGTGTCCCCTCGGCGATCGACCGGACCGCATTCCTCTGGCGTGCACCGGACGGATCGCAGGTGCGCGCCGAGTACCTGGTGTCCGGCTACGGGAACGGCGCCTCCCTACCCGACGACGCCAAGGCGCTGATCCGGCGGGTCGGCTCCCTGGCCGAGGAGACCGGCTCCTTCCTCCGGCCCGGGGACCCGCTCCTCGTCATGAACGGCACGGACCACCAGGGCCCCCAGCCCTGGCTGGGGCGGGTCGTGTCCGAGGCGAACCAGGTGCAGTCGCACTACGAGCTGTCGGTGATGTCGCTCCCCGACTATCTGGCCGGGGTCGGCTCCGACGGGCTGCCGGAGTGGACCGGTGAGCTCCGGTCCGGGTGGCGCGCCAACCTGCTGATGGGTGTGGGGTCCAACCGGGTGGACGTCAAACAGGCAGCGGCCGGCGCCGAACGGTCACTCGAACGGGTCGCCGAGCCGCTTTCCGCGCTGTTCCTGCCGCCGGCCGCATGGCCCGCCCGCGTCCTCGACCTCGCGTGGGCACTGGTGGTCCGCAACGCTGCCCACGACTCGATCTGTGCCTGCTCCGCGGACGACGTCACCCGCACCGTGCTCGACCGGTACGCCGAGGCCCGCCAGATCGGCGAAGCGCTCGCAGACCAGGCCCGACGGGCGATCGCCGTGTCGATGGCGGCACCGGGGACGACGATCGTCAATCCCACCGCATCCACACGCTCGGGGATGGTCGAGGTGGTCGTGGCGGTGGAGGGAGGAGCGGAGGCGCACACGCAGGCCCTCTCCGAGCACACCGGGATGGCGGGCAGCTTCACCGTGCGTACACCCGCCGTCGCCAGCCTGCTCGGGGTGATGCAGGGCGACCGGATCGACGACGACACCTTCGTCACCGAGGCCGAGCTGTCCGAGGACGAGACCGGGATCGTGCTCCGCGTCGAGCTGGGCTCGCACTCCCGGGCGGCGGGCCGGGTCGAGGAGGTCAAGCGCGAGCTCTACTCGCGCCTGGTGGCCCGGCCGGACGCCGAGGTTCGGATCACCGTCGACCACCCGGCCGTCCGCAGGGTGCTCGCCCGCCAGGCCGCCGTACCGGGATTCGGCTGGTCCTCCTTCGCACCGGCACGGCTGGAGCACCCGGTCCGGGTGCTCGACGACGGGGAGTCGCCGGTCACGCTCTCCAACGGGCTCGTCACCGTCGTCGTCGACGCCGGTGACGGTACCTTCTCCGTCGACGGGCACGCCGGCTTCGGGCGCCTGGTCGACGGCGGCGACCACGGGGACACCTACAACTACTCCCCCCCGGCCCACGACCGGGAGATCACCACCCCGGAGTCGGTCCGGGTCGCCGCAGGGGAGCCGGGACCCGTCCGGGGAACCGTCGCGATCCACTCCCGCTACCGGTGGCCCGAGCGGATCGACGACAGCCGGAGCGCCCGCACCGGGACGCGCCAGGTCGAGGTCACCACCACCGTGGAGCTGCAGGCGGACGAGCCGCTGGTCCGGGTGCACACACGCTTCGACAATCCGTGCCGCGACCACCGCGTGCGCGTGCGGCTCCCGCTCCCACGCCCGTCGGCCACGTCTGTGGCCGAGTGCGCGTTCACCACCGTGGAACGGGGACTCACCGCGGAGGGGCGCACCGACGAGCTCGGTACCCCGACCTTCCCCTCACGCCGATTCGTGTCGGCCGGCGGATTGACCGTCGTCCACGACGGGCTGGTGGAGTACGAGCTGACCGGCACGGACGCCACACCGGAGGGCGACCTCGCCACCGAGCTCTCGCTCACCCTCCTGCGCGCCACCGGCATGCTCTCCCGCCTCGGCATGGCGACCCGCCCCCTCCCGGCCGGCCCGCTCCTTCCACTCGAAGGCCCCCAGATGATCGGACCCGTCGAAGCCCGCTACGGCCTCTGCCTCGACGGCACCGACCCCTACCGGCTCGCCGAGGCGATGCTCGATCCGTTGCAGGTGGTGGTCGGGTTCGGCGGCGGAGAACGACCGGCGAGCGGATCCGCGCTGCGCGTCACCGGGGCCGAGGTCTCGTCCGTCCGCCGCGAAGCCGGCGCGCTCGAGGTCCGTATCTTCAATCCGAGCGACCGTCCGGTCGTCGTGGATGTCGGGGGTCGCCGCGGCTGGGAGGTCGACCTACGGGGCCGCCCACTCCTCCCGTTCGAAGGGCGGCTCGAGTTGCGTGCTCGGGGGATCGCCACCCTCCGGTTCGCCTGAGCTCTCCGACGCCGACGGATCCTCCCCCGCTCCGGCATCAGCCAGCCCCGCCTGTCGGGGTGCCCCGGCAACGACCTGCTCTCCGCGTTCGCGCAGCTCGTCCAGCTCCCGCAGCACCTCGCCCAACCGTTCCCACCGCAGGTTCCTCCGCCGCTCCGCCCCTGCCGGCACCCCCGCCCGCGACAGCTTCCACACCTGCACCCGGCCGATGTCCTTGATCGTCCGGGGACGCAGTGCCCGGGCACTGAACTCGCCGTCGGACTCCTCCTGCAGCGCCAGGTGGAATTCGTCCGACGTGAGCACCGTCCCCGGGTTGGCGATGCCGACCAGGCGGCTGGCCAGGTTCACCACCGGGCCGTAGTAGTCGCCGTCCTGGAGGAGCACGGGACCCACCGCGAGCGATACCCGCACATCCGACAGGAGGTCGTCGCTGGCGTACGCCTCGGCCAGGCTCAGGCCGATGTGGGCGGCCTCGGTCACCGAGGGGACCACGAACATCGCCTCGTCGCCGATCATCTTGACCACCCGGCCACCGAGCGCGGTCACGATGTCGTGCGCCAGCTCCTCGAAGCGCGAGACGACGGCGGCCAGGTCGTGGTCGCCGAGGTGCTGGCTCAGCATGGTGAACCCCACCATGTCGGCGAACCCCACCGCCATCACCGGGCTCATCCCCTCGGCTCCGCGGGTCCGGATGAGCATGGCCCGCCGACTCGCCGCCTGGAGGTGCCGGCGCCACACGTACTCGAGAAGGCCCGCCATGGCCGGGAGCGAGGCACCCGCTTGGCGGGCGAACAGGTCGGCGTCCAGCACGCTGTCGCCGCTCGACGCCAGGACGGGGAGGCTCCCGGGAGCGGTCTCCGCCTCGGCGATACGCGCCATCGACGAACCGATGACCCGCGCCATCTGCAGCCCCGCCTCGGTGTCGACCACCCGCGCCGCCACCATCGCCTTGAAGAGGGTGAGCGCCTCCACGTCCATCTCCGTGAACGCGGCTTCCTCGTCCTCGACGTCGGAGAACCCGAGTGCCCGCCAGACCCTACGGGCCAGATCGAGGGGGACTCCGCTCCGCTCAGCCAGCTCGCCCTGGGTCAGTCGCCGCTCGGCAGGCACCAGCAATCGGTCCACCATCAGGAGGTCGACCGTGTCCTCGGCGATGGCCCGGTCGATCTCGTCCGCCGACGACCCCAGCTTCCCCAACAGCGCGCGCACCCGCTCCTCCGCGTCCTGCCGCTGCACCTGGTCTGGGACCACCGGATCGACGGCGACGGACATCCGCTCCATGGCGTCGGCGATCCCGGCCAGATCGGCGCGTTCGGACCGCGGGTCGCCTTCGTTCATGGCCGGTCGCTCGGGAACTCGGCGGTGGCCGGACGGGCCATGAGCGCGCTGATCGCGTGGGCGGGGCTGGTGATGCCGTCGATCAGGTCCGCCACCTGCGAGGCGATCGGAACCTCGGTGCCATGGTCCGCGGCCAGCTCCACCATCGGCCGCGCCGTCTTGACCCCTTCCGCCACCATCTTCATCTCGCCCACCACGTCGGACAGGGACCGGCCCTCGCCGAGGGCGACCCCGACCGAGTGGTTCCTGCTCTTCGCGCTCGTGCAGGTGGCGACCAGGTCCCCGACACCGGCGAGGCCGGCGAAGGTCATCCGGTCGCCCCCCAGCTGCACGCCCAGGCGCCCCATCTCCGCCAGCCCCCGCGTGATCAGGGCGGCCCGCGTGTTGTCCCCGAACCCGAGGCCGTCGGAGATGCCGGCCGCCACCGCCAGCACGTTCTTCAATGCCCCGGCGATCTCACAGCCCACCACGTCCGCGTTCGTGTAGACCCGGAACGTCCGGGACATCAGGACCCCCTGGATCCACCGCGCCAGCGGCTCCTCCTCCATCGCCACCACTCCGGCCGTCGGCTGCCCGGCCGCCACCTCCGCCGCCAGGTTCGGACCGGTGAGGACCCCGGCCGGGCTCCAGGGCAACATGGTGGCCAGCAGCTCGGTCATCCTCAGATGGGTCCCCTGCTCCAGCCCCTTGGTCAGGCTGAGCACCGGCGTCCCCGCCGCCACCAGTGGGGCGACCCGTTCCACCACCGCCCGGAACCCGTGCGACGGCACCGCCATCACCACCAGGGACGCGCCGGTCACCGCCTCGCCGAGATCGTCGGTGGCGTCCATCCCGTCCGGCAGGAGCACACCCGGGAGGTACGACGGATTCGCCCGTTGGACGCGCACCGACTCGGCCACCGCGGGGTCCCGTGCCCAGAGGACGGTCGGGGCGTTCCTGGCGGCGAGGGCCGCCACCGACGTCCCCCACGAGCCCGCTCCGATCACGGCCACCTTGTCCGGCACGGGCCCACCCTACGCTCCCGACCGCTCCCGCGGTGGACCGGCATCGCCCCTACACTGGCCGGGTGCCCGGTGCCGGAGAGTCGAGCCGTGTCACCCGATCGCTCCTCCACCTCGGGTCGCGGGCGGTGCTCGTCCCGGTCAAGGCGTTCGGCGAGGCGAAGGGCCGCCTCCACCTCGCCATGGACGCGGGAGAGAGGGCGGCGTTCGCCCGGGCCATGGCGGAACGGGTGCTCGCCGCGGCCAGGCCCCTTCCCGTCGCGGTGGTCTGCGACGACCGCGACGTCGCCACCTGGGCCCGCACCCGGGGGGCCCTGGTGGTCTGGGAGCCCGGGCGGGGCCTGAACGGGGCGGTCGAAGCCGGTGTCGACCACCTGGCCCGTGCCGGAGCCCACCAGGTCGTCGTCGCCCACGGCGACCTCCCCCGGGCTGCGGACCTTGCCTCCGTGGGGCTGGCACCGGGGATCACCCTGGTGCCCGACCGGTTCGGCAACGGGACCAACGTGATCGCGGTGCCCGTCGGAACCGGCTTCCGGTTCTCCTACGGCCCCGGATCGTTCGAGCGCCACCGTGCGGAATCCGGGCGCCTCGGGATCCCCGTGCAGGTCCTCCATCGTCCCGACCTCGCCTGGGACGTCGACGAACCGTCCGACCTGGTCCCGGTGCTGGCCGCGCCGATTACCGGGTTCGTCGGACCCCCGGATGACGAAAGGTCGCCGCGGTGACCGGACCGGGGCACCACCGGGACTCCGCCCCGAGCGGCCTTCCGGTGGGCGACCTCCCGCGTGCAGGGCTCCCCACCTCGGACATCCCCACGCCGACGAGCGCCCTGGCCATCGGTGCCCATCCGGACGACATCGAGTTCGGCTGCGGGGCCACGCTCGCGAAGTGGGCGGCGGCCGGCTGCCGGGTCCACCACCTGGTCCTGACCGACGGATCCAAGGGGAGCTGGGACCCGGCCGCCGACACCGGGGAGCTGGTGGCACGGCGGATGGCCGAGTGCCGGGAGGCGGCAGCCGTGCTCGACGGGGCCGTCGAGCCGGAGGGGGAGGGTGCCGGGAGCGCCGGGTCCGACAAGGATCTGGGGAGGGAGAACGACCCTGACCGGGTCCTCTTCCTCGGGAGCGTGGACGGCGAGCTCGCCAACGGGGTCGAGGAACGTCGCTCGGTCGTCGCGATCCTGAGACGCCTCCGACCGGCGGTCGTCCTCGGCCACGACCCCTGGAGGCGGTACCGGCTGCATCCCGACCATCGTGCGGCGGGGTTCCTCACCGTGGACTCGGTGGTGGCGGCCCGCGATCCCCACTTCTTCCCCGGCGTGGGGGACGGTCCCCACCGACCCCACACCCTGCTCCTCTGGGAGGCCGACCTTCCCGATCACGTCGAGGACGCCGAAGGATTCGAAGCGACCAAGGTCGGAGCCCTGCTCCGTCACGCCAGCCAGTGGCAGTCGACCATGGGGATCGCGGGCGAAGGGACGGCGCGCTCCGAGGATCCCTCGACCGACGCGTTCGGGACGAAGGTCCGCCATCAGCTCGCCAGCCACGGCACTCTCGGGGGGTTCCGCGTCGGCGAAGCGTTCCACCTCATGGGCGACCTCTGACCAGTCGCCCGGAGAGCCGCACGACGCGTGCCGTCGGTTCCACCGCAGCGCCCCATGGACGCTGCGGTGGAACCGGCCTCAGCGGGCGACGGCCTTGCGGGCCGGTGCCTTCTTGGCCACCGTCTTCTTGGCCACCGTCTTCTTGGCGACGGCCTTGCGGGCCGGTGCCTTCTTGGCGACCGTCTTCTTGGCGACGGTCTTGCGGGCCACCGTCTTCTTAGCCACCGTCTTCTTAGCCACCGTCTTCTTGGCGACGGCCTTGCGGGCCGGTGCCTTCTTGGCCACCGTCTTCTTGGCGACGGCCTTGCGGGCCACCGTCTTCTTAGCCGGTGCCTTCTTGGCGACCGTCTTCTTGGCGACGGCCTTCTTGGCGACGGCCTTGCGGGCCACCGTCTTCTTGGCCACCGTCTTCTTGGCCACCGTCTTCTTGGCGACGGCCTTGCGGGCCGGTGCCTTCTTGGCGACCGTCTTCTTGGCGACGGTCTTGCGGGCCACCGTCTTCTTGGCCACCGTCTTCTTGGCGACGGCCTTACGGGCCGGTGCCTTCTTGGCTGCAGCCTTTGTCACTGCCATGGGTGCTCCCTCCTTGGAGTTCAACGCCGTCTTGAACGCCGAACCGGTGGCGAACCGGACACCCTTCGACGCGGCGATCGGCACCACTTCGCCAGTCCTCGGATTCCGCCCCATGCGGGCCCGACGCTGGACGGGTCTGAACGTTCCGAACCCGACCACCGTTACCTTCCCACCGGAGCGGACCTCGGCCATGATCGATGTAAACACGCCGTCCACCACGTCCTCGACGGTCCGACGGGACAACGGCGTCATCCCATGGACCGCTCCGACGAGCTGCGACTTGTTCACGATCACCTCCTCAGTGCTGCACGATCGGAGCTATCCAAGTGGCATTTCCCTGTCAGGTCAAGCATTTCCGCAGGTCTTGCGGTCGCGGGCCACGGACGAATGCCGGGCCGAACCCAGGGGAACCGACGGCACCACGGGTCGACCCGGACGTACGGCCGCACCGCCTGAAACAAGCCCTGGACAAATTCCCCATTGTTTGCAACGCTTTCTCTGCACGAGCGCTGGCTGCACACTCGAGCCGGACGGTGACGCTCCTCTCGCGGCGTGGCGTCGCATCGGACAGCGGGCGACGACTGGACGGGAGTCGAACATGACAAGTTTCTCGGTCGATCCCGCTGCGGCACAGGTCGCGGCCCTCCACGCTGCATGCACCGCCGGTTCCGCCGCCGCCGGCCACGCTCTGTACCTCGGCCACGGCGGCGACCAGTGGCACTTCGCCCGTCCGGAGCACTCCATGCTCGTGCTCGGGCCGCCGCGCTCGGGGAAGACCTCATCGGTGGTCATCCCCAACCTCTTCGCGGCTGCTGGCCCGGTGGTGTCGACCTCGACCAAGCCCGATGTCGTGGCGGCAACTTCGGCCGTGCGTGGCCGGATCGGGCGTTGCCTGCTGTTCGATCCAACCGGTTCGTTCCCGAGCGGTGGAACGGTCGAACCACTGCGCTGGTCACCCCTGCAGACCGCGGCCACCTGGGACGGCGCCGTCGCGGTGGCCGCCTCGCTGGTCGACGTGGGAGCCGCGCCTACCTCGGGCCGACCCGACGGCGGCCATTGGAACGAGCGGGCGCGTTCACTGCTGGCACCCCTGCTCCACGCCGGATCCCTCGAAGAGCTCGACATGCGAACCGTCCTCGGCTGGGTCGACCGGCGCCAGGCCAACCCGGCAAAGTCCATCCTCGCCGCCGCACCCGCGGGAACCGCCGACCTCGCCTACAACTCGCTCGACGGCATCACCGCCACCGACGAGCGCGAGCTGAGCGGCATCTGGTCCACGGCATCCGGGGCGTTGTCCGGCTACCGCAGCGAGCGCGCCCTGGCCACCACCGTCGCTCCGGACATGGATGCGGCGGCGTTCGTGGACTCCGCCGACACCATCTACATCTGCGCTCCCGCCCACCGTCAGGCCCTGGTCGCGCCGATGGTCGTCGGGCTCCTCGAGGACGTACGGAACGCGGCGTACGCCCGGAGCGCATCGTCGGCGGGTCGGCCGGGTACCCGCCCTCCCGTGCTCCTCGCCTTGGACGAGGTGGCGAACATCGCCCCCCTCCCCTCGCTCCCCGCGTTGGTGAGCGAGGGCGGGGGCCAGGGTCTGGTCACCCTGGCGTGCTTCCAGGACCTTTCCCAGGCGCGTCGGCGGTGGCCGCAGGAGGCCGAAGGCTTCCCGTCCCTGTTCGGCACCACCATGGTGCTGCCGGGGATCGCCGACGTCCGCACGCTCGAGGCCCTGTCCACGCTGGCCGGCGACGAAGAGGTCGCCACCCGGTCGGTGTCCGTGGGGCGGACGCCGACCGGTCACCCCTTCACCGACGCGGTCACCGGAGGCCGGCCGACCACCGGGGAGTCGTTGGCCACCCGGTTGCGTCGCAGGCTGCCCCCAGACCTGATCGGGCGGGGTGCGCCCGACCACGCCCTGGTCTTCGACGAACGGAACCAGGCCGGTTGGATCCCGCTGGCA
>JAJYYG010000126.1:14501-16354 GCA_021801235.1 Actinomycetes bacterium
CCGTGGCGGCCGATGCTCGAGTTCGGACATCGGGAGCACGTCCGGCTCCGGGACCGTGCGGTCGATCTCGGCCGGTGAGCCTCCTGGTGGGCCCCGGCCGGGTCACCGGCCGAGGTCGAGACCGTCCCGGCTACTTCGGCCGCGCTCCCGGACGTCCGTTCGCTCCCGTGCATCGTTCCGCCGATCCCGCACGATGGCTGACCGGTCCCGGAGGTCTGTTCGGTCTCGGAGGTCTGAGAGCCTCCGCTCCCTCGCGAACCGGGGCTCCGCTCCACGGCTCCCGTCACCTGCATGCTCCCGACCGACCACCGCCCTCCCGTGCCACCCCGGAGACGGCCCCGGACCCTGGTCCGGGAGGATGCAGCGGGACGACGCCGCACCCGTGAGGTCACGCCCTTCGCCCAGCGTCCGGGCCACCGCCCCCACACGCCACCGCTGCTCGGATCCGTGCACTCCGGATGTCGGGGAACCGGACGCGTCGACGATCGCATCCACCACCGACTCCACCTGCCGAGCGGTGGCACCCTCCGGCGAGGCTGCCGCCACATGGACCACCAGATCACCCCGCGACAGTGTCCGGTCAGGACCGTCCGCCTCCCGGAGGCGGCGCGCCAGGCGTTCCGGGTCGAACCGGGCGATGGCGCTACGTCCGCCTGTCCCGAGGTCACGGGCTGCGCTTCGTCCCCGGCCCACCACCCGACCGAGCTCACCGAGGTCGAACCCGAAGTCCTCCGCCCGCCGGCGCCACGCGTCGGTCAGCGAGCCGATCGAAGCACTGACGTCCTTTTCCGGCCGCGTGGCGTAAAAGGCGCCGCGGTGACGGCGGCCGTCCCCGCCGAAACGGCGGGCGACGAGCTCCTCGATGGAGGCAGTGCGCTGGGAGAACAGGCGCCGCAGGGCCGGATCGACGCCGGCGACGTCCCCGAGCCCCGACGGCCGCACGTCCCATCCCACGCCAAGCCGCTCGCCCAGCTCCAACCGCAGCGACGCCTGGTAGACGGAACCGGCCGCCCGGACGTGGGCGAACACGCGCCGACTGTCCACCGCCGACCACCGCCCGTCTACACCGTGGGCGATGTTGGCCGCCACCACATGGGTGTGGAGGTGCGGGTCGAGCGCCCGGCTGGTCAGGTGCCGGAACGAGCCGGCCACCATCCCCGTGGAGGCCAGATACGAACGGGTGCGCCCGTGCGCCCTTCGGACCCCGAGACCGTGCCGCGCCAGGTAGGCGCTGGCGTCGGCCACTGCCGCGTCGTGCCCGAGCCCGGCCTCGACCGCCAGCTCCCGTGGGGCCAGGGCGGCAAGGAGGCTGACCGACTTGGGCGCACAGAAGGTCAGGTCGTAGCCGCCGACGCTGGCTGGCCCACGGGGGGAACGGAGGGCCTGCCCCGTTCCGGGGTCCAGGCCGTGCATCACGGAGGAGAAGGGCTCCGGGTCGACCGTGCCCTGCAGCCCCAACGATCCCGCCGCTGCTCCGGTCCACACCCCGGGGCCCTCGAGCTCGCTACCGGCCAGTTCGCGACCGTCGTGCACCGATCGGCCGCCGACGTAGTACCCGTACCCGTCGGGACGGACCACCTGCACCTTCAGCACCGGGGTGGCTCCACCCCCGGGAGACTACTTCTTCAATGCTTTTCATGTCGTATCAGTAATTCTTATTGCTTTTCCAGCTCTCTGTACCGGGCCAGGACACGCGCGGCGGCGGCCGCGGCCAGGCTCCGGTCGGCCGGCGGGAAGACGACCGTGCCGCGCCTGCCCAACCGCAGCAGGAGCCGCTCGAGCCAGGCGTCCCCTCCCACCGCCAGGTCGACCTCGATCCGGCCGTCCGGACGCTCCGTCGACGCCGCCGCGGG
>JAJYYG010000136.1 GCA_021801235.1 Actinomycetes bacterium
GTTGTTCGACAAGGGACGGCAGGTGGTCACCATGCCCGCCGGGGTCGGTCTCCCGCAGTACCCGACCCCGACCGGTCAGTTCTTCGTAGCCCTCCTGGCCATGCCGCCGAGCCCGGGGTACGGTCCGTTCGTCATGGTGACATCCGCCCACTCCAACACGATCACCGATTGGGACTACTCGGGCGACGCCATCGTCGCCATCCACGGTCCACTGGGAGCGAGCGCGGCGATCGGCACCACCGGCGCCCAGGTCTCCCACGGCTGCGTCCGCCTCCAGCTCGCCGACCAGGAGCAGTTGCGGGTGGTCCCGGTCGGGACGCCGGTCGATATCGTCTCGGCGTGAGCATCGAGGTGGTACCCGGCGCCAACGCCGGCTTCGACCTCCTGGTCGCCCCCCGCCGGGTGCCGTCCCGGGACGGCACGGCACCCGGTCACGGAGAGCTCGTGGACATCCTGCGGGCGGCGACGGCGGTGCCGGACCACGGTCACCTCCGGCCGTGGCGCTTCGTCGTCGTCTCGGGAAGCGGCCGCTCGTCGTTCTCCGACGCCCTGGTGGCCGGCCTGCGGGAACAGGACGGTGGCGAGGTACCGGCGTCGGTATCGGCCAAGATGGCGGGCAAGCCCGACGCGGCCCCGATGCAGGTGATGGTCGTCGCCTCCCCCGTGGTCGCCTCCAACATCCCGCGCTGGGAGCAGACGGTGTCCGCCTCGTGTGCCGGGTACGCGATCGTCCTGGCCGCTACCGCCCTGGGTTTCGGTGCGGCGTGGAAGAGCGCACGGGTGCTCGACACCGCCCCGGTCCGGGCCCTGTTCGCCGCGTCGCCCGAGGAGCAGCTGCTCGGTTGGATCAACCTGGGCACGTGCGAGCAGGGCTCGATCCGCAGGGAGTCCGACCCCCTCGACCTGTTCGACGGGCGGGTCACGTTCGTCGGACCCAGACCCGCCTGACCGCCCGGGATCGCCTCCGGCGGAGCCGGAACGGATCACCCCCAGCGAGCCATCGGTGGTCCGTAGCCGGCGTCGCTGGCACACCGTCCGCAGAGGTCCATCCGACGTGCCCCCGGGCGGTCGGACGCCGCCACCCGGCGCCACCCTCGACGCCGGGCCTCCTCGAGGCTCGACGACTCCGACCAGCGAGGCGGCGTCTGACGGCCGCAGTGTCCGCAGGTCCGGATGAACGCCTCGTCGAGGAGGTCGAGGAAGTCTGGATCATCGGGATCGATCGTCATGGTCCCCCTTCGGCAGTGACGATACCGTGGCCGGTGGGCACACGGAACGCAGCAACCGGGCCTCCGGGGACGCTGTCCACACGGCCGATGGAACCGCTGCACCCTCAGATGATGGAGGGGACCATCGCCTCGATCACGCTCGGGCCCGGGGTGGCGAGGGACCGCCCCAGGGCCTCGGCGAACTGCTCCGAGGTCTCGGCCCGTTCGGCGTGCAGCCCCAACCCCGTGGCCAGTGCCGTGAAGTCGAGGTCCGGACGGGTGAGGTCCAGCATCTCCTTGGCTCTCGGGCCCGGAGCTTCGGCACCCACCCGGTCGAGCTCCATGTTCAGCACGGCGTAGGACCGGTTGTTGAACACCACGGTGGTGACGTCGAGCCCCTCGCGGGCCATCGTCCACCACGACTGGAGGGTGTACATCGCACTCCCGTCCGCCTCCAGCGCGATCACCCGGCGGTCGGGGCAGGCGACCGCGGCGCCCACCGCCAGGGGGAGCCCCTGGCCGATCGCCCCCCCGGTGAGAGTCAGCCAGTCGTGGGGGGGCGAACCGGCGGTGGCCCCGGCGGCGAAGAGGCCGGACGTGTTCCCCTCGTCGGACACGATGGCGCCTTCGGGGAGTAGCGCTCCGACGACGGCCGATACGGACTGCGCGGTCAGCGCCCCGGTCGGCAGTGGGGGAGTGGTGGCTGCCTGGCGCTCCGGTTCGGTTCCACCGGCCCCCAACTCCTCGCTCAACGCGCCGAGGGCCGCGGCGACGTCGTCGGTCGGGCCGGCCAGGACGTGGACGGTGCAGCCCTCCGGGACGAGGTCACTGGCCTTGCCCGGGTAGGCGAAGAAGGACACCGGTGACTTCGCATCGACGAGGACGAGGTGCCGGAGGCCGTCGAGCTGCATGGCGGCGAACTCGGCGAGGTACCCGAGGCGTTCGACCGGTGGTCGTCCGGCGCCACGCTCGAGGCGGGCGGGGAACGTCTCGGCGAGCAGCTTCGCCCCGCAGGTCCGGGCGACGGCCGACGACACGGAGAGCAGGGGCTCGCGGCAGGCCCGCCCGCCGATGAAGACGGCGGCCGGCTCGCCGGAGCGGAGGGCGGAGGCGACGGAGGCGACGGTCGCCGCATCGGGAGGAGCGCCGGACGGACGTGCCGGTGGGGGACCGCCGACCGGAACGCCCCCCTCCGACCACGACACGTCGGCCGGGAGGATGAGGGTGGCAACCTGGCCGGGAGGTCCCAGTGCCGCCCCGAGAGCGGCCACCGCGTCGCCGGCGAGGGCGGACGTGGCCGACGAGGTGCGGACGAACGACGAGACGTTGCGGGCCACCGTCTCGATGTCGGACTGGAGTTGGGCGTCGTAGACGC
>JAJYYG010000040.1 GCA_021801235.1 Actinomycetes bacterium
TGCCGGGTGGGGCGTCGCTCGCCGGCCGGGATGGGGCCACCGGCCGGGATGGGGTCGCCGGCCGGGATGGGGTCGCCGGCCGGGATGGGGCCGCCGGCCGGGATGGGGTCGCCGGCCGGGATGGGGCCACCCGAGGCGATCACGAAGGCGATGGCCGTCCGGTGAGTGTGGGTCAGGGAGAGGTTCCAGCGCGCCACCCCGGCACGCGCCGCCGCCCGGGCGGCCGATCCGTGGAGGGCGAGGGACGGGGCGCCCCGCCCGAGCCGGACCACCTCGACGTCGGTGAAGCGGAAGGTCCCGATCCCCCCGCCCAGGGCCTTCATCGTCGCCTCCTTGGCCGCGAACCGGGTCGCCAGGCGCTCGGCCGGATCGCCGGCGCGACCGGCGTAGTCGCGTTCCCCTTCGGTGAAGACCCGGGCGGCGAGACCGGGCCTCCGGCCGAGCACACGGCGGAGGCGGTCCACCTCGACGGCGTCGACGCCGATCCCCAGGACGGCGTCCGGGGAAGGGGGGCCGCCCGGATCGGGACCCGTCACGCGCCGGGCCGGCCACTCGCCGGATCGGTCACTCGACAGTGACCACCTTGGCCAAGTTCCGCGGACGGTCGACGTCGAGACCGTGCAGCCGGGCCATCGAGTAGGCGAAGAGCTGGAGGGGCACCACGTCGACGATCGGGGCGAAGAGCTGTTCGGTCGGCGGGACCCAGAGCACGGCGTCGGCCTGGCGCGCCGTCTCGTCGTCCCCGTCGTTGGCCACCAGCACGACCGTGGCGCCCCGGCTCTTCACCTCGGCCACGTTGGCCAGCATCTTCTCCCACAGCCGGGTGCGGGTGGCCACCCCGATCACCACCGTCCCCGGCTCCACCAGGGCGATCGGCCCGTGCTTGAGCTCGCCGGCCGGGAACCCCTCCGCCCGCAGGTAGGAGAGCTCCTTCAGCTTGAGCGCGCCTTCGAGAGCGACCGGGTAGCCGACGTGGCGCCCGAGGAAGATGAACGACGGCGAGTCGCGATAGGCGCGGGCCACGTCGTCGACGGCAGGGCCCCGCTCGAGCGCGAGGGCAACCTTGGCCGGGAGCTCGCCCATCCGGACGAGCAGGGCACGGGCCTCGGCCGGATAGAGAGTGCCTCGCACCTGGGCCAGGTACAGCGCCAGGATCTCCAGCGCGGTGATCTGGGCGAGGTGGGTCTTGGTGGCGGCGACCCCGATCTCCGGCCCGGCCCGCGTGTAGAGCACCGCGTCAGCCTCCCTGGTCATCGAGGAGTCCACCACGTTGGAGATGACCAGGACCTTGGCGTTCCAACGCCGCGCCTCGCGCAGTGCCTGCAGGGTGTCGACCGTCTCCCCGGACTGGCTCACCCCAATGACCAGGGTGTGGGAGTCGAGCACCGGGTCGCGGTAGCGGAACTCGCTCGCGATGTCGATCTCGACCGGCAGACGGGCCCAGTGCTCGATGGCGTACTTGGCCATGAGACCGGCGTGATAGCTGCTTCCGCACGCCACGATGAAGACCTTGTCGATCGACCGGAGCTCGTCGTCGGAGATCCGCACCTCGTCGAGCGCGAGGGTGCCGTCGGGGAGCTGCCGATCGAGCAGGGTGCTCGCCACCGCGGCCGGCTGCTCGTGGATCTCCTTGCTCATGTAGTCGTCGTAGCCGTCCTTGCGGGCGGCATCCAGGTCGTAGTCGACCGTGCGCGCCTTCGGCTCCACCTCGACGCCGTCGAGGTCGGTGACCCGGACCGACCCGGGCCGGAGCTCGGCGATCTGGTCGTCCTCGAGGAGGAGGAACTCGCTGGTGGTGCCGAGCAGGGCCGGGATGTCCGACGCCAGCAGGGCGGTGGTCGCGGTCACGCCCATCACCAGCGGGGAAACCCGGCGGGCGGCCACGATAAGGCCGGGCTCCGCCGTCCGCACCGCGGCGAGGGCGAAGTAGCCACGCACCCGCCCGAGCATCGTCCGGACCGCTCCGACCAGGCCGGCCTCCGGCGCCTCGGCGAGGGCCTCCTCCAGGAGGTGGGCCAGGACCTCGGTGTCGGTCTCCGAGCTGAGCTCGTGCCCGGCGGCGACCAGCGCGTCGCTGAGCTCGTAGTGGTTCTCGATGATGCCGTTGTGAACGAGCGCCACCGTCCCGGTGCAGTCGACGTGGGGATGGGCGTTCTCCTCGGACGGGCGGCCATGGGTGGCCCAGCGCGTATGCCCGATCCCGGTCGTGGCCCCCTCCGGCGCCCCGTCGACCCGTTTCGCCAGGTCGTCGAGGGAGTGCGTCCCGGTGGCGGCCCGGGCACGCCACAGGGCGCCCCCGGCCGTAGCGGGCAGGAGGGCCAGCCCGGCCGAGTCGTAGCCCCGGTACTCGAGCCGGGCCAGGCCTTCGAGCAGCACGTCGAGCGTGGGCGCGTCCCCGGTGATGCCGATGATGCCGCACATTGGGGACGAGGCTACCCGCCGCCCGCAGCCGGAGGGTTCAGGCGGGGAGGGTCGGGGGTTCAGCCCGCGGTCGCCGCTGCCACCTGGAGCTCGTAGCCGACGAGTGCGCCCAGGCGTTGGGCGACCTCCTCGGCGACC
>JAJYYG010000156.1 GCA_021801235.1 Actinomycetes bacterium
CACCCCGCCCGCCCCGCTCGGACCGCAGGACCCCGTGCACCCTCGGTCCCCGGGGGCCCGACCTCTCCGGATTGTCGCGGAGCATCCTGAGGATTCCCTGAGTGGACCGAAGCGACCGGATCCGGTCATCCCCGGTCCTGCGGGTCGAACCGGTGGACCCAACCGGACCCGGGCAACGGCCTCCCGTCGAGGGTGCAGCTCCCCGCCCGGTCGTCGCACCGCCCGATCGGCAGTGGCCTGCGCAGACCGGCCCCCGCGAAGACGCGCTCCAGGTCCACCTCCTCACCGACGGCGATGAGGAGCTCGTAGTCCTCCCCTCCGGAGAGCGCCTCCGCCACGGTCGCCCCCTCTGCGGCGGGGACGCCTTCGATGGCAACCCCGACCTCCGACGCCACCGCCAGGTGGCGGGCGTCGGCCGCCAGCCCGTCGGAGAGGTCGATGCAACCGGAGGCACCGGCCAGGCGGGCGGCCTCCCCCTCGGCCAGGCGCGCCACCGGCCTGCGATGGGCGCCGACCAGGGCCGCCCAGGCCGGGTCGGCCGACCCGGCGACCGGGGCTGCTGTCCCCCGAAGCAGCCGTAGGCCGGCCGCGGACGCCCCGAGCGGCCCGGTCAGGAAGAGGAGATCGCCGGGGCGTGCCCCCGAGCGGAGGAGCGGCCCTGGATCCGTCGGGCTCCGCAACGACCCCGACACCGCCACCGACACGGCGAGCGCCGGCCCGTTCGAGAGGTCGCCTCCCACCACCACGCAGCCGGTCTCGCGGGCCGCCACGTCGACGCCGGACCCGAGCAGGTCGAGGTCGGTTCCCGGGGGGGCGGCGACCGAGAGCAGCAGATGGTCGGGGCGGGCGCCCATGGCCGCCAGGTCCGACACCGTCACCATCACCGCCTTGTAGCCGACGTCGTCGAGCCCGCAGAGACCGAGGTCGACGTGGACCCCCTCCACCACCAGGTCGGTGGCGAGCAGGACCGGGCCGTCAGCGGGCGGGAGGACGACCGCGGCGTCGTCCCCGATCCCGACCTCGCCGGCATGGAGCCGGGTGGTCGCACGGCCGGCTCCCTCCGACGGAGCCTCGAACCTGGCCCTCAGTCGCTCGATCACCGCGAACTCGTCACCGGCGCCGCCGGTCCGGCTCTGCCCGTCCGTCCGGCCGCCCGTCCACCCCGCTGGCCAAGGAGCTGCGTCCATCCGTCCTGCCTACCATCCGGAACGGCCACCGCCGCTACAATCGGTGAACGCGCGGTGAACGGAGCATGTTCTGCGCGTGATCGCTTGTGTGATCGTCTCCATGACAGCGCCGGACTACCGAGGAGGAACCGTTGCCGATGCCGCCCACCGAGAACAAGAAGCTGGTCGACTGGGTGGGGGAGATCGCAGCGCTGACCGAACCGGCGTCGGTGGAGTGGTGCGACGGCTCCGCCGAGGAGTACGACCGCCTGTGCGAGCTGCTGGTGCGCAACGGCACGTTCACCGAGCTCTCGGAGGCCAAGCGGCCGAACAGCTACTGGGCCTGCTCCGATCCCGGGGACGTGGCGCGCGTCGAGGACCGCACCTTCATCTGCTCCACGCTCGAGTCCGATGCCGGTCCCACCAACAACTGGCGGGACCCGACCGAGATGCGGGACACCCTGACCGGGCTGTTCCGGGGCTCGATGCACGGCAGGACCATGTACGTGGTCCCCTTCTCGATGGGACCCCTGGGCTCCGACATCGCCCACATCGGGGTGGAGATCACCGATTCGCCCTACGTCGCCGTGTCGATGCGGATCATGACCCGGATGGGCAGGGCCGCCCTCGACGTCCTCGGGAGCGAAGGGGAGTTCGTGCCCTGCCTCCACTCCGTCGGGGCGCCCCTGGAGCCGGGGGAGGCGGACTCCCCCTGGCCGTGCGACGCGGACAACAAGTACATCGTCCAGTTCCCCGAGACGCGTGAGATCTGGTCCTACGGGTCCGGCTACGGCGGCAACGCGCTCCTCGGAAAGAAGTGCTTCGCCCTCCGCATCGCCTCGGTGATGGCGCGGGACGACCACTGGTTGGCCGAGCACATGCTCATCCTGAAGTTGACCAGCCCCGAGGGTGTCGCCCGGTTCATCACCGGGGCCTTCCCGTCCGCCTGCGGGAAGACCAACCTGTCCATGCTCGTCCCCAGCCTTCCCGGGTGGAAGGTGGAGACGGTCGGCGACGACATCTGCTGGATGAAGTTCGGCGCCGACGGCCGGCTCTACGCCATCAATCCCGAGGCGGGGTTCTTCGGAGTGGCGCCCGGTACCAACCTGCACTCCAATCCCAACGCGATGTACACGATGCACGCCAACACGATCTTCACCAACACGGCGCTGACCGACGACGGTGACGTCTGGTGGGAGGGGATGACCGACGAGGTCCCCGACCACCTGACCTCCTGGAGGGGCGAGGACTGGACCCCGGGGACCGGCACGCCTGCCGCCCACCCCAACGCCCGCTTCACGGTCCCGGCCGCCCAGGACCCGGCCATCGCACCGGAGTGGGAGGACCCGGCCGGGGTTCCCATCGACGCCATCCTCTTCGGCGGGCGGCGCGC